>JAQAZV010000153.1:0-8876 GCA_032127155.1 Acidimicrobiia bacterium
CCTTCAGCGATGGCGGCAAAGATGAGGGCCCTGTGGGACAGCGACTTGTCGCCGGGAACCGTCATGGTCGAGGAGAACGACCCGCCGGGGCCCGAGAGGACCACATCAGGCATGGATGTCCTCGTTTCTCGCATAGCGGTAGAGACTTCGGATCTCCGAAGGGTCGAGGGCACGATGGCTCCCCGGTGAAAGCGTTCGGTCCACGATCGGTCCGATCGCCGTCCGAACCAGGCGCTCGATGGGGATGTCGATCTTTGAGAACATGCGCCGAATCTCGCGTTTCCTGCCTTCGGTGAGTGTGAGTTCGACGATCGTACGATCCATGACTCCGCTAACGATCCTCACCGATTGTGCCCTCGCTGGACCATCGTCGAGATCGACGCCGAGGGCGAGCTGCCGAACATCCGCGTCTCCCACGTTCCTCGGCACCAATACGTGATAGGTCTTGGGGACCTGATATCGCGGGTGCGTGACGACGAGGGCGAGATCGCCATCGTTCGTCATCAGCATCAATCCCTCCGAGTGCAGATCCAGCCTGCCGACAGGATTGGTTGGTGGCTCCTGTGGCACGAGTCCTTTCACGGTGGGCCGCCCCTGGGGGTCATCCATGGTCGTCACGACACCGACCGGCTTGTAGACGAGCCAGGTGACGAGTGTTGGATCGAGCTGGAGTCGGACACCGTCGATCATGACCACGGCAACATCCGGATCGATGCGATCTCCGACGCCAGCGGTCACTCCGTCGACTGTGACCCGACCCTGCGATAGGAGAACGTCGGACTTCCTGCGGGATGCGTATCCCGTGCGGGCAATCAGCTTGTTGAGTCGTTCGATGATGGCTCCGGGCGCATCGGCATTTCGAGCGTCTCCATGATGCCAGCTGGCGGGACATGGTCAGCGAGTGGTGGAAGCTCGGAAACCGTGTCGATCCCCATCTTCTCGAGGAAGAGATCGGTGGTTCCATAGAGGACCGCCTGCCCGGGCCCTGGCGCCCTGCCGATCTCCCGAACAAGGTCGCGTCGCTCGAGGGTGCGCAATGCTTGCTCCGAGTCGACACCGCGAATCTCGCCGACCTGGCCCCGTGACACCGGTTGCCGGTAGGCGACCACGGCGAGCGTTTCGATGGCAGCCTTGGAGAGGCGACGCGATCGATCGGTCACTGCGTATCGCTCCAGGTACGGCGCCGTCTCGGCACGTGTATAGAGACGCCAGCCACCAGCGACCCGCTGGAGTTCGATCCCGTGCCCGTCGTCGAGGTGTGAAGCGATCTCCTCAAGTGCGGCTTCTACAGATTCCGCCGAGGCCTCCGTGACCTCGGCGAGCTCGGCCGTCGACACGGGGGCGTCGCAGACGAAGAGGATGGCCTCGAGGTTGCGCTCGAGCTCGGTCATGGCTGATCATCTCCTATCACGAGTTCACCGAATCGTCGATCCGCGGCAGCCTCGTCGTACGTGATGGCGATAGCACCTTCGGGGATCTCCTGGGAAACACTGACAATCCCCCACCGTGCGAGCTCGAGCAGAGCAAGGAAGTAGGCGACGACCTCCACTTCCCTGGTGCAGTGTGCGACGACGTCCTCGAACTCGGCCGTTGCGACCGATGCCATCCGACCCTGGAGGTCGACCATGGCGTCCTGGACCGAGGGAAGATCGAGGTCGAGATGGTCGAGGTCAGGATCGCCGTAGGGCGTGGCGAAGGTACGTTCGGCAATGGCTGCGAACGCGGGGAGATCGACGGGGATGACCACTTCGGGCGGTATCGGAACGATGTCGGTTGGCAGTCCCACCGACCGACCGAGGTGCCGAGAAGCCGCCTCCATGCGATGGTCGAGCACTGCCGCGACATCCTTGAAGGTCAGGCAGGCAAGCAGCCGGGAGAGCAGCCGATCGCGCTCTTCGGCCAGGGCGAGTTCCTCATCGAGATCGAAATCAACATCATCCGGGAGCAGGTGGTGGGCTTTCAGCTGGATCAGAGTTGCTGCGATGAGGAGGAATTCGCTTGTGACATCGAGATCGAGGTTGTGCATGTCGTCGAGAAATGCGAGATATTCGTTGACGACCTCGACGAGGCTCAGATCTTCGATCTGGAGCTGGTGTGACGTGATCAACTGCAGGAGGAGATCGAGGGGCCCCTCGAAGACGCGCGTTCGAACTTCGAATGTCATGGAGGGGTCATGGTATTGGATGAGGGGCAGTGACGTGGTTCATTGTCACGCGTCATCCGCAGCCGACAGCTCCTGCCACGCACGAGCATCGATGCCCGGTGGGGTCGGTCCTGGATGGTGAGCTGCGAATGCAATCGCGAGATCCGAGGCATGAGCTTCCTTGAGCATCGATGCCCCGATGTTGCCGTGGTCGAGATAGAGCCGCCACCGCCCTTTCGCTGGCAGGCGTGCCCACCCCCAGATCGTCGCACATGCACGCTGTACGGCACCGAGCCGCGATGCGGTCTTGCCGACGTCGTGGGTGAGGGCGGCCTCGGCGAGATGAGGCGCAACGCGCGATGCGACCTCGACGGCGTGTCGCTGATCCTGGTGGGGCTGGGCGAAGAAGAGGAGGCTGAGATCGGGTTGCAGTACTGCGATCACCGCTGCCTGCTCGGCTGGCGAGAGGGGCCTGGCCGAGAGAAATCCGACGAACCGTCGAACCAGGTGGGTCACCGAGGCTTCAGGCCTTGGATTTGCAGTCGACGCACAACACGGACATCGGTCGGAACTCGAGCCTATCTGCCGAGATCTCCTCGCCACAGGTGTTGCAGATGCCGTACGTCCCGCTCTCGAGTTTCGCAATCGCTGCGTTCACGTCGTCGAGTTGGTTCTTGAGGTTCTCGATGATGCCCATGGTCTCGGTTCGTTCAGCGGTTGCCGCGCCAGCGTCTGCAAACGCGTCACCGAAGTCGATCGCACCGGTGAGGTCTCCCGACTCGTCAGCCCCGAGTTCAGAGAGCTGGTGCACCAGACGTTCGCGCTCGCCAGCAAGCGTCTCTGCTGCTTTTGCGCGGTCAATCGTGGTCATCGAAACCTCCACATCGTGGAGCCACACAGCGTCAAGGAGGTGGCCCGTTGCACCAACGATAGCGGCGCGGGGGCTGTTCTCGGGACCTATCGGCCGCGTGGATGACTGGCGGCGATCGTCTCCATGAGGTGCTCGGGGCTCACCTTCGTATAGATCTGGGTCGTCGAGAGGCTTGCATGTCCGAGCAACTCCTGCACTGTGCGGAGATCGGCTCCACCCTCCACCATGTGCGTCGCAGCCGAGTGCCGGAACACGTGGGGGGACAGGGCAGACGCATCGATACCGGACCGCGTGCCGTGCTCCTTGACGATGCGCCACACGCCCTGCCTCGTCATTCGCTTGCCCCTGGCCGAAAGGAACAAGGCGCCGGGATCGCGGCCGGGCGTGCGCACCGTGAGTCGATCCTCGAGCCATTCGGTCACTGCGTCGAACGCGAATCTCCCGATGGGGACGATGCGCTGCTTGCTTCCCTTGCCTGTGAGGAGGACCGTCCGCGTTTCCGGGTCGAGGTCGTGGAGATCGGTGGTGACGAGTTCGGTGACCCTGCAACCCGTGGCGTAGAGGAACTCGAGAATGGCTCGATCACGCCGTCCCATGGGCGTGCTGATGTCGGGAGATTCGATCACAGCCACGATGTCATCGACGGACAGCGCCTTCGGCAGGCTGGATGGCCGCCGGGGAGGGGCGACCGCGGCCGTGGGATCCTCCTGCGTGAGGCCCTCGGAGAGCAGGAATCGGTGGTAGGCACGCATCGAGGCGAACTTCCTCGCGATCGTGGCCGGCTTCAGCCCCTTCGAACGAAGGTCCTCCAGGTGTGTTCGGACCGTGTTCTCTCCTCCACCGCCACAAGACTCGATGGTCGCCTGGTATTGCATCAAGTCCCTGCGGTAGGCAACGACGGTGTTCCGCGAGAGACCGCGTTCGGCGCGAACCGAAGCGAGGAAGTCGTGTCCGTGCTCAGGAAGGTCCATGGTGGGCCGCTGCGAGGAGGAGCCCAGCCACTGACTTCGCGTCGGTGATCTCGCCATCCTTGACCATGGCGAGTGCGGTGGTGAAGGGCATTCGGATGATCCTGGCGAGTTCCTCCTCGGCACCCGCGGGCGCTCTGGTTGCCTCCGACAGGTCTTCCGCTAGGAAGATCGCAATGCGCTCGTCTGAGAACCCGACTGCGGTCCACAGGTCGGTGAGGATGGTCATGGACTGTGCCGTGAATCCTGTCTCCTCCAACAGCTCACGGTGAGCTGTTGCAGCGCGGTCATCGGAGGGATGATCGATCTTTCCAGCAGGGATTTCGAGGACAACGTCCTGCGCTGCCGCGCGGTACTGCTCGATGAGGATGACGTCATCGTCGATCACGGGAACGACGGCGACGGCTCCGGGATGTTTGACGACCACCCGTTCGATGCGCTCTCCCGTCGGGGTCTCGATGGTTCGCATTGCGACGGTCAGGAAACTGACATCGAGAAGGTCCCTGGTTCCGAGGATCGTAAAGGAGTCGTTGGCCCTCAATGTGAACGGTCGACGATCGGCACATTTACGCCATCCCTCGCCATCGCCGTGCGGTGGGCCTTTGCTGCAGACACAAATCCAGCAAACAACGGATGGGGTGCATCGGGTCGTGATATCAGCTCGGGATGGGCCTGTGTTGCGATGAAGTAGGGGTGGTCGTTCAACTCGATGAATTCCACCAGGCGCTCGTCAGGGCTCGTTCCCGACAGGGAAAGGCCAGCAGCCTCCAACTGGTTGCGGTATCGGTTGTTGACCTCCCAGCGGTGGCGGTGGCGTTCGTACACCACCTCCTTGCCGTAGAGCGAACGAGCGAGCGAATCGGGAGCAAGCTTTGCCGGGTAGAGGCCCAGTCGCATGGTCCCACCCTTGTCTGCCACGTCCTTCTGTGC
Source organism: Acidimicrobiia bacterium (assembly GCA_032127155.1). GTDB lineage: Bacteria > Actinomycetota > Acidimicrobiia > Spongiisociales > UBA5794 > SZUA-442. The sequence goes on from JAQAZV010000153.1 coordinate 4,913, forward strand.
TTCCATGAGGTCGATCACGGCATCGGGCGTCATTGGATCGAATTCGCTCGAATGCGCCTGGGTGAGCCCTACGACGTTGCGTGCATATTCGATGACTGCACACTGGAGACCAAGGCACAGCCCGAGAAAAGGGACCCCGTTCTCGCGGGCGTACCGGATCGATTGGATCTTTCCTTCGATGCCTCGGATCCCGAAACCGCCAGGCACGAGGATGCCATCGAGGTCCTCGAGGTAGGACTCCGCAAGTAGACCGTCCACATCGTCTGCCGGGATCCATCGGATCTCGGGAGTGACCCTCGACGATCGGGCAGCGTGGTTGAGGGATTCGACGACCGACAGGTAGGCATCGGGGAGATCGACATACTTGCCGACGATTCCAATCGTCACGGCGCTCTCGGGTGCGAGCATCTCCTCGACCATCTGGCGCCACGACGCCAGATCCGCAGGTGTCGGCTCGAGATCGAGCTCCCTGCACACGACATCGTCGAGTCCCGCTTCGTGGAGGGCCAGCGGCACGGCGTAGATGTTGGGAACGTCAACGGCATTGATGACTGCGTCGGGGGCGACATCGCAGAAGAGACTGATCTTCCTGCGGGCCGAATCGTCCACCGGACGGTCGGATCGAACGACGATCACCTCTGGCATGATGCCCCTGCTGCGCAGTTCAGCGACCGAGTGCTGGGTCGGTTTTGTCTTGAGTTCCTCGCTCGTGGCGAGGTACGGCACGAGCGTCACATGGATGTAGCAGGTGTTTGATTCCCCCACGTCCTTGCGGACCTGTCGGATCGCCTCGAGGAATGGCAACGACTCGATGTCTCCGACCGTGCCGCCGACTTCGGTGATCACGACGTCGACGTCGTCTCGCTGGCCGAGCTTCCGGATCCGGGCCTTGATTTCGTTCGTGATGTGCGGGATGACCTGGACCGTTGCCCCGAGGTAGTCCCCACGCCGTTCCTTTCGGATCACCGATTGATAGATCGATCCGGTCGTGACGTTGGAGTCCCTGCTGAGGCTCTCTCCGACGAAGCGCTCGTAGTGGCCGAGATCGAGATCGGTCTCTCCCCCATCGTCGGTGACGTATACCTCACCGTGTTCGAATGGGTTCATCGTGCCAGGGTCGACGTTGATGTAGGGATCAAGCTTCTGGAGTACGACCCGATATCCCCGTGCCTTGAGGAGCCGTCCCAGCGACGCCGAGGTGATGCCTTTGCCAAGGCTCGATGTCACCCCGCCGGTTACGAACACGTGTTTCGCCACGTCGTCCTCCGCCTCGGAAGCTTGGATGTTACCAGCAGGTCGCTGCGGACCAACGACCGTGCATCTCGGTCAGTCTGCTTCGTGGCGTTGGGCGATCGCGAGAAGCTCCTCGGCATGCACTCGGCCTGTCTCGGATTGCGAGAGGCCGGCAAGCATCCTTGTCAACTCCGTAAGTCGCTCCTCAGGACCGAGCTGCACGATCTCTGCGGCGGTACCGCTGCGAGTGACAGACAGGTGGAGGTCGGCGAATGCGGCAACTTGCGGGAGATGGGTCACACAGATCACCTGTCGTGATGAGGCCAGGGATGCAAGCTTCTCGCCCATCGCCAGGGCCGTCGAGCCACCGATTCCCGTGTCGATCTCGTCGAACGCGATGACCGACGCGTCCGAGGCACCGGAGGCGAGGGTCAGTGCGAGGACCAATCTGCTGAGTTCTCCGCCTGAGGCTATCGCCGAGACGGGACCCGGTTCCAAGGAAGCGTCGGAGGCGAACCGCACCGAAGCAGTGTCTGCGCCGAGCGGCCCCGGCGGAGCATGGGAGATCACGATGTTCACGATGGGATCGCGGAAGCCGAGGTCCTTGAGCTCACTGCGAGCAACGTCGCTGATTGTTGCAGCAGCAGTTGCTCGATGTTCGTGCAGGGCTCGCCCTGCACCCTCGAGCGCATCTGTGGCATCAGCGAGGCGAAGCCCGAGCGTCTCGGATGCGTCGAGTGCGGCTGCGAGTTCGTCGTGGCGCTCTCCAGCCGTCTTGCGATAGGTCACGACATCCTCGCTGGTTGGCCCGTACCTGCGCTTGAGACTGGTGATCACCGCAAGTCGGTCTTCGACGCCAGCGAGGTCCTCGGCATCCTCCTCGAGGTCACCGAGCATACGGGCGACCTGGGTTGCGGTCTCGTTGAGTGAGGTTGCCATGTCCTGGAGGTCCACGACGAGGGCATCGAGACTCGGGTCGATTGCCTGCACCCTGCGCAGCGATGTAATTGCCAGATCAACGGCCCGCCCAGCCTCATCGTCGCCGAGCGCATCGAGCGTCGACGAGAGCTCGGCGGCGAGTGCGTCGGCGTTGCGAAGGCGTACCACCCTCGACCGGAGCTGCTCCTCCTCACCGTCGAGGATCGCTGCGTGGTCGATTTCTGCCATCTGATGGGCGAGCGTGTCGCGTTCTCGCTCCAAGGAGGTCGCGTCTCCCCCGAGTGCGTCGCGTTCCGCGGTGATACCCCGCAGTGTCGTCCAGGCGCTGTGGTAGGCAGTCCGTGCGACGAGGCCCTCGTCGGACAACATGCGATCCACCATCGTGCGGACACCCGCCGATGCGGTGATGGTCAGTTGGTCGTGTTGGCCGATGATTGCGACGGTCCGTCCAACGAGTTCGTTGAGGGCCGAGGCAGGTGCGGCCGCGTTGTCTATGTAGGCCCTCGACCGTGACACGTCGATCACACGTCGGATCACGAGCTCCTGATTGTCGATGACGAACCTTGCGGAGACATCGCAGGAGTCGGATGCAGGACCGATGATGCCCTTCGACGTCTTGTCCCCCCTCACCAGCCGAAGGGCACCGAGCATCAGCGTCTTGCCGGTTCCGGTTTCACCGGTGATGACCGTCAGCCGCGGCGAGAGGCGAACGGCAGCCTGTTCGATCAGGCCGAGGTTGCGAGCCGTGACCTCATCGAGCATGTTCGAGGCTGAATTGCTCGCGGACGGCCTGGGGAAATGGATGGCGCCCTATGCCGAGGAACTTCACCCTGGCGTCGCCACGTCGAATGACAATGGGTTCACGGGGAGCAACGGTGCAGAGCTCGCGTCCATCGACGTTGACGCGGGCCCTGCGATCCACGGAGACCTCGAGAGTGACGATGGCGTCAGGCGCAAGGACGATCGGACGCGTCAGCAAGCTGTGCGGGGCCACAGGAGTCAAGACGAGGGCGTCCAACGATGGATCCAGGACCGGTCCGCCTGCGGACAAGGAATACGCAGTGGACCCGAGCGGTGTCGCGACAATGATCCCGTCCGTTCGGTATGTCGCGAGCTCGCGGTGATTCACCGAGACGGCCACTTCGATGATGCGCTGACTGATCACCTTCTCGACGACGACATCGTTGATCCCCTGGGCAGTGTGGCTTCCCGTGCTCACCGAGACGACGCTGTGCGTGGTGATGGAATAGGTGTCGTCGACGAGTGCCGTCACGAGATCGCCGATTTCGGATGGCTTGAATTCTGCGAGGTATCCGACCTTGCCCACATTGACGCCACACACGGGCAGGTCGAGGCGCAGGGCATCCTCGGCGGCAGACAACACCGTGCCGTCGCCTCCGACGGCGATGATGAGTTCGGCGGTGTCAGCCACGGGCGTGACGGTGAGACCGGAGCGACGCAGCTCCGAGACCAGTTCGCCTCGGATCGTTGAGATACCCTCGCGCTCGCCGCGCGTCACGATGTGGACGGCGTTCACGATGATGCCTGATCGTTCACGATTCTGATCGTCTCCTCATCGATCGCTCGCGGTGCCCTGGTGAAGAGTGCAACGAATTCGTTGTTGCCCGTCGCTCCAGTGATCGACGATACCGTGAGCTTCTGACATCCGAGGCCATGGTCGGACATACCGGCGACCACCGACTGGACAGCTTTCCTGCGCACTGCCGGATCACGAAGGACTCCATCCCGATCGACGGCACCCTTGCCTGCTTCGAACTGTGGCTTGATCAGG
>JAQAZV010000154.1:0-4673 GCA_032127155.1 Acidimicrobiia bacterium
ATCGACGTGATGGAGTCCCGTGCCGTTGCCCTCGCTGTGCCGGGTGCGCCCGCACCGGTCGCACTCGCCGAGGTGCAGCACCTCGAGTATGTGACGACAGCGGCGTCGGTCCAGGATGCGGTGAACGACGCCAACGATGGCGTCAACCAGCTCAATCTGTTCGGGGTCTACGTCCCGGCCATTCTGATCCTGCTGGGCGCCATCGGGATCATCGGCGGCATCTACTACGTCTGGGTCGCCGGCAAACCGGAAGAAGAAGCAGCCGCGTAGGCGAGCGACCGCACGACTCGGGGGTTCTCAACCTCCTCGCATCGCCCCCGCCTCCGGGCGGGGGCGTGTGCGCGCTGGGTCACGTGACAAGCGCGGCACGAACAACCCCCGTATACGGCGCTGCCAACCCCCGTTCCGCGGGCTGTCGGCGCCGCATACGGGGACACCAACCCTGGGTACGGGACCTGTCGCGTTCCGCGGGCTGTCGGCGCCGCATGCGGGGACACGAACCCTGGGTACGGTTCGGGCGGCGACACGCGAGCCGCGTTCTGGGAAGAAGGCGTCAACCCTCGGTGTCGGCGGGACCGGTCGCGCCGGGATCCGTCGGCATCCCGTTTGGTGGGAGCGCAGAGAAACCGGCCGCCGGTGTGAAGTCTCGCTTCTTCGCCACCTTGGTGGCTCGGTGCTTGAGCCTCGTGTTCAACCACACCGAGATGATGGTGAGACCGCTGAAGATGTAGAAGACGGTGAACAGCTTCGAGGCATCCGTCGACGGGGTGAAGTCGCCAAAGCCGACGGTGGTCACGGCCACCGAACTGAAGTAGAAGGAGTCGACCCAGCTCCAGTCTTCGAGCAGGTGATAGACGACCGTGCCGACCGTGAGGACGCTCAGCGCGGAGGCCCCGAGGATGCGATTGTCGTGACGCTCCCAGAAGGTCGGCGATGACCCGCCTTGCTCGCCACCGTTCTCGACGTCACTCATGCTCGAACTCTCCTACCCGTCCAACGGAGTGCGGGGCTGATTCACGACGGAACCCGCGCCCATTTCGGTCGCACCCTCTCCTTCGGCCACCGTGACCCTAGCCATCGCTCGAATCGATGCGGCCCGACGCGATAGCGGCCGTGAACGCGTCGTAATCGCGCTGATTCTGGTCGGCATAGGCGTAGGCGAAGTCGGTCACCGCGTTCGCGAAGGTGTCGTCTTCGCCGAGGTAGCCCGAGATCGCAAACGGATCTCCAGACCGGGCGTGGGCATGGGCGAGGGTCCATCCGCAGAGCGTGGCGTACACTTTGAGCCGACGCGCGCTCATCGTCGAGACATTTACCGAACCCTTCATGTCGTACAACTGGCGCCAGTAGAAGGCGCGACCCTGGTCCCCGGCAGACCAACCGAGGAAGATGTCGCTCGCTGCCTGCATGAGGCGCTGCCCCTCGACAACCCGCTGTCCGTGGTGGGGATAGGCGCTCCTGAAAAGATGACCTTCCAGAACCGACGCCGCCGCCTCTTTGACCTGAAGGAAGAGCGGATCGGTGTCGTCGTTACCTTCGAGCAGCACGATAAAGCACCGGGTCCCGACGCTCCCAACACCGACGACCTTCACCGCGATGTCGACGATGTGGTACTTGTCGATGAGAACCCTGCGATTGTCGTCGAGCGTGCCCTTGTATTGAGCAAAGCTGCGCTCTGCCGCTCTTCCCAACTCATCAGGATTGTCCTCCGACGGCAGATCCCGCAGCGGAACAAGCAGCGGCGGTTGACTCTTGATTCGGAAGGTTCCGTCAACCTTCTCCGCCAGCTTGCCCAGCGCACGCAGGCTGCCCTTTGATCGGGACTTCGCCGCCGACTTCTCGACGGCCTTGCGATCCTTCTTCTTCGGCATCGCATCGGTGATCTCCTGCAGCGTGAGATGTGCGTACCAGACATCGAGCGTGCTCATCGTGGTGAATCTGGCCATTGCCTGCTGGTAACCGACAACGGCGCTTGCCGTCAGGTCGCGGATATCCTCGTCATCGAGGTTGTTGTCACGCCCGGCGAGCACGAAACTCGTGGCGAGACGCTTCAGATCCCACTCCCACGGCCCGGGAAGGGTCTCATCGAAATCATTGATGTCGAAGATCTGCTCGCGCTCCGGCGATGCAAATGAGCCAAAGTTCGACAGGTGGGCATCACCACAGATCTGGGCCGTCAGCCCGGTTGCCGGGGTGCTGGCAAGGTCCGTGGCCATGATCTTGGCGGCGCCGCGATAGAACGTGAATGCCGACTCCGCCATGCGGAAGTGGCGAACGGGGACGAGCCATTGGAGCCGGTCAGCATCCTGCTCCGTCAGCAGGGCAACCGGGTCAGCCCGGTTCGCCGTCGGCGACCACGCCGCGTGGCTCGTCCTCGGAACCGTCTTCCGGATGGCCTCGCCGAGTGCTCTACGGTCCGCAGGTGTGGCCGATTCAACCATCTCATCCTCCCTGATTCCGGCCGCACCAGGACGGCCCGCTACAGATCTTCGTCGTGCAGTATGGCACCGCTACGTCGCGGGTGCCGATACGCCCTGGGTCCGGAAGCCCCGCCCCTTCCCATCGATCGGGCGGGGTCTCCCGCGTTCTGGGAGCTACCAGCTTCCGGCTGCCAGCCTGAACTGGGTAGCTGAGTAGCTGAGTAGCTGAGTAGGGCCCTCTTCGCCTCTCCCACGCCCACGCAGCGGGAGAGGCGAAGACACATCTGCGCCGCTGTCTCACAAGAGCCAGAAACAGAAACGGTCCCCTCGCTTGGGAGCGGGGGACCGTTTCTCGTTGGGTTCGGATCGCCTATTGGATGTCGCCCGGGGCGTCGCCTGGGGTGATCTCGATGGCGGGTTCGTCGGCATCTATCGGCGTCCGATCGCGGAGGTAGATGCCGGGCTTCGCACGCTTCGGACGGCTGGTCCGCTTCCGGGTGTCACCGGCTTCGGTCGCTTGGGCCTTGGCGGTCTTGATCCGCTCGCCACGCTCGAGTTCGAGCTGACGCAACGTGTCGACGACCTTGTCCATCTGCTCGTCGGTCACATCATCGAGCTGATACGCCGCATGCACGAAATGGGCCGTGTCGCCCCGATAGTCATGGCCGAAGCTCTTGAACTCCCCAGGCACCGTCCGCATCGCATTCATCGCATCGACCATGACCTGGACGAACGTGATCAACGGATACCACTGCATGCCTTCGGGAACGTCACGACCCCGCTCGGTGCCATCGAGCCACGGCGGACGCTTCACCGCCCACCGAAACGACATCTGCGCAATCGGATCATTGTTATGATCCACAATCACCGCCCGCAGCTTCTTCCGATGCTCCGCCGACAAATCCTTGTACTCGCCAAAGTTGTCGAACGCCTCAACCGTCCCCTCGGGGACAAGGTCGCTCGACCCCTGACGCATCCCCGTCTTCGACCACTTCGCAAGACCGGGCAGACCAAACCACAGCGCATGATCGATGCCGTAATGATCGAACCCCGCAATGCCTTGATGCATCACCACATCAGACGACGACCAAGCCCCAAGACTCTCACCAAACACCAACACCTTCGGCCGCTTCTCCTCCGGCAACCCCCGCAGACGCTCCCTCACACCCCACAGCAAACCCCGGAACTGCGTCCGTCCAAGATGGACCTTCTGGACCTCGAGGAACGACGGCCCCCGCCCATACTGGATACACGCCGTCGCAATATCACCGCGGGTGAGGATCTCGACCGACTCGATCATCGTCTGATCAACCCACCCCGTCCCCGTCGGCGACACCAACAGCAGATACTTCCGATCGAACGCCCCAAGCCGTTCCAACTCGTCGAGCATCATCTCAGAACGACCCGACGGATACAACGGCTCGCTATTCACACCAACAAACGCACGAATCGGATGCGCCTTGGCCTTCTCACCCAACGTCGACTCGATCAGATCCGGCGTCACCACATCCGTGAGGAACCGGCGACCCTGCAACCCAACCTCGGAAAACGGCGAAACACTCTTCGGACCACCCGACACGAACTCGCCCACCGGCGGCTTCGAATACGCCGGTTCGATCTTCTCATTCGACCGGGCGATATACCCAACACCCGCGTAGTACAGGCCGACACCCCCCGCAGCCCACACCGCCGTATTGATCGCCCGACCGATCTGGGCCCGTGTGAAGTCATCACCCATATATCCGGCCATGCCACGCCTCGACGCCAAGAACCCCCGGCCGACACCACGACCGACGCTCGCCACGGTGAACCCGATGCTCAACGACGCCGCCAACGTCGCCGGCTTGTCGTCCTCGGTCCAGCGTTTGATCACACTCTGGCGCTCGGCAAGAAGATTCCTCGAGTACACCGTCGCCGCAGCAAAACCCGCAGCAGTCACGATCACCGGACGCATCGGCGACTTGGCGGGGAAACGCTTCTTCGCTCCCATACTCGTCTCGTAGATCATGCCCCCAACCCCACCCGCAGCAGCCAATCGCCCAGCACTGCGAACCGACGCCTTCAACGTCGTCTCGTCATCCGCCTCAGGGATCTTGCTCACCGCAAGACCGGCCGCAGACACCAGAGCCCGCGCACCAATCCGCATCGCAAACGGAGCCGAACCCGGCACCATTCGGCGGACAGCGCCGTCCACAGCACTCATCACGAGATCAGCCGCGAGGATCGACATTCCGGCTGCCATCCCCTGATGCA
>JAQAZV010000155.1:0-20964 GCA_032127155.1 Acidimicrobiia bacterium
GTTCCCAGGCGCGCAGTGCCCGCGTTGGACCGATACGCCACCGTCGTCGTGACGCCCGATACGAGATCCTGGCCCTCCATCGTTGGCGTCGCAGCGGCGAGGCCGCGGAGCTCGGCCTCGTCCACGTCCACTCCGATCGCAACGGGCATCGCTCCCCGTTCCCGGATGTGGCGCGTGAGGCGACGCGTATCGATGTCGCTCAGTGCCACGACTCCCCTGCGATCGAGGTAGGCATCGAGTGGCTCCTGGGAACGCCACGACGAGGCCATCCGACTCATCGACCGCGTCACCAAGCCCTTCGCGTGGATCCGCTCCGCCTGATCGTCTGCATCTGCAGTTCCGTAGTTCCCTATATGCGGTGCCGTCATCGTCACGACCTGGCCCGCGTACGACGGGTCCGTGATGATCTCCTGATAGCCCGTCATGGCCGTGTTGAACACGACCTCACCCGTTGCCGAGCCGGTTGCCCCGATCGCCGTACCCCTGAAGACCTCGCCATCAGCCGTGACGAGGATTCCCTGCTTCACGCACGCTCCCAGGTGACGACGCCCCGCAGCACGGTGGCGACCGGAGCACCGGTGAGGGCCCTACCGAAGTACGGTGCATTGCGCGACCTCGAGACCGATGTGGTCGGGGTCCATTCGAGATCGGGACGGTAGACGACCAGGTTCGCGTCACTGCCTTGCGCGACGTGTTGCCCATGGTCGCTGCGACCCAGAATGCGAGCAGGGGCAATCGACATCCGCTCGAAGAACTCGGTGATACCTAGACCGGTCATCGTCGTGACCACCGAAGCCGCCCATTCGAGCCCGAGCACACCGTTCGGCGCATCCTCGAAGGGCACCTCCTTTTCGAGGGCAGCGTGCGGTGCGTGGTCGGTCGCGACCGCATCGATGATGCCTGACTCGAGACCCGCGATCAGCGCCTCGCGATCGCTCTCCGACCGCAGCGGCGGCATCATCTTGAAGTTGGAATCCGTGCTGGCGACGTCTGCGTGGCTGAACATCAGGTGGTGAGGCGTCACTTCGGCGGTCACCGGCATGCCCTCGGCCTTCGCCCCAGCGACGAGGGCGACTCCCCCGGCCGTCGAGAGGTGCTGGACGTGATAGTGAACGCCGGTCAAACGAGCGAGGGCGAGATCCCTCGCAATGACCACGTCGTCGGCCTCTGAGGGAATGCCGTACATCCCGAGCCGTGACGACACCGACCCCTCATGCATGTGGCCAGCGCGACTCAGCGAGGGATCAACGGCGTGCTGGGACACCACGCCGCCGTACTGCGCGACATATTCCATCACCAGCCTGAGGACGGAGGCATCCCCGACAGCGTCGCCGTCGTCGGTGAAGAGGCGTACGCCCGCTTCCCACAGTTCATCGATGTGCGCCATGGTCTTCCCCGCTCGACCCATGGTCAGGCATCCGCTCGGCAGGACATCCACGATGCCTACCTGCTTGCCGCGATCCGAGACGAACCGCGCAAGGTGTCCACTGTCGATGACGGGATCAGTGTTCGGCATCGCGACAATGGCGGTATACCCGCCGGCCGCAGCGGCAGCGGACCCCGAACCGATGTCCTCTTTCCACTCCTGGCCCGGCTCCCTCAGGTGTGTGTGGAGGTCGACGAATCCTGGCCCGACCCAAGCGCCGTCAGCATCGATGGTTACGGCCGCGTCGCCCAGGTTGTCACCGATGGCCGTCACCGTTCCGTTCTCGACGCCGACATTGGTGAATGCAGGTCCGTCCTCGGTGAGGACTTCACCGCCGGTGATGATGAGATCAAGCATCGTGGTCACCTCCGAGGAGTTGGAACAACACGGCCATCCTTGCGGCGACCCCATTGGTCACCTGTTGAAGGATCAGCGCACGTTCATGATCGGCAACGTCGTGGGAGATCTCGACACCCCTGTTCATCGGCCCGGGGTGAAGGACGATGGCATCGGATTTGAGCCGTGCGAACCGTCGGTCGGTCATGCCGTATCGCTCCGTGTACTCGGGGAGGGACGGAAACACCGAACCCCCACCACGCTCGGTCTGGACACGCAGCAGATACACCACGTCGAGGCGATCCAACACGGCATCGAGGTCATGGGAGATCGTCACGGGCCACGCCTCAGGATCGATCGGAAGCAGCGTACGGGGACCGACGAGCGTCACCGATGCGCCAAGCGTCGCCATGGCGAAGATGTCCGATCGGGCTACGCGTGAATGGCGGATGTCTCCCACGATGGCGATCTCGAGACCGTCGAGCGATCCGAACCTCTGGCGGATCGTCAGGCAATCGAGGAGGGCCTGTGTCGGATGTTGATGGGCCCCGTCCCCTCCGTTCACAATCGGGATGTCGAGCCATTCAGCAAGCCTCCACGGGGCACCGGTCTCCTTGTGGCGCACGACCATGAGGTCGACGCCCATGGCACGCACGGTCAGTGCGGTGTCCTTGAGCGACTCACCCTTCGAGAGCGATGATGTACTCGGGGAGAAGGACATGGTGTCCGCCGACAGTGCCTTGGCGGCCTTCTCGAACGACATCCTCGTGCGCGTCGACGGCTCGAAGAACATCGTGGCGACCGTCTTGCCTCGAAGCGCCGGCACCTTGGGGATGGGGCGAGTGAGGACCTCACTGAAGGCGTCTGCCTCATCGAGGAGGTCCTCGAGTTCCGTTCGGTCCATGCCCTCCGTCGTGAGGAAGTGTCTCACGAGTCACCTCCGTTCATCATCCACACCCCGTCCTCGTCATCGATTTCCGAGAATCGCACGGCAACGTGTTCCGTCGCCGCTGTCGGAATGTTCTTCCCGACATAGTCGGCTCTGATCGGCAGCTGCCGGTGACCCCTGTCGACCACGACGGCCAGTTGCACCGCAGCGGGCCGGCCGATATCCGCCAATGCATCGAGTGCGGCCCTGATGGTGCGGCCGGTGAAGAGCACATCATCGGCGAGGATGACCACTTTGCCGTCCAGCGGTTCTGGGATCTCCGTGGGCCCGATGCGGGTCCTGGGTCTCGTATCGAGATCGTCCCGATACATGCCGATGTCGAGGCTTCCCGCGACGATGGTTCGCCCTTCGATCTCACTCAGTGCGACAGCGATGCGGTCCGCAAAGGGCTTGCCCCTCGTCGGGATTCCGAGGATCAGCACGTCCTCGAGCCCGTGGTTGCGCTCGACGATCTCGTGGGCGATCCGCCGCGTCGCTCGTGCCAGGTCGTCTTCGGTCATCACAGGCCGCATGACGGATCCTCTCGACACAAAAGAACCGTGCGTCGTGACGCACGGTCGGCAAGTAGATGCATGTGTGCTCCTTCCTTGTCGGCCTCACGGGACCGGGTTAAAGGACGAGGTTGTCTGGCCGAACAGTACTACAGCTCCCCGTCCTGTATTCGGTCGGCTGCAATGCTCGAGAGCACGCCGTTGATGAAGGCTCCGCTCTTACCCGTCGAGTACACCTTCGCCATGCCAACCGCCTCGGAGATGATGACGGCAGTGGGTTGGGATGTGAACCACAACTCGTAGGTACCCAGTCTGAGGATGGAACGATCGACGGCGGGCATCCGCTCGATTCGCCACGAGGTGGAGGCAAGGGAAATGGCGGCGTCGATCCGATCCCGATGTTCCCAGGTACCCGAGGCCAACTTCGCAGATCGTGTAAACATGCGATCGACGTCAATCACGCCGAGCTTGAGGACGTCTGCGGCGTAGAGGGCACCGAGCGCCTGGACCCTCGCTTCCTCCCGTGCGTCGTCCCGCTCGAAGTCGGTGGCGTCGGGCGTCACGTGACCCGCGTGATGTAGTCACCCGTGCGGGTGTCCACCTTCACGATGTCGCCCTGCTCCACGAACAGAGGTGCCTGGATGACTCGACCCGTCGAAAGCGTGATCGGTTTCGTCGCGGCCGACACGCGATCGCCCTTCACACCGGGTTCAGCGAAGGTGACCTCGAGCTCGACCGATGTAGGAAGCTCGACGTCCACGGGCGTTCCGTCGAACATGGCAATGCGAATGGTCATACCGTCGGACAGGAAATCTGCGGCATCACCGACGAGGTCTGTGCTGATGCTGATTTGCTCATACGTTTCACCGTCCATCACGTTGAACCCGAGGTCATCGCGATACAGGAAGGTGAAATCTCGCCGGTCGATGCGAGCCTGGGGGACGCTCTCCCCTGCTCGGAATGTGCGATCGATGACCGCACCGGTGCGAACGTTCTTCAGCTTCATGCGCACGAACGCTTTGCCTTTCCCAGGCTTGACATGTTGATATTCGACCACAGAGAACAGGCCCTCCGGCAGGTCGAGGGCCATGCCGGGGCGAACTTCATTCGTCGAGATCATCGTCAACTCCTTGGGTGGCGTGCCGTCAGACGACGCCGATGGCATCCAGCGCGCAGCGTACGGTAGCGTCGTCGGCGGGCACGATCTCAGGCCGCCCGAACGTTTCGAGGACCACCATTCGCAGTCCCGACCGGTCGCGCTTCTTGTCGAGGGCCATCAACGCCATCAAAGATTCGCGCCGTGCCTCTGGAGCCGCGATGGGGAGACCCACGGAGCCAAGGACGTCTCGTTGGCGGTCCTCACCGCTGAAACCCAGCAGATGCGCGCTCGCCGCACCAGCCGCGACCATTCCGATGGCGACTGCCCTTCCGTGGCTCACGCCGGTGGATGTCTCAACGGCGTGCCCGACAGTGTGGCCATAGTTGAGGATGGCTCGCCTTCCCTGTTCCGTGAAGTCCTCGTTGACAACCGACACCTTCACCGCCACGGAGCGGTTCACGATGCTCTCGAGATCGGCCGACGTCGGATCTGCCTCGTATTCCTCGACGATGCCCATGTCCATGATGAAACCTGTCTTGAGTGCTTCTGCGGCGCCATCGACGCGTCGCTCGGCTGGCAGGGCATCGAGTGTGTCCACATCGACGACAACCCCCTCCGGGAGCTTGAAGACACCGGCGAGGTTCTTGCCGTCGACGTTGACCGCGGTCTTCCCGCCGATGGCAGCATCCACGGCCCCGAGCAATGTCGTCGGGACGTACACGACGGGAATTCCCCTCAGGTACGTTCCCGCGACGAATCCTGCGACGTCGGTCAGGGCTCCTCCGCCTACACCGACGAGCAGGTCCTCCCTGGTGAAGGACTGCTGGTTCAGGTGTCGATACACGTCCTCGACGACAGCCATGCTCTTTGCTTCCTCACCGTCAGGGAGGTTGTATCCGCTCGCCTCGAACCCGAGTGCCGCAAACCGATTGACATATCGCGTGGCGAGCCCGAGGGTTGTCGGCTGGCAGACGACGGCGATGCGGCGGCGGGGGTCCGGACCGAGCAGCGTCGCGAGCCCGTCGTCCATGCCGCGACCGACAAGGATGCTCGACCTCCGACCGTCCGGCGTCATGATCACGTGTTCACGCATCTGATCACCTCCTCGACGACATCGATCGGATCTCTCCCTGAGGTGTCCACGATGTAGTCACTCGCTGCGCGGTAGCGATCAGACCTGTCCTTCGCGATCAGTTCGAGGTCGGCCCCTTCGTTGATGAGCGGACGCGTGGCGTCGTTGGCGAGTCTCGCCTTCAGGTCCGCAGGGGTGGCCTCGAGGAGGATGCGGATCCCGGTATTGGCCATGATGTCCACGTTTGCCTGGTCGAGGATGACTCCTCCACCGGTGCTGATCACGGAAGCGGGCCCTGACCCGAGTTCGCTGATGACCGATGCCTCCCAGGTTCGAAACGTTTCCTCGGAGTCAGCGAACAACTCTCGGATGGTTCGCCCTGAGCGTTCCATGACGACCGTGTCGGAATCGATGATCGGGAGCCCGAGTCGTTCAGCCACCATGGCCCCAATCGTTGTCTTTCCCGTCCCCATCATCCCGATCAGCCAGACGTGGCCCATCAGAATGTCGACAGCCGTGCCAGGTAGGTACCCACATTGACCTCGATGTCCGCGATGGTGTCGCCACCGAACTGCCGCAGGACCTCATTGGCGAGTACATAGGCGACCATCTGCTCGGCGACGACGCCCGCAGCGGGAACAGCACAGACGTCGCTGCGTTCCCGAAACGCCTTGTCAGCTTCCTTCGTCGCGACATCGACGGTGTCGAGCGGTCTCATGATCGTGGCAATCGGCTTCATCGCCGCGCGAACCCTGAGGATGCCACCTGTCGTCATCCCTCCCTCCAGGCCACCAGCACGATTCGAACGCCTTCCGTAGGACCCGTCGTCCATGATGATCTCGTCGTGGGCGAGTGAGCCGCGCGAAGCTGCCTGCGTGAGCCCGTCGCCAATCTCGACGGCCTTGATCGCCTGGATGGACATGACGGCACCTGCCAGGAGGCCGTCGAGCTTCCGATCCCAATGCACGTGGCTTCCGAGCCCCGGAGGCAGTCCGTATCCGAGTACCTCGACCATCCCACCCAGCGTGTCACGATCAGCCTTCGCGGCCTCGATCTCGGCGACCATCGCGGCGGCCGAATCGGCGTCGAAGACCCGGACCTCGGAGGCGTCGATGGTCTCGCGGTCCGAAGGAACCGGAAGGTCGATATCCGGGGGTACGGTCACGGAACCGATGGCGACTACATGGGAGAAGACGTCCACATCGATGGCTGCGAGGACCTGCTTGCTGAGGTAGCCGACAACGGTCCGAGCCGCGGTCTCGCGTGCGGAGGCGCGTTCGAGAATGTCGCGAGCATCGTGGGTGTCGTACTTCTGCATCCCCACGAGATCGGCATGTCCGGGGCGGGGCTTCGTCTCGGCTCTGATCGCAGCGAGTGCGTCTGGCTCGATGGGCCCTGGATCCATGCGCTCCCGCCAGCGTGGCCATTCCGTGTTGCGAATGAGCACGGCAACCGGTCCCCCCAACGTTCGTCCGAACCGGACACCACCGAGGATCTCGAGTTCGTCCTTCTCGAGCTTCATCCGTGGACCCCTCCCGTAGCCGAGACGGCGTCTGGCAAGTTCGTCAGAGAGGGCATCAGTCGTCACCGCGAGACCTGCCGGCAACCCTTCGATCGTGGCAACGAGCCCAGGGCCGTGGGATTCCCCCGCAGTGATGAACCTCAACATGATGCGAGTGAGGCTAGGACAGATGGTGGACGGTTGATCATCATGGTCGCCTAGCCCGTGTACCAGGTGATGATGGCTGATCCCACAACGATGGCGAGGACTGACGCTGACGTGAGGAATGGCCCGAATGGGATTGAGTCCTTGCGCGACACGCGCCGTGCTGCCAAGAGGACGATCGATACCAAGCCCCCGAGGATGAAGGCGCCGAGTCCGGCTATGACGAGGTAGCCCCATCCGAGGTAGCCGACGAACAGCCCAATGAGGAAGGCGAGCTTGACGTCCCCCATGCCGAGGGCGCCTCGCGCTACGAGGGCGAGTATGAGCATGATGACGAAGTAGACCGCGCCCGCAGCGATCCCCCGAACGAGATCCCATCCGCTGCCGCTCGCAATGCTTCCGACGACGAGGAGTGAGCCACTCACGACCGTACCGGGAAGAAGTATGCGGTTGGGAAGCAGCTTCGTGTCGATGTCGGTGATGGTCAGGAGCACGATCACGAAGGAATACGCCAGATAGGCGGGAACCACCCACAGCGAAGGAACACGTGCGGCCACCGCTCCGAATGTGACCGCCGTCGCCACCATGACCACGAGGTTCATCGAACGCTGCGGGTGCCCATCTCCAACGCAGCGGCGCATCGTGACGGTGAGCGTCCTCCCACACACCTCACACGAAGGACTCCACCACGCATCGGATTCCGTGCGGCGGTGCGCATTGGACTCCGCAACGATGGATCGGGAAGCGATCAGGCCAATGATGGCGCAACCGGCGATGAGGAACGGCATGGCCTGCGAGCATAGGGACGGAGCAAGGACGAACGAGGCTCTTGTGCTCAGACCGAACGGGCAGCCGCCTCCATGATGTCCAAGGGGGCGTCGAGGCCCACGAACAGGCGAAAGGCCGCAGCGGCCTGTCCGACCAACATCGTGATCCCATCCGCGAACGGCGTGCCAGCATGCGACGCCGCGGTGACCGTGGGCGTGACCGAGGGCCCGTACGCCATGTCGACGATGCCAACGGCACCCTCGATGAAGCCGCTCGGGAGGTTCTCGCCCTTCATGCCGATGGGCGTCGCATTGACAAGGATGGTTCCGGGTGGGATGTACCCCCACGGGACGATATCCGCTGCGATCGCCGTCCGTCGTGCGAGAACACCCGCCGCGTCGGGATCCCTGGCACAGATCAGGATCCTTCGGCCGTCGAGGGCTACGGCAGCTGCACTCGCTGCTCCTCCGGATCCGAGGATCGTGACCGGGAGGTCGTCGTCGAGGTTGAGGGAGTCGATGGCATGGCGGACGCCAGCAACATCGGTGTTGTCACCGACGAGACGCCCGCTGTCGACAACGATCGTGTTGACGGCACCGGTCCTATGGGCGAGGTCTGACCTCGCGTCGACTGCCTCGAACGCCGCTGCTTTGTGAGGCATCGTGACGTTGACGCCGTCGAGATCCGATGTCCGCAGCATGGCCGTCACCGTCGGGAATGCTCCGGAGGCGACCTGGATGTGGACGTAGGACGCGTCGATACCGAGAGCGCGATAGGCAGCCTCATGCATCGCGGGTGAACGCGAATGCATGATCGGATCGCCGACGACCGCAAACCTCACGGGAGCACCCCGCTCTCCCTTGCGATCCTGATGTTCTCCTGATGCCCCTCATACGTCTCGGCAAACAGGTGGGAGCCATCGGGGCCTCCGAGGACATAGAACCGATACGGCGTCGTCGCGGGGAAAGCAGCGGCCTGCAAGCTTGCCATCGACGTGGTGCCGATGGGGGTGGGAGGAAGGCCATCGATCTGGTAGGTGTTGTACGGTGAATCGACGGCCAAGTGTTCCGCGGTGACGCGCCCAGGGTTGTAGCCGAGTGCGTAGATCACGGTTGCATCGATCTGGAGTCGCATCCCGTCTGCGATGCGGTTGTAGATGACCGACGCAATCGTCGGACGCTCGGACTCGGTTCCCGCTTCCCGTTCGATGAGGGATGCGATGACGATGGCCTCATACCTCGACACGCCGAGTGCGTCGATGCGCGACCAGTTCACGGTGTCAAGACGACGAGCCATTTCATCCGCCATGGATCCCAGGATCGATGCAGGTGTGGCATCCTCGGGAATCGGATAGGTCGCAGGGAACAGCAGGCCCTCCCACCGTGCGAGGGAAGGGATCGAGGGTTCCGGTTCGGGAAGGTATGCCGATGTGACCGCGCCGGTCGTGAGGACCTGCTGGAACTCCGCCTGTGAATATGGCGTGGCTGCAGCGAGCTCAGTGATGATGCGCTCGACTGTCCAGCCTTCGACCACCGTGAACGTATCAGAAGGCGCGAGATTCGATCCAGCGACGAGCTGTCGCACCACCACCTCGGCGTCCATGTCGGTCAGCAGGTCGTAGGTCCCAGCCTTGAGCGTGTCCTCGACGTCGAGGGCACGCGCGGCGTTCCTGAGGTCCGAGGCTCGGGCGACCCCTGCGTCAGCCAGGGTCGTGTAGATCCCAGCAGCTCCCGTTCCAGGTTCGATTGTCACCTGGATCGGAAGGCCTGGTTCGACACTCCAGGCGTCGCCTGCTCCGACGAGTCTGGCGGCGAGGAACGCACCAGCTGCAAGGATCACCACGACGACGAACGCAGCACCCGCGATCGCGACTGCTTTCGCCCGCGTCGACGGAGCGTCATCGATCCGATCGTTGATCGTCTCCGTATCGACCATCGGTGTCCAGCCTGTTCAATCGTTGCTGTGCGTCGAGGTGGCCCTGCAACATGACTGCCGCAGCCACCTGGTCACGCTTTGTCTTGCGTTCGGAGCGTCTCACCTTGCCCTCGATGAGGGCCGCTTCCGCCGTCACCGTCGTGAACCTCTCATCCCGGTACACGATGTCGACACCCACCTGGTCAGCAATCGCCGCACCGAGATCCCTGCTCCGGCCCGCCGCCGGACCCTCGGAGCCGTCGAGTCTGAGCGGCAGCCCGATCACGATGCAGGACACGTCGTGGGCGATGCACAGGTCGGCGAGTTCAGCGACGGGCAATTCGGTCCCTACATCGAGAAATCCGTATGGCGAGGCGATGGTACCGCTCGGGTCCGATAGCGCGACACCGATTCGCCGCTCCCCAGGGTCGAGGCCGAGCCAACGACCCATATCAGGTGGCACGGAGCGCAGCGAGGGCCTCGAGACGGGAAATGTCGACAGCTTCGTCGATCTGGCCCGCGTTCGGCCCGCCGGCTTGCGAGAGTTTCGGGTCCCTACTGCCTCCACCTCCGAGGGCCGCAGAACCCGTGCCAGCGATTTCGCCAGCCGACACGCCCGTTGCGACGAGGTCGTCCGTCACGAACACGATCAGTGCCGCCTTGCCGTCCGTGACCGATCCAAGAATTCCGATCCCGGAGCGAACGCGATCCCTCACCTGGAATGCCAGCGAACGCAAGCCGTCCCCACCGATATCGTCCACACGCCCTGACACGACCAGGGAACCGTCGACGGCTTCACCCTCGGCAACGAGGCGTTCTGCGGCCGCGGCACGATCACGTTCAGCAAACTCTGCGAGCCGTTCCTCTGCGAGCCGCAACCGTTCGGTGGTCGAGAGCGCGGCGTCCACTTCCCGCCCCGGCTGTGCGCGCAACGCATCACCAACCTCGTGCAGGCGGTCCCTCAGCGCGCTGAGGTGGTCATAGGCAGCGCTTCCCGTGAGGGCTTCCACCCTCCGGATGTTCGATCCAACCGAGCCCTCGGTTACGAGCACCAGTGGACCGACCTGTCCCGTGCTCGGCACATGGGTGCCGCCGCAGAACTCGGTCGAGAAGTCGCCAGTGCGAACGACCCTCACGGTCTCGCCATACTTGTCCCCGAAGAAGGCAATGGCGCCCATCCTCTCTGCGTCGCCCTTCGAGGTCTCGATGGTCGTGACGGACGCGTTCTCGATGATCCGCTCGTTCACCTTCCTCTCGATGTGCTGGAGGTGCTCCCTGTCGACGCCGGAGTGATGGGAGAAGTCGAAGCGGAGCCGGTCCGGTGCGACCAGGGATCCTGCCTGATGCACGTGATCCCCGAGTTCCGAGCGCAACGCCCAATGCAGTATGTGGGTGCCGGTGTGGTTCTTGCGCGTCCGCTCCCTTCGCAGGTGGTCAACAGACGCCTCCACTTCCTGCCCATTCTGCACATATCCCTTGACCACGGTACCTCGGTGACCCCTCACCTCGGGTAGCGCATACTGCGTGTCCTTCACGCGGACCTCGCCGGTTGCCGTCGTGAGCACCCCGGCGTCACCGACCTGACCACCTGATTCTGCATAGAAGGGAGACACGTCGAGGAAGACTTCGATGTCGCTTCCTTCTTCCGCGCGCTCGGTGGCGTCGCCCTCCCTGAGGATCGACAAGATCCTGCCCGTCCCCTTCAGGTGCGTGTAGCCGATGAATTCGGTGGGGTCCATGCTGCGCAGGAGCGTTCGATATGCCTCTGCTGTGTCACCCTCGTTTCCCCCTTCGAAGGCCGCTCTGGCTCGCTTCCGTTGGGCTGACATCGCACTGTCGAACCCGTCACGGTCGACCTCGATGCTGCGCTCCGTGGCAATCTCCTCCGTGAGGTCGATGGGAAAGCCGTACGTGTCGTGGAGCTTGAAGGCGGTTTCCCCCGGAATCGCGTCGCCGGGATCGAGGTCATCGATGACCGCGTCGAGCATCTGTTCGCCCGATGCAAGGGTCCTGCGGAATTGCGACTCCTCGCGGTCTGCCATGGTGCGGATGAAGTCCTGCTTCTCGATGAGGACCGGGTAGGCGACCCCCATCTCGGCGATCGTCACGTCGATGAGCGGTGCCATGACCGTTTCCGTCGCGCCAAGGAGGTGGCCGTGCCGAACTGCCCTTCGCAAGAGTCGTCTGAGGATGTAGCCCCTGCCCTCGTTGGATGGGACGACGCCGTCCGAGATCAGGAACGTCACGGCTCTCCCGTGGTCCGCCATGATGCGAAGCGACACGTCGGACCGGGGATGGTCCCCATACGTCGTGGATGTCTCGCTCTCGGCAACCGCAAGGACCGAGCGAAGAGTGTTCGTCTCGAAGACGGTGTCAACGCCCTGGAGAAGGACACTCAGCCGTTCGAGGCCCATGCCGGTGTCAATGGACTTCATCGGGAGGTCTCCGACGACGTGGTATGGCTCGTCCTGGACATACTGCATGAACACCAGGTTCCAGTACTCCATGAATCGTTCCTCGTCGACGATGGGTCCGCCGTCCGGTCCGTGCGCAGGGCCTTTGTCGTAGAAGAGTTCAGAGGAGGGACCCGCAGGACCGGCCACACCCATCTGCCAGAAGTTGTCCGTGTCCCTTCGCTGCAACCGTGCAGGGTCGATGCCGACCACGTCGATCCAGATCTCGGCTGCTTCATCGTCGGTGTCATGCACGGTGACCCAGATCCGTTCAGGGTCCAGCCCGAATCCCTCCGTTGACAGTTCCCACGCATAGGGGATTGCCTGTTCCTTGAAGTAGTCACCGAAGGAGAAGTTTCCGAGCATCTCGAAGAACGAGAGATGTCGAGCCGTCGTACCGAGAATCTCGATGTCGGCGGTACGGATGCACTTCTGGGAGGTCGCGACGCGAGGGTACGGCGGCTTCTCCTCGCCGAGCAGGTAGCTCTTGAATGGCACCATGCCTGCGACGTTGAGGAGCAGCGACGGATCGACCGGGATGAGCGATGCGCTCGGCATGACACGGTGGTCATGTGAGGCGAAGAAGTCGAGATACGTCCTGCGGATGTCGTTGGTGTCCATTGCGAAGCGAGGTTACCCGGTCGGCTCCGATGACCGATCCGGAGCGACCTTGATGGCGGAACGTTGCAGGCGTCGACCGACGAATTCGATGCCATCAGCGGCGAGGCCCGCCGACGCACGTGAAATCCCCTGGGTGTCGAGGCGCTCACGCATCGAACGCACCTTGGACACGACGAGAACCGTCGCACCGAGCGCTGCGGCACCACCGTAGATGAACCATCGGACCCTCGTCAGCATCTCCGCATCGTACCGGGCGGCCCGAGTCCAGATGTCATGGCACTGAGCGCAGGCGAGTGATCCGGAGTCACCTCATTGGTCGGTGCGGGATGGCTTGCCGAGGATCGCATCGATCCTCGCCAGGCGCTCGGCGAGGACAGCTTCGTCGCCAACGGGCTTCGGCCGATAGAGGCTGACCGCTTCGAGTCCCTCTGGCAGATAGTGCTGGGCAACGACCCCTCGGGGGTCATCGTGCGGGTACAGATAGCCAACGCCATGGCCGAATGTCCGATCGCCTGCGGTCGATCCACTCCTCAGATGGCTCGGTACCTCTCCATGGGGTCCGGATTCCACGATGTCCATCGCTCTGCTCATCGCGCGTTTGATCGAATCGGATTTCGGACTCAGAGCGAGGGAGACGGCGGCATGGGAAAGGGCATAATTTGCCTCGGGTAGTCCGACGACCTCGAGGGCCCTGAACGCATCGATCGCAACCGCAAGTGCGCCATTGTCGGCAACCCCGACATCCTCGGACGCAAAGATGATCATGCGTCTGGCAATGAACTTCGGGTCCTCCCCCGCAGCGATCATCGTCTGGAGCCAGTAGAGGGCGGCGTCCGGATCCGATCCCCTCAGCGACTTGATGAACGCAGATATCACGTCGTAATGCCGATCGCCACCGCGGTCGTAGCGGATGATCCTCCGTTGGAGTGCCTCCTGGACGACATCGGTCGTGATCGTCGTCTCGCCTCGGCCCTCACTGATCGTCGCGGCGGTTTCGAGGGTGTTGAGGGCGAGCCTGGCGTCACCACCAACGCGTTCGGCGAGCGCTTCAGCTGCCTCGTCATCGATGACGACACCAGCGATGCCGCGCATCGGGTCGTTGAGGGCCGCTGCGATGAGTTCGGTGACATCTTCGGGTGTCAGCGGCTCTGTACGGAAGATGCTTGCGCGCGAAATGAGTGGGGAATTCACCTCGAAGAAGGGGTTCTCCGTTGTCGCGCCGATGAGAATCACGGTGCCGTCCTCCACGCCTGGCAGAAGCGCATCCTGCTGAGCCTTGTTGAAGCGGTGGATCTCGTCGATGAACAGGATGGTCCTGCCTCTCCCCTCCCCCAGTCTTTGCTCTGCCCGCGCGAGCACCTCGCGGACATCCTTGACGCCTGCCGAGGTTGCCGACAGTCGCTCAAAGGTCGCCTTCGAGATCGAAGCGATGAGGTTGGCGAGTGTCGTCTTCCCCGTTCCGGGCGGGCCCCACAGGATCATGGAGGAGACACGTCCTGTCTCGACCATGGACCTGAACGCTGCCCCGTCCGTCAGCAGATGCTTTTGACCAACGACCTCGTCCAATGTGCGCGGTCGCATACGAGCCGGAAGAGGGGCGTGCACCCGTTTCGAATTCTCGCGGCCGATGGCGAAGAGATCGTCGTCGGCCATCAGCCCTCGTCAACCGCCTCTTGGATGGCCATGGAGATCCATTCGTCGCGTACCTCCTGGCGGATATCGATCCCGAGTTCGACGAGCTGGGTTTCCTCGACCCTGCCAGGTGATCCCGTGAGGGGATCAGCTCCTGTCTGGGTCTTGGGGAATGGCATCACTTCCCTGATGTTGGGTTCGTCCTGGAGGATGCTCACCATCCGGTCAATCCCGATCGCGAAGCCGGCATGGGGAGGCGTGCCGTACCGCAGCGCCTCGAGGAACCAGCCGAAGCGGGATTGTGCTTCTTCGTCGGAAATGCCCATGACCTCGAAAACCTTCGCCTGTGTCGAGGGATCATGGATTCTCACCGAACCGGATCCGAGTTCCGCTCCGTTCAGCACCAGGTCATAGGCCTTCGAGACTGCCGTCGTCGGGGTTTCCACGAGCGCGTCGAGGGAAGCCGGTGCTGTGAACGGATGATGTGCAGGGGCAAGTGAGCCGTCATCCCCGACATCGAAGACTGGGAAGTCCACGATGAATGCAAAGACCAGGTCCGCGTTGCCCTCCGGCCTGCCGATGTCAAGGCGCAAGGCACCGAGGACCGAACGAACCGTCGTGACGCGGTCCGCAACGATGAGCAACGTGTCTCCCGGCGATGCATCCATCGCCGACACGATGGCCGCGAGCTCGGAGTCCGAGAGGAACTTCGCTACCGGCGACCGCAGGGAACCGTCGTCCTCCACAACCATCCAGACGAGGCCCTTCGCTCCGAGATCCTGTGCCCTCGTGACGAGGGCATCGAGGCCGGATCTCGCAAGTCCGAGGGGTCCACCGTTGATGCCTCGCACCGTTCCCCCGTCGGCGAGCACCCCAGCGAAAGCCTTGAACCCGGTGTCGATGAACACGTCGTCGAGGGTGACGAGCTCCATCGCAAAGCGAAGGTCGGGCTTGTCGGTCCCGTAGCGATCCATGGCCTCTGCATATGTGAGACGAGGAATCGGGAGTGCGATCTCGATACCCCGGATCTCCTTCACGACATGATGGGCGATCTTCTCGAGTGTGCCGAGGACGTCCTCCTGGCCCCAGAACGACCCTTCGAAGTCGAGCTGCGTGAACTCCACCTGGCGATCGGCCCGGAAGTCCTCGTCGCGATAGCACCGGGCGACCTGGTAGTAGCGCTCGACCCCGCCGACCATCAGCAGCTGCTTGAAGAGTTGGGGTGACTGGGGCAGGGCGTAGAAGCTGCCCTTTCGTAGCCGCGATGGCACAAGCATGTCTCGAGCGCCTTCAGGGGTTGATGCGATGAGCGTCGGGGTCTCGACCTCGAGGAACCCTTCACGATCCATCACCTCGCGCATCGCTCGGATGGTCCGTGACCGAGCCTTGAGGTTCTCCGCCATCCGCGTCCTGCGCATGTCGAGATAGCGGTACTGGAGACGCTTTGCCTCGTCCACATCGATCCGTTCATCGATCTGGAACGGAAGAGGAGCAGAGGGGCTCAGCACGGTCAGGGTCGAGGCGACGACTTCCACGGCGCCTGTTGGGAGGTCGTCATTCACCGTGCCCTCGGGGCGAGGCCTCACACTGCCATCGACCTGGACGCAGTATTCGAGCCTCAGCCCGTGCAGGGTGTCCTCAGGGGCGGGATCATCCTCTGGGTTGACGACGACCTGCACAATCCCCGAGGCATCCCTCAGGTCGAGGAAGATGACTCCGCCGTGGTCGCGCCTGCGTGCGATCCAGCCTGCAAGCAGAACCGTTGACCCCGCGTCGCTTGCTCGTAGGTCGCCCGCTCCGGTCGACTTCATCAGCTCTGAAGCCATGCTTGGATCTCCTTCACCGCAATGATCTCTTGTTCGCCGCTGTCGAGGCGCCTGATCGTGACATTTCCATCGAACCACTCGTCGCCGACGACGATGGCAACCCGTGCTCCGGATCTATCTGCCTCCCGGAATTGTGCTTTCATCGGGCGAGGTCGGTCCGTCATGTCGACGGAGAGTCCACCTCTTCGCAATTCGCTCGTGAGTCGCCGTCCTGGGACCCTGTGGGAATCCGCCACCGTCACGACAAAGGCGTCGATACGGCCGGTTTGGCCATCATGGGTCGCGGCGAGGCGGATGCGATCGATGCCCATGGCCAGTCCGACACCTGGTGTGGGCTTCCCACCCAGGATCTCGAACAGGCCGTCGTAGCGTCCCCCACCACCTACGCTGCTCTGCGCGGCCTCGTAGTTCATCGGGACGTATTCCCAAACGGTGCGGCAGTAATAGTCGAGGCCGCGTACCAGCCTCGGTGCGATCACATACGGAATCCCGAGGTCGTCGAGGCCCGCCCTCACGGCTTCGAAATGGTTCGCCGCTGGCTCACCCATGTGGTCGAGCGGCACTGGCGCGTCAGCGACAACCCGCTCGTCGGCCTTGGAGTCGAGCACCCTGAGGGGGTTCGTCGCCACCCTTCGCTGTGCGTCCTCTGACAGGTCTGACAGCCGCATGTCGAGGAACGTGGTGAGGTCGTCGCGATACGTGGCGCGATCCTCCGCATCGCCGATGGAGTTGAGCCGAAGCTCGATGTCGGTGAGGCCAAGCTCCTCCAGATACCTCCATCCGAGCTCGATCACCTCGACATCTGCTTCCGGCGACGACGAACCGAGGTACTCGACGCCTGCTTGGTAGAACTGACGATTGCGACCCTTCTGGGGCCTCTCGTAGCGAAACATCGGGCCCCAGTACGACCCCTTGAAGGTCGTTGCCACGCCACCTGCCTGGATGGCAGCACGCACGACGCTCGCTGTCTGCTCCGGACGCAGGGTCAGCGGCCGCCCTGATTTGTCGACGAAGGAGTACATCTGCTTCTCGACCACCTCCGTGTCGCCTCCGACCCCTCGAGCGAAGACCTCCGTGTCCTCGAACATGGGGGTGAGGACGAGGCCGTAGCCGAAGCGCTCGCAGAGGACATCGAACGTGCGATGTGCGTCGCGCCACCAGCGCGAGTCGGGAGGAAGGATGTCCTCGGTGCCCTTCGGGGCGCGGTACCGGGTCACAGCAGCTCCTGGAGGAAGGGATTGTGGCGGCGTTCCGCCGAAAGCGTAGTGGACGGCCCGTGCCCAGGAAGTACCTCCGTCGATGCATCGAGGGTCAGGATCTCACGCCGCATCGACTCCATGAGTGTCGGATACGAGCCGCCGGGGAGGTCGGTTCTCCCGATGGAACCCTGGAAGAGCTGATCGCCGGAGAACAGAACCCCCTCCGAAGGCACGTGGAAGCAACAGTGCCCTGGCGTGTGCCCTGGCGTGTAGAGGACGGCGATCTCGAAGCCTGCGAGATGGAGGGAGGTTCCCCCTGCAAGATCCACGAACGGAGATCTCACGATTGGGTCCGACGTGGCGGCACCTGACGATCCGAGGAGGGCGCGAAGCTGCTCACCGGGATGGCGAGCCATGTCGACGTCATCGGGATGGAGGTAGGCGGCAACGGTCGGCCCCGCAATGCCGTCGATACCTCCCGCATGGTCGACGTGTCCATGTGTGACGAGCACAGCGATCGGTGTCAGGTCGTGCCTCGCCAGGAGGTCCGAGATGCCGGTTGGATCAGGTGGCGCGTCGATCACGACCGCTGCCGAGCCGGGTCCGCTCGCCATGACCCAGCAATTCGTACCGAAGTACCACAGGACGTCGTGATCTATCAAGGTCGGCATGAACAGACGATAGGAACGACGGCGTCAGAGGACGAGTCGGTAGGCGTCGTAGACCGCATCGACCTGCCTGAGGGCCCCGAGAAGGCCCTCGAGTGCATCACGATCTGACAACTCGACCTCGTACCGCAGCAGGGCGATGCGGTCACGTCCCGTCACCGATGAGGATGCATGGATGTTCGCCCCGTAGTCCGACAAGGCCGCGGTCACATCCCGAAGGAGCTTTGCCCTGTCGAGGGCTTCGACCTGGATCCATACGAAGAACGTCCCCACCTGTTCGGCTGCCCAGTCGACATCGACCATCCGTTCCGTGCGCTCGCGAAGGGACCCGATATTTGCGCAGTCCGAGCGATGGACGGATACACCGCGGCCGATCGTGACAAATCCGATGATGTCATCGCCCGGAACCGGCCCGCAGCACTTCGCCATCCGCACGAGCATGTCTTCGAGACCTTCGACAACGACATCCCCCGTCACCCGTGACTTGCGCTTGTGCGGCGTGGGGAGGCGTTCCGCCCTCACGGCCTCTGCCGAATCCTCGGGTCTCAGACGTCGTGCAAGCCGTTGGGCCACTGTATGTGGGCTCGTCCGATTCTCCCCGACCGACATGTAGAGCTGCTCGATCGTGTCGAACCCGAAGTCCTCGGCAACCTTCAGGAGATCGTCATCCACGCTCTTGATCGGTAGACCTTCCTTGCGGAGCGCCGAGGTGACGGCCTCCTTGCCGTCCGCAAACGCCCCTTCTCGCATCTCCCTCGAGAACCACCCCTTGATCTTCGATGTCGCCCGTGACGACTTCACGAACTCGAGCCAGTCGCGGCTCGGATGCGCGTCCTGGGCCTTGGACGTGAGGATCTCGACGATGTCGCCTGACTCCAGATGTGTCGAGAGAGGGACGAGCCTGCCGTTGACCTTTGCTCCGATGCATCGGTGTCCGACGTCGGTGTGTACCCGGTACGCAAAGTCGACGGGTGTGGCGCCCTTTGGCAGGGTCTTCACATCCCCCTTCGGCGTCAGGGCGAAGACTTCCTCCTGATACAGGTCGAGCTTCAGGTTTTCGAGGAACTCTGCCGGGTCCTCCGACTCCTCCTGCATCTCACGAATCTCGGCGACGCCGGGGAGGTCGCCACCTCCACCACCGTCTTCCTTGTATCGCCAGTGTGCGGCAATACCGGTTTCTGCTCGCTCGTGCATCTCCTGGGTGCGGATCTGTACCTCGAGGACCTTGCCATCCGGCCCGACCACCGTCGTGTGGAGGGACTGGTAGAAGTTGAATTTCGGCATCGCGATGTAGTCCTTGAACCGCCCCTGGATGGGTGGCCACATCGAGTGCACGAGCCCGAGGGCGCCGTAGCAGTCCCGTAGTTCGCCGACGATCACCCGGATCCCGATCAAGTCGTGGATGTCCTCGAAACCGAGGCCTGAGGAGACCATCTTGCGATAGATCGAGTAGAGGTGCTTCGGTCGCCCGGTGATGACGGCATGAATGCCAGCATCGGCAAGTACCTTCGACAACTCGTCGATGACGAACTCGATGTCCGCCTCACGTTCGGGAGAGCGCCGCTGCACGGCTTCTTCCAGTTCCGCTTTGGGACCGGGGAACAACACTCCGAAGCACGTCTCCTCCATTTCGTGCTTGATCTCCTGCATCCCGAGCCTGTGTGCGAGCGGGGCGTACACGTCGAGTGTCTCGGACGCGACGCGTTGCTGCTTGTCGATCGGCAATGGACTGAGGGTGCGGATGTTGTGGGTGCGATCGGCGAGCTTGATCACGAGGACGCGAATGTCCTTCGCCATGGCCACAGCCATCTTCCTGATGGTGGCGGCCTGGGCGAGCTCCCTCGATGAGAACTTGATCCGGTCGAGCTTCGTGACGCCGTCGATCAGGAGCGCAACCTCGTCTCCGAACTCCTTGCGGGCCTGGGTCAGGGTGAGGTCGGTGTCCTCAACGGTGTCATGCAGAAGTGCGGCTGCGAGGGTTGCATCGTCCATCCCGTAGCCGGCAAGGATCTCAGCGACAGCGATCGGGTGAACGATGTACGGGTCACCGGTTGCCCTCACCTGGGCTTGGTGGACGTCGGAGGCAACCTGATATGCCTTCCGGATGAGCTCAACGTCACCGTTCGGATGGGACGAGGTGAATACCGCGATCAGGTCGTCGACCATTTCGTCGGGCGTGCGACCGCCCACCGCATCATCGACGAAGGGGGAACTCGCCGGTTGCGGTGGTTCGTCTGTCGTCAACGAACCCGCTTCCATCCCGGGAGCTTACCGACGCTTCCGCCGTTGCTTGGGAGGCCGCGCGGTAGGGATGACGGATGTGCCTGCCTCGACGCTCGTCGGAGCAGCCTTCGGCGAGTCGACAGGCTCGTCGTCCGTGCGCTCAGAACGTCGGCGGCGACGCTCCCACTCGGGCTCACGTTCCTTCCAGATACCCAAGAGGGGCGAAGCGACGAAGAGGGAGGAATAGGTGCCGATTGCGATGCCAATGAAGAGCGCCAGTGCGAACTGGAGCAGTGTTTCTGCACCAATGGAGGCGAATCCGACGAACAGGAGGACGCCAACCGGTAGCAGTGATGTGAACGACGTGTTGATCGAGCGCATGAGGACTTGGTTCATCGAGTCATTGATGATGCTCGAATAGGTGGTTCTCGACGACGCCTCGTGGACGTTCTCGGTCACCTTGTCGAACACCACCACGGTGTCGTACAGCGAATAGCCGAGGATGGTGAGGACGGCGATGAGTGTCGACGGTGTCACGACGAACCCCACGAGGGCGTAGATGCCTCCGGCTATGATGAGGTCATGGAACAAGGCTGCGAGGGCCGCCCCAGCCATCTTCCA
>JAQAZV010000156.1:0-2586 GCA_032127155.1 Acidimicrobiia bacterium
GGCCGTGGAGGTTGCTGAAGTCCGACGAGAAGCAGGAGTCCCATCGTCTGGTCCGTGTTGCGGTGCCGAGGAGGTCTGTGGCGTCCTCGACCGTCGAGCAGAAGCATGTCGGGCACACCAGCGTGCAGTTCGTGCAGGCAAGGCATCGGGTTGCGATGTCATCCCAGATGGGGTGGTCGAGGTTCTCTGCAAGAAGGGCCCTGGTTGCCTTCTCATCCATCGATCTCCCCATGTGATCGATCGTGTTCTTCATGATCGAGACGATGGCCTCTTCGTCGGACTCGGCCGCGGCCCGGCCAGAGAGCTCATTGAGCACCGAAGCACCCCGTTCGCTCCCGGGCTCCACGACGAACTCGTGGCGGTTGCCTTCCAGGATCTCGGTGACGACGAGGTCGAAGCCGTCGCTCGCTCGGGGTCCCGTGCCCATGGAGTCACAGAAACAGGTGTTCCCCGCCACGGAACAGTTGACGGCGATCGTGAAGGAGCGCTTGCGCCGGGCGGCATACGAGGGGTCGGCATACGAACTTCCGTCGAAGACGGAATCCTGGATGGCAGCGGCGGCGATCTCACATGCTCGGACGCCGAGGAAGGCATACGGAGGTTCGTCGAGAGGCTCGGGGCGGAATCGGAGACCGGTCTCGGCGTTTTCGATCGTGAGCAGGGTCTGTCGCGCAGGGAAGAGGTAGGTCTTCAGGGTCCTGGGCCCGACCGTGTAGGCGAAGTAGGCGTTGTCGTCCCGAGGTTCAATCCTGTAGTGGCCGGCCTCCTGGACATCGGTCCAGCCGATGGGGAGATCAGTCGCGGCTTCGATGTCCCCCCAAACGATCGCCTCTTCGCGGACCGTCGGTCCAACGACGCGATATCCGAGCTCTGCAAGGAGGGGGATGAGTGAATCGAAAACCTCGGTTCCCAGTACCTTGCCGGACATTGGCGCTCCGTTCGGGCATCGTCTCCGGATCGACAGGGCAGGTGGCAGCTTGTCCTTCGATCGATTCGACACCGATCTTCCTAAATCCTTAGTTCCAGTCTAAGCTATTACTGAGGTGATGTGAATGCGTGTCATGAACCCAACAAGGTCTTCGCTCGGCCCCCGCCGCACCGGACTCCTCCTTGCCCTCGCGACGGCGGTGATCAGCGGTGTCGCGATCTTCGTCAA
Organism: Acidimicrobiia bacterium; assembly: GCA_032127155.1. Lineage (GTDB taxonomy): Bacteria > Actinomycetota > Acidimicrobiia > Spongiisociales > UBA5794 > SZUA-442. The sequence continues at coordinate 1,157 of JAQAZV010000156.1, forward strand.
CGCGTACGGCGTGAGGGCGTGGGCTGGCACGGCTAGCCCCACGACCTACACGACGTTCAAGAATCTGTTCGCCGCATTCATCCTTCTCGGGGTGGGCCTCGTGGCCACCAGGCGCAGGTCGGCTGAGGCGCTGGTACGACCACGCGGCACGGGACAGTGGATCGGACTGGTCGGTGTCGCCGTTTTCGGCGGTGCCGTGGCCTTTGCCCTGTTCTTCGAGGGCCTCGCCCGCGCCGCCTCGACACAAGCCGCCTTCATCCACAAGTCGCTGGTGATCTGGGTGGCGATCCTTGCGGTCGGGTTCCTCCGAGAGCGTTTCCGTCCCGCCCATGCCCTTGCCATCGCCCTGCTCGTGATCGGTCAGATCCTCCTGGCTGGTGGGTTCACCGATGTCGGATTCGGGGTCGGGGAGCTGATGATCCTGGCAGCGACCCTGCTGTGGTCGATCGAGATCGTGGTCGCAAAACGGCTGCTGTCAGACGTCTCGTCGTTGACGGTGGGAGTGGCACGAATGGCGGGTGGTGCCGTCGTCCTCGTCGTATACGGTGTCGTGTCGGGTGGCGTTGCAGCCGTCGGCGCAGTCTCGATGTCCCAGATCGGGTGGGTGGCCGTGACGGGCGCAGCTCTCGCCGCATACGTCGGAAGCTGGTACGCAGCCCTCGCCAGGGCATCAGCGATCGACGTGACCTCTGTCCTCGTCGGAGGTGCCATCATCACTGCGATCCTCGGCTCTGTCGTCAACGGTGCACCGCTCGGATCGCCCCTCGGCCTCGGACTCGTTGCCGCTGGCGTGGCAACGGTCATTGTTGCTGGCCGTGCCGTCGCGGCGACCAGCGACGTCGTGTCGGATCTTCCTTGATGGGCAATGGTGCCTCCCTCTTCGCGAGGTATGCATTTCCCCCGAACGAGCTTGGCTACTGCGGACCCAGCGACCAGGAATGGGAGCGTGATCTCGACGGGACTCCGATTGCCGCAGAACGAGAACACATCGTGCGCCAGTTCGATGGTGCGTGGCCGTATCTCGAGTTCATCGGTGGTTATCGCCGGATGGATCCGCTCGACCCTCGTGTTGTTGAGGCCTACTGGCTCGGCAGCGACCTCCTCGACGGCATCGACATGCTCATCTGGGGCAATGCCATTGAGGAGCGGTTCCGGCGCCGAGCAGGATCGGAGTGGTCGGCAATGGAGAGCTCGATCGTCGGCGGTCGCCCAACCCACGCCTATCACGTCTTCTGTGTGTATCCGTGGGTGGGACTCCTGCGGTCCGGTCACACCGACCATGCCCTTCGGGTCATCGACCGGTGTCGCGTGCGCTGGGGGACGGTCGAGGATGCCGATGGTGATCGCATCATGGTGGCGTCGCGACCGCTGATCTGGGACGGCTCGGCGCTGGGCCTCGGTCCAGCAGTCCTCGAATCGGTTCGATACCG
>JAQAZV010000157.1:0-9470 GCA_032127155.1 Acidimicrobiia bacterium
ATGTCCATCCGTGACCGTCCCATCGTCCGACACCGAGGGCCCGCACCGAACCCGCGAGATCGTATGGCTGGGAGACGTTGATGCGACGCTCGATCATGGACGCACGCTACCGACGCTGGCATCGTTCATCAGCGGATCCACGGCCGATAACTGCACATGTGTTTGGTTAGTTGCGGGCGAGCGACCAACATCGTCGTTATGGCAGGACTCGTGATCGTTGGTGCAGGGCCGATCGGGACGTGGGTTGCAGAGGCAGCCCTCGCTGACGGTGCGGTCGATCAGATCGTGGCCGTCGTCGATCCCGATGAACAAGCTCGACGCGAACTTGTCGCCGCAACCGGGGCACCCGGCTTCGAGTCGACCGTCGGCCTTCCTGCGGCGGCCACTGGCGATGCGGCCCTCGTCGCGTTTGCCTCGTCCGCGGAGAAGGTCGCCCCGGTCGTCATTCGACTCGTGTCCGCTGGCTACAACGTGGTTACGACCTGCGAGGGTCTCGCCTGGGCACCCCGTCACCTGTGGGATGCCTTGCACACGTCCGCACGATCAGATGGGAAGATCATCATCGTCACGGGAGCCAACCCTGGTTTCGTGATGGATCGCCTCCCCCTCCTCGCTGCTGGCGCATCGCGAGCCATCAGCCGAATCGAGGTCACGCGAAGGATGGACACCTCGCTGCGCCGCCCCTCCCTCGTCGCGAAGTCTGGTAGGGGATTGTCCGAGGAGCAGTTCGCAGCTGGCGTGTTGAGCGGCCGAGTGGGTCACCGCGGTCTCGACTCGAGCGCACGGCTGCTCGCCCGCGGCCTCGAGTGGCCGTACAAGGACGTCACCGTGACCATCGATCCGGTGTTTGACGGCGATCCCGGTGCTGGAGCTTCGGAATCGACGATCATCGGCGCCACACATCGCGCACGGCTCTCTGCAGGAGACGGCCGAGAGATCATTCTCCACTTGACCATGGCGTGGGGCCTCGATGATGAACTCGACCGGATCGTCATCGAGGGCAATCCACCAATCACCCTCGAGATTCCCGGCGGCTACCCCGTCGATGAAGGAACCGCAGCCCAGGTCGTCAGCGCACTCCGACGGATGGCCACACTCGGGCCAGGCTTCTACCGACCGACGGATATCCCGCTCCGCTTCGGCGTTGCATGAGGTCCTTCATCCGCCTCGCCGTCGCCTGCGGCGTTGCGACCATGGCAGTCCTGGTGCTGGCGGCTCCTTCCGGTTCCCATGCTGTTGCCCAGGTGAGTACGAGCTGCGGGACCTTCCGAGGTCTCGAATGCGAAGGACTCTTCACCGATGAGCCCGACCTCGTCGCAAACCCTCAGCGCATCGCAAACGCAATCGCACGGGTCACCGAACTCCACGGGAACCCGTTCGCTTTCGTCATCGCTTCGAACTCGCGAGGCTCCAACCCCACCGAGTTCGCGGCAGACCTCGCAAACGCCTGGGGGGTCGGAGATCCACAGCTCGAGAACGGGATCCTCGTCCTGGTTTCGATCGATGAACGACGAACCGAGGTTGTCACGCAAGCAGGAATCGACCTTCCTGGCACAGCCATTGCGAACTCGGGTAGGAGCTTCTTCGCTGCCGGCGACTTCGAAGGAGGTGTTCTCGCCATCATCGGAGCCGTCGATCAGGTGTTGTCGGATGGTGCAGCGCCGATTGATGATCAGGGCACAGACTCCTCCCCCGGTACCTCAGACGAATCCGCGCGCCTGGGCACGGTCGCCGCGATGGTGCTCGTCGCATCCGGATCGGCCGTAGGCGTCGCGGCCTACCGGCGTCGGCGCTCCCGGGAGGACAAGCGGGTGATACGCAACCGACGTATCGATGCGATGATCGCAGAACTCGATCCGAGGGGTGACGAGCTCGAGCTCGCCCGCAGGTTCCGTGTCCTCCCCGACGGTCAGCCAATATCTGCATTGGAGACTGCCGACGCACTGACGGCGCTCTTCGCCATATCGAGAAGAGCAGGAGATGCAGTACCCGAATCCACGATTGCCGCCCTGGCGTCCGTCGGCGCCGTTGCCATCATCGATGTGGGAACGATGCTGAAGGCAACACGCGACCCATTGGAGCTCACGGCGAGTGGCGAACGCCCGATTCTCGAGGACGGTCTCGAGGGTGCCCTCGATACGGCGACCGTGGTGCCGATCGATGATGAGGCTGCATTCAACGTTGCCATGGACAACCTCGAACGTGTTGTCCAATCGCTCAGGCCGCATCGAATCGCCGCGGCACGCCGGAGAGCCGCAGACGCCCTCGTGATGGAACTCGTGGCTACGCCCGCAGGCCCGACACGGGTCGAATACCTCGGCACCCTGCTGATGCGAGCTGCACCGGTCCTGGATGGAGCCATCCCTGTGACCCAATCGGTGCTCGACGTCACCGCGGCGAATGACGTCGCGTCGGCCAAGGTTGCTCGGGTCACCACGATTCGCAATCGTCTGACGATCTCGAGCACACGGGACGTGGCCGCGGTCGCACTGGCCGATGTGTCGGACGACACCTCCCGCTCGCTTGAGGTCTATGAAACCACCCTCGACGCGCTCACCACTGAGGGGGACGCACTGTCGGCAGACGGAATCTCGCTTCCTGCCGTTGCCGCCCTGCTCGTCCTCAACAACTCCAACCGGGACATCCCTGCCTTCGTGGCGGCCTACCGTACGCTGCGCCGGGGCAGTGAGGCCGTGGTAGCACTCGAAGGCGCGGTTGCGGGACTGTTCACACTCGATGCCCTGGATGCGGCGCAGCGGAATGCCGACGAACTCGGAGTGCCAATCGCTGTTGCCGTCGCCCTTGTGAGGAGGAGGGATGACGGACCTGAGGTGTACCGGGCGATCCTCGATCGGGTGCTCGCGGTTTCAGACGGGGACGACGCACGGGTGATCGCAGGGATCCTTGCCGTGTCCCTCGAACCCGTTCTGGCTGTCGATCGCTGGCTCGAGACCAGGGTCGCCCTATCGGCCCTGGGGTTGTCGGGGTCGTACGCAGATGTCGCTGCTGCCTTCGGCGCCTCGGACCCGCGCGGTCCTCGCGCATTCGCCCTTGCGTACGCCGCACAGCGTTCTGCCCTCGAGGATGCTGGATACGATTCCTTGACGCGATATGCACCCGAACTCGCCCATGCGGGGACGACCAACCGAACCGACACCTGGACCGGGAGACCTCTGGGACCCTCCGTCCTGGAATTCGATCCCTTCACACTGTTCTACCTGCACTGGGCGGCCTCGGGTGGCAGCCATGGTGCCAGCGGGTGGCAATCGTTGTACACCTCGCCTTCGTGGAAGGACGGCGGGAGCGGCTGGTGGGGAGGTGGAGGCGGATTCGGGTCGTCGGGAGGTTCGACCTGGGGCACAGGGAGCGGAGGGGGTTTCGGCGGGGCCTCCGGTGGTGGGTTCTCCGGTGGTGGGTTCTCCGGTGGCGGGGGTTTCTCGTCCAGTGGTGGGGGCGGGTGGTGATGGCACCGTTCATCGACAGCCCCAAGAACCCACGCGTCAAGGCGTGGCAAGCCCTCCGACGGAGGTCTGAACGAGACCGAACGGGAACGTTCCTGATTGAGGGGCAGCGCGAAGTCGAACGGGCCTTGTCCCACCTCGACGTCGTGGAGGTGATCGTGACCGACGAGGCTGGCGACGTGCCATGGCCGTCACCAACCCTCGTCTCCGATCGGGTCTTCAGGCAGATCACGGTACGCCAACATCCCGATGGCTGTGCGGCCGTCGTGCGGACACCGGACGCGTCGCTGGCGCTGTTCACAGCTCCAGGAGGTCTCGTACTGATCGGGGACGGAATCGAAAAGCCAGGCAACATCGGTGCGATGCTCCGTTCAGCTGATGCATTCGGTGCGGCGTTCATCGGATCATCGCTGCAAACGGACATTGTCAATCCGAATGTGGTGAGGGCCTCGCAAGGTTCGCTGTTCGCGGGGCGGGTCGCCGTCGCACCCCGTGCGGACGCGATCACGTGGAGTGAGCAGAACACGGCGGTCATCATCGCGGTTCCCGAGGACGGCGAACCACTCTGGGAGGTCGACCTTCGAGGGCCGACATCCGTCGTGGTCGGAAGCGAGCACGACGGAGTCGACCGTCAATGGATGGACCACGGTCGGGCAGTGTCGATCCCGACCCACGGCACGGCCGATTCTCTCAACGCGTCGGTTGCTGCGGCCGTGTTCCTTGCTGAGGCGACACGTCAGCGATCGACATGAACCACCTCGATCGCGTCTGAACGGTCGCACCAACGGCACACGACCCGCTCGATCGTACGCTCGAGGATCTCTTCCTCCTCGACGGTGATCCTCCCTGCGAGGTCGGCATGCTCGAATCTCCGCCGCCGAACCGTGTCGTGAACATCGAAGCGGGTCTTGTTCCCGCAAGCGGTGCAGCGGTACGAGGTCGCGGCGCGGTCGTCGGTCATGGCTTCACGAGACCCCAGATGCCGTCATCGTCGGCCATGGCGAGGATGACGACCGCCCGATTGATGATGTCCCCGGACAGGGCAGCACCGTTGAGCGTGATGTGCGTGACGGGTCCGTGTCGGTACAGGCTGGGTACGGAGCTCACCCCGAGCTCGGCCGCTCGTGCCGACAGAACATCGAGATCCGGGTGCTGCGTGACCGATGGTCCGACCCGTATTCCGGCTTCCGCCGCTGCACGTTCGACGACATCAACGCTTGAGGGATCGGCATCGTGGAGGTGGACCAGTCCCATCATCGCGTGGAGGAACCTGCCACGATCGCTCGCTTCATCCAGCGCGACGAAGGCTGACATGGCCGCAGTCTCGCGACCATTGGGCAGTGGTAGCCACTCGAGTGCCACCTGTGCTCCACGCTGCGCGAGTTCCCTGGCAAATCGGTAGAACACCCACACGGATGTGCTCGAGAAATCGAACCACACCTGACCTTCGAAGAGCATGTCGCCAATGTAGCGATCCGTGTGGAGCCACCACCCGATCCATGGTGGCCCGACACATACCCGAATTCCCGAGGACATTTCCGCGCATCGAACAGATGTTCGATTACCCTTCGGCGCGTGACTTTGGTGGGCCAACGTTCGTTCGATGATCTGGGAGCACCCCTCTCGGAGGTGCCATTCTGTGTGGTGGACCTCGAAACCACCGGTGTGACCCCGGATTCATGCGAGATCACCGAAATCGGTGCCGTACGATACGAGCGCGGTATCGAGACCGGTCGATTCCAGACACTGGTCAACCCGGGCTCTGCGATACCTCCCACTGTGACGGTGATCACAGGCATCACCCAGGCGATGGTGATCGATGCCCCGACGATCGCTGAAGCCCTCCCGTCGTTCCTGGAGTTCCTCGGTGACGCCGTCATCGTTGGACACAACGTGCGGTTCGACATCGCCTTTCTCAACGCAGCAGCGCTCCGCCTTGGGTACGGACGGCTCCCGAACCGGTCCGCCGATACGCTGAGACTGGCGCGACGCCTCGTTGCTGGCGAGGTGCGAAACCTCAGGCTGCAGGCCCTCGCCGCGTACCTCGGGTCGCCCACCGTACCGAATCATCGGGCATTCGAGGACGCCCTCGCGACGGCGCACGTGTTCTGGTCGCTCCTCGAGCGAGCTGGTTCGATCGGTGTGACCCACCTCGATGACCTCCTTGCGCTCCCAACGATCAAGGGATCGCGAGCTATCGGGAAGCTCGCCCTCACGGAACGACTTCCCAGGAGTCCAGGCGTCTACATCTTCAAGGACCGACACGACACCACCATCTATGTCGGGAAGGCAACGAATCTCCGCTCACGGGTGCGCTCATACTTCGCAGGGGATCACCGGCGACAGATCGATGCGATGCTGCGCGACATGGCACGAATCGACCACATCGTGACGAGCTGTGAGATCGAGGCTGGCGTCGTGGAACTCCGGATGATCAGCGAGGAGGCACCCCGGTACAACAAGCGGTCGAAGCCGCCCAGATCCCTCCACTGGGTCACCGTGACCGATGAACGATTCCCCAGACTGAGCCTGACCCGATCAACGACGCGCGGCCTTGCCCATGTCGGTCCTTTTCGCAGCCGCAGCCAGGCAGAGCTCGTGATGCACTCCATATGGGACGCCTCTCCCATACGCCGCTGCACGGAACCTGGCAAGGGGTGCAACTTTGCGCAGCTCGGCGTCTGCGTATGCCCGTGCTCGGGGTCAGTGACCGATGCGTCGTATGCGGCGATCGTTGCCGACCTGATCACGAGTCTCGAGTCGCGAACCGAGAACCTCTTCCTTCCTGTCCGCTCCCGGCTGCTCACGCTGGCCGCTCACGAACGTTTCGAGGAGGCTGCCCGCTGTCGCGACGGCTGGGAGCACCTCAGCAGGGCCCTGCGACGTCATCGAGCCTGGACGGCCCTCCAAAGGGCTGGCACCGTCGTCGCGGCGAGGGAAGATGCGGTCGTCGCCATCGAGCACGGACGATTCGTGGCTGCCTGGCCACGGCAGTCCTCCCCGCCCCTGCTGGCCACTGCACCAGGAACGGGCCCTCGCACCCTCCCCACGTCGATGCTCGATGCCGACGAATCAGCGCTGCTGTGGCGATGGTTGGTGGATGAGCGGACGGAGATCCTGTCGATCTCGGGTGAACTCGCACTGCCAGCGCACCAGGTCCCCGACCTTCGGCAGCGGGGCTCCACAGCCGTTCTCGAGCCATGAGCATGCACTCCGGACGATCTCACGGGGCGGCCTCTGCCCCTCGGCCTCGTTACGCGATCTCTGTTCCTGGTGGTACCGGTGTGTCCGGTTGGAGGAGCACGACGCCTCCATCCGCGAGCGCTCCTATGACGAGTACGTCCGAACGGAACCCTCCGACGCGCATCGGTTCGAGTGCCGTCACGACCACGACCTGCCTGCCAACGATCGACACGGCGTCGTAGCGGTCGCACACCTTCGCCGATGACTGCACTTCATGGTCGGAGCCGACGTCGATCCACAGGCACAGGGCCGAATCGCGAGCGCCATCATTGGGTGCCGCCCTGGTCACCGTGCCGATGCGGAGCCCGAGTGCACGGAGGTCGTCGATACTGATCCGAGGCATCATGCGACGGTAGCGGCGCACCACGTCGTTCCGCGGCGGACACGACATTGCGCAGCATCGAACCTGCTGGGAGACTCCCCGGATGAAGTTCGTACTGAGGGAGGGAACGGGTCACGTCGCTCGCGCCGATATGACGATGCTGAGCGCCATCGGGTTACCGGGCGGAGGGATCGTGAAGGTCGGGGCAACCCACGTTCGCGTCGTACCGGCTGATGTCCGCATCCCGAACGAACTGCTGGCGCCACCCGATGCCTTCACAAACGGAGCCGGCGCGCGGGGCGGGACCGTGGATGTCGTCAGATCGGTCATCCCCTCGGCCATCACCGTCACCCTCGCTTCTGACGGCAATGCCCTCGACGCCATTCCGCGGGACCTCCTGACACTGCCTGTGAGCGCCGGCGATCGGTTTACGATCGGCGACGCGTCGATCGATGTCGTCGATGTTGCTCCGGGGCCAACGGCGATCCTTGGTCCAGCTTGTGTCGCCGTGGCAAGCTCGTCCCGGGCCGGGACCGGGCAGGTCGTTCAACCGATCGACAGCCCAGCGATGATCGCGGGACTCGAGAATGAGCTCGAGCTCCTGACTGGATGGCTCAGGCTCCTCACCGCAATGACCGTGCCCAACGGTGGGGATGCCGTCGCTGGGGTCGTGATATCGGGACCGTCCGGTTCGGGACGAGGAGAGCTGGTCGCCGCAGCCGCGTCATCGCTTGGCCTCCAGGTGATCCCCATCGACCTCAGGACGGTCACGACGCCTGAGCGTCTGCTGACCTCCTTCGAACGGGCAATCAGTTCCGCCCCCCCGCGCTCGGTCCTCTTCATCGATCGACTCGATCCTTTGTTGTCGCGCGAGAACGGCAGTCGCCATCAAGCGGCAGCCGTCACACGGTGGTTCCTCGACGCGGTCGCGAGTACCGAGTCCGTTGCGGTCGTGATCGCGTCATCTCTCGCCACGATCGGTGATGACCTCGACGCGCGGGACCTCCTCCGTCGCACCCTTGTCATCGCTCCTCCGAATCAGGCCCGTCGTCGAGCCCTTCTCGCCGCAGCACTCCCCAATACGGAGATCGATCTGGAGGTTCTCGCAAATGCGACCCCTGGCTTCAGCGCACTGGACATCTCCACAGCGGTGCTCGACGCGCGGGCGAGGAATCTGGGCACCCTCACGACCGAGCTGCTCCTGGAAGCGATTCACGCGACACCGGCATCGCTTGGCTCGACAACCCTCGGGACCATCCCGAGCTACGGCTTCGATCGGGTCGCCAACCTCGTCGACGTCAAGCAGGCGCTGACCGAGTCTGTCATCTGGCCGCTCACCGATCCTGGACGCTTCGCACGCATGGGCATCGACCCCCCGAAGGGCCTCCTCCTCCACGGGCCACCGGGAACCGGGAAGACGTTCGTGGTCCGAGCACTCGCCCACGAGAGCGGAGCTGCGTTCTTTCCCATCAAGGGTGCAGAGCTGCTCGACAAGTGGGTCGGGGAATCCGAGCGCGGCGTACGCGAGGTGTTCTCGAGGGCGGCCGCCGTCGCCCCGTCGATCATCTTCTTTGATGAACTCGACGCCCTCGCTCCGGTGAGAGGATCATCGACAACGACCGTCACGGACAGCGTCGTCGCCGCGCTATTGACCGAACTCGACGGTGTGGACATGCGGGGTGATGTCTTCGTGATCGGAGCGACCAACCGCAAGGACCTCATCGATCCGGCCCTCCTTCGCCCAGGGCGCCTCGAGGTCCACCTCCTGCTGGATCTACCCGGCCCGGAGGCGAGGGCAGCGTTCTTTGCCATGACCTCGGTACCGATAGCACCCTCGGTCGATCGAGATGTCCTCGTAGCCAGGAGTGATGGCATGTCATTCGCCGACCTCGATGGTGTCCTCCGGCGGGCCGCCATTGCGGCGATGCGCCAGGATCCCCGCGCAGACACGGTGTCCTGGGACGACCTCGATGTCGCCTTGGGATCTGTCTCGACGCTCAACACACCCACATCGGACTCGTGAGGGGAGGCGTCGCTGCCGGCCTCCCGAGGGCGGTCAGCGCAGGGCTGCGTGCGCCTCCCCGAGGGTGAACCTGCGCTCATAGAGGGCCTTCCCGACGATCGCGGCATGCGGCTCGACGGGAGACGAGGCCAAAGCGACGAGATCGCCGAGGGTCCCGACTCCCCCCGAGGCAATGAGTGACAGGTCCGGTGCCAGTGCCCGGACCTCTCCAAGGAGTGCGATGTCGGGACCCTCGAGCGTCCCGTCGCGGTCGATCCCGGTGACCAGGGCCATCGCGATGCCGAGCGACGTGACTCGCTCGACGACCTGGTGCAGTGGCGTGCCGCCGTCCGTCCAGCCAGAGCCTCGTGCGTGACCTGCCCGCACATCGATGGCTGCCACGACCCTGGTTGGTCCGACCGCACGGACGATCGCTTCCGCT
>JAQAZV010000158.1:0-6293 GCA_032127155.1 Acidimicrobiia bacterium
TTCGGCTTCGTGTACGAGATCAACATGTTGCGGTGCATCTTCTGTGCGATGTGCGTTGAGGCATGCCCGACTCAGGCGATCACCATGACGCACCTCTTCGAAATGTCCGTCACCGATCGGGAAGATGCGATCTACACCAAGGATGAGCTCCTTGTGGAACCGGACGGCACCCCGAACCACCCCCAGGGACCATCGAAGCTGTTCGACTTCGATGAGCTCAGGATCGGAGACGGGTGGATGAGGGCGACCTCGCCGTCGGGTCAGGCCGCATACGAAGGCGTCGTTGCATGGACACCGTCGGCGCGGACGGGATCGCTCCCTGCTGAGCGTGGACAGTCCTCACCGAACGATGCCCTCCCCGAAAGCGACGCCACACCGGTCGCGTCTGTGGTCGATGACGCCGAAGTCAGCCTCGAGGAGGGTGCGACCGATGGGTGAGACGATCACCTTCATCATCTTTGCTGCGGTCGCGATCGCCGGTGCCGCAACGATGCTGATGGCACGTAATCCGGTCTATTCAGCAGTGGGTCTGCTCTCGACGATGTTCGCCATCGCGATCCTGTACATCCTCCTCGATGCCCATCTGGTGGCGGTCGTCCAGGTCATCATCTACGCCGGTGCTGTGATGACGCTGTTCCTGTTCGTGATCATGCTCATCGGTGTGGACCGACCCGGCGCCTACGGTGAGCGCCCCCTCAGCCAACGGATCATGACCGGCGTCGTTGCGGTCGGCTTCTTCGCAGCGCTCGCCCTTGCAGGGCGGCAGGCATGGGTCACAGGCTCTTCCGCATTTGGTGCACCAGATCTGAACGGCACGATCGAAACCGTGGCAGATGAGCTCTTCGGAACATGGACCATCGTCTTCCTTGCGACCGTGATCCTTCTCACCATCGCAGCCCTGGGGACCATCGCTCTTGCCTACTTCGATCAGGATGCCGAAGAGGAGGGTGCGTCGTGACGGTGACAGTCACCTGGTATCTCCTCCTCGGAGCCGCCCTCTTCTCCATGGGCGTGGCCGGCGTGATGATCAGGAGGAACGCCTTGATCATGTTCATGTCGATCGAGCTCATGCTCAACAGCGTGAACCTCACGTTCGTCGCCATCAGCAAGGATCTCGGGTTGATCGAGGGACAGGTTGCCGCACTGTTCGTGATGGTGATCGCCGCAGCTGAAGTCACCATCGGGCTTGCGATCATCGTCGCCATCTTCCGCAAGAAGGCCAGCGCCAACGTCGACGAACTCGCCGAGTTGAAGGGCTGACGATGACGGACTACCTCTGGCTCCTCGTCGCGCTTCCCCTTGCTGGCGCCGTCGTCAATCTCTTCATCGGGAGGCGTCTCGGCGAGAAGGTCGCGGGTTGGTTCGGGTTTGGGATCGTTGCTGCTGCCTTCCTCATCGCCTTCTTTGCCGGCGTTGGGTTCCTCGGCGGTGACAAGCTGGCCGAGACGGTGCTGTTCTTCTCCTGGATTCCGTCGGTCGGCGCTGACGTGGCATTCCTGTGGGATCCGCTTTCGGTGCTTCTGACCCTGATCGTGACGGGCGTGGGTGCCCTCATCCACCTCTATTCGATCGGGTACATGCACGGAGATGCGCGATTCCCGCGGTTCTTCGCCTTCCTGAACCTCTTCATCGCATCGATGCTGATCCTCGTCCTTGCCTCGAACTACGCCTTGATGTTCGTCGGCTGGGAACTGGTTGGCCTGTCGTCCTACCTGCTGATCTCGTTCTGGTTCGAGAAGCCCTCGGCTGCTGCTGCCGGCAAGAAGGCCTTCATCGTGAACCGCATCGGTGACTGGGGCTTCCTCGTCGCCCTGATGATCATCTTCGCGACCTTTGGGACCTTCGATTTCCAGACGATCTTTGCCGAAACGCCCGTCCTCTTCGGTGTTGGCGCAGGCACGATCACCGCGATCACACTGCTCCTGTTCGTGGGTGCCGCCGGTAAGTCCGCCCAGATTCCCCTGTACATCTGGCTCCCCGACGCCATGGAAGGTCCGACCCCGGTCTCAGCGCTGATCCACGCCGCGACCATGGTGACGGCGGGCGTCTTCATGATTGCCAGGTCCGCCGTCCTGTTCGACTACGCGCCGACAACCGCCGCCATCGTCGCAGTCGTCGGAGCGGCGACGGCGCTCCTCGCCGCCGTTATTGCGGTCGCACAGACCGATATCAAGAAGGTTCTGGCATATTCGACGATCAGCCAGTTGGGGTACATGGTCCTCGCCGTTGGCGTCGGTGCCTATTCGGCAGGTCTGTTCCACCTCACCACGCACGCGTTCTTCAAGGCGCTCCTCTTTCTCGGCGCGGGATCCGTGATCCATGCCCTCGCAGGAGAACAAGACATGCGTCGGATGGGCGGTCTTCGAAAGGTGATGCCGGTCACCTTCATCACCATGGGCATAGCGTGGCTGTCGATTGCAGGGATCATCCCGTTCTCAGGGTTCTGGTCGAAGGATGAGATCCTCGCCGCAACGTTCGCCAAGGGCGGATGGTGGATCGGGCTGTGGGCCATCGGAATCGTTGTGGCCCTGATCACGGCGTTCTACATGACGAGGCTTTTCGTCATGACGTTCCTCGGCGATTCGAGGGCCCCCGAGGGTGTGCATCCCCATGAATCGCCAGCAACGATGACCACTCCGCTCATCATCCTCGCCGTGTTCAGCGCTGGCATCGGTGGACTGAACACGCCGTGGCAACTCGTTTTCGAGCACTATCTCGAGCCAGCCTTTGCTGGCGTCATGCATCCGGCGGAGGCTGAGTTCTCGACGCTGTTCTGGCTCGGTGCGGTTGCCCTTCTCGTGGCTGTCACCGGCATCGTGATCGCGTGGCGTCGCTACGGTCGAGCCGAATTGCCTGCTGAGGATGGAAGCTTCTGGACCAATGCGCTTGGCGCTTTCGGTGTCGACGATTTCTACGGAAGGTGGATCGTCGCTCCCGGTCGCCGGGTCGCCGAATGGTGGGCCTCGGTGTTCGACCCGAAGGTGATCGACGGCGGCGTTCACGGCATCGCCAGGCTCGTCACGGGGTCCGGAGACGAGCTGCGCATCCTCCAGTCGGGACAGGTCAGGTGGTACGCAAGCGGTGTCGCCATTGCAAGCGTTGTCCTCCTCGTGCTGTTCCTGATCCTTGGGGGGGCGTTCTAGATGCCCGTCCTGACGATCCTGATCCTGCTCCCACTGGTTGGCGCGCTCGTCGTGGCGCTCCTCCCGACGAGGCGACCAGAGCTGTTCCATCCCGTCGCCATCGTGGCGTCCATCCCGCCCCTGGTCGTTGCTGGCTACCTCCTCTGGAACTTCGCCACCGGAACGCCCGCTTTCCAATTCGGGGAGGACGTCACCTTCTCTGGTGCACTCGACATCGGCTGGAGAGTGGCCATCGATGGCATCTCACTCTTCCTCATCGTCCTCACTGCCTTGTTGTTCCCGCTGGCGATCGCGGCGTCCCGATCGGTGACGGAGCGAGTCAAGACCTACATGGTGCTGATGCTCATCCTCGAAGCGGGTGTGCTCGGTGTCTTCATCTCCATCGACCTTCTGCTGTTCTTTGCCTTCTTCGAGATCGTGCTCGTCCCGATGTACCTGCTCATCCGATTGTGGGGTTCCGATAACCGCGCCTATGCCTCCCTGAAGTTCGTGCTTTTCACTGCCTTCGGTTCAGCGTTCCTCCTGGCGTCGATCATCGCCCTCGCCGTCATCACAGGCGACCAGGTCGGTCTCTTCACGAGCTTCGACTTCAGGAACATGCTCGGCACCGAGCTCTCGACGACGACCCAGACGTGGCTGTTCCTGGGATTCGGCATCGCGTTCGCGATCAAGGTCCCGATATTCCCCTTCCATACCTGGCTCGCGGACGCCCACACCGAGGCACCCACGGCCGGATCGGTGATCCTCGCCGGTGTGCTTCTGAAGATGGGGACGTATGGACTCCTCCGTTTCAACCTGACGCTCTTCCCTCAAGCCTCGGTCGATCTGTCGTTCTGGGTCGCATTGCTTGGCGTGATCGGCATCGTCTACGGCGCAGCTGTTGCGATCGTCCAACCTGACATCAAGCGCTTGATCGCGTATTCGTCGGTGAGCCACATGGGCTTCATCGTCCTCGGGCTCTTTGCCTTTACCTCGCAGGCGCTTCAGGGTTCTGTGTTCCAGATGATCAGCCATGGGCTCACGACCGGCGCGCTCTTCCTTCTGATCGGGATGATCTACGACCGCACCCACACACGGCGGATCGACGACTACGGCGGTCTTGCGGCCGTGATGCCGGTCTATGCGGGGATCTTCCTGTTCTCCGCGTTCGCGTCCGCTGGATTGCCGGGACTGTCAGGGTTCATCGGCGAGTTCACGATCCTCGTCGGGTCGTACCTGACGCTGCCCGTTTTGACGATCATCGCCGGATCCGGCGTGATCCTCGCGGCGATCTACCTGTTGTGGGCGTATGAGCGGGTGTTCACCGGTCCTGTCACGAATCCGAAGCTCGAAGGTCTTGCTGATCTCGGGTTCAGGGAGATTGCGATCATGGTGCCGCTCGTCGTGCTGATCGTGGTTCTCGGCGTGTACCCGAAGCCGGTGATGGACCGAATCGAACCTTCGACCAACGCCATTCTCGATCGGATCGAGGCAACCACGGGATTCGACGTTCCGGAGTACGGCCGATCCGAGGATCTCCCCAACCTCCGCTACGGGGACATCGAACGCGTCGAGTCGAATGAGGAATCGGGCGATCATGGGGGAGAGGGCTGATGCAGAACGTTGCCTTCCTGCCGATCGCTTTTGAGGTCGTGCTCCTGCTCGGGGCATTGATTGTCCTGCTGGTCGCCGTCGTCGCGGGTAAGGGTCGCCACATCTGGGGCCCCATTGCCGGGGTCACGCTTGCCATCGCATCGGCGATCGGGTTCGTCCAGTGGCGCGAGGTCGCTGACGGTGGTGCAGGTCTCTTCTTCTCGACGATGGACGTCCAGATCATGCGGTCACCGATGGTCGTCCTCGACGGCTACTCCGCGTTCGCAGCTCTCGTCCTTGGACTCGTCGGATTCTTCGGACTGCTTGCCGCATGGGACCTTGTCGTCAAGGTCGGGCGCCGCGGTCCTGAATTCGTTGCGCTCGTTCTCCTCTCGGTCGCAGGCCTGCACATGATGGCTGCGACCCCAAACCTCGTCGTGATCTTCCTCGGCCTCGAGACGGCGTCGATCAGCTTCTATGTGCTGGCAGGATTCATCAGGGACGATGAGGCATCGGAAGAGTCGTCGCTCAAGTACTTCCTCCTGGGATCGTTGGCATCGGCACTCTTCGTCTATGGCGTGGCGTTGAGCTTCGGGGCGACCGGCGGGCTCTCCCTCTACGGCGCGAACTCGATACGGGACTTCTTCTCGTCGGCCATCGTCGCCGAACCCGGCATTCTGATGGCTGGCCTTGCGTTGATGCTCGTCGGCCTTGCTTTCAAGGTGTCTGCGGCGCCATTCCACCAGTGGGCTCCCGACGTCTACCAAGGGGCACCGAGTGGTGCGGTCGGCCTTATGGCGGCGGGTGTGAAGGTCGCGGGGTTCGCAGCGCTTGGCCGCATCTTCGTTGGTGGCTTCGTGTCTCAGATCGACGCGTGGGCCCCGATTCTCGCGATCATTGCTGCCCTGTCGATGATCGTGGGAACCGTGATGGCCCTCGTCCAGACCGACCTGAAGCGGATGCTCGCCTACTCGGGTGTCGCCCACGCCGGCTACATCATGGCTGCACTGGTGGCAGGCGTTGATGGCATCCCGGCGATGTGGTTCTACGTATCGACCTATGCCTTCATGGTGATAGGTGCATTCGCCGTCGTGTCGGTCGTCTCGGGTCCTGCCTCGTCGCGCGCTCCGCTCGACGATTACAGGGGCCTGATCAAGCGAGCCCCTGAAGTCGGATGGCTGATGACGATCATCATCCTCGGCATGTCCGGCATCCCGTTCTTTGCGGGTTTCGTCGGCAAACTGTTCTCGTTCATCTCGGCAGCATCGGCTCAGGGGCTGTGGCCAAATGGATCGAACGGTTACCTGTGGCTGGTCGTGGTCGGAACCCTGACGACGGTGGTGGGCCTTGCGTTCTACCTCAGGATCATTTCCACGATGTTCTCATCGGGGGACCACGACGACGAACCGATCGAGGCCGGGCTCCCTGCGAGGTTCGCCATCGTGATCTCCGCCACAGTGACCGTGTTCTTCGGTATCGTGCCATGGCTCCTGCTGGACGTGGTACGTGACGCACTCCCACTCTGAGACGAACATCCCAGGACCGATGAGGTCATGGTCGACACGGCCGCGCCGGTCG
>JAQAZV010000159.1:0-16347 GCA_032127155.1 Acidimicrobiia bacterium
CTGGCGTCACCGCCCTGCGAGTACGGCCTCGATCACGGCAATGGCCTCATCGCTCGTCGTCGCGATGGCGGTGACACCGGGCAGATCTGCGATGTCGTCGCTCACGCCGGAACCGCCCACGAGGATGTCCACGTCGGACACGGCTCGTATCGCGTTGACGGTCCGGGCGATCTCCGCCCCCTGATCGGGCATCGTGACGCCAATCGCAGCAGCGACGACGTCGTCCCCTCGAGCAACGGCGGCTGCAAAGAACTCCGGCGGAAGGTTGGCGCCGAGGTTGATGACCTCCAGGCGTTCGGCCCGGAGCAGATCGGAGATGATCGTCAGCGGAAGATCGTGGAGTTCAGTCGCCGTCGAGCCGACGATCACCGTGCCTCTGCGAACTCCCCGGCTCATCATCATGGGTCCGAGCCTTGCGATCAGGCGCCCAGCGATCTGCGATGCCGCGTGCTCCTGGGCAACGTCGATGTCGCCCGCCTCCCACCGTTCCCCAACCTCACGAAGGGCGGGTACCACCATCGACTGGTACACGTCGCTCGGTGTGAGGCCGGACGCCATCGCTGCCTCGATGACTGACCACGCCCCGCTGTCGTCGGCAGCGAGAAGGCGGCTGATGAGTCGGGAATCCCACCGGGTGGAGCCACGTTCTGGGCGAACCGTGCTGGGTGATTGGAATGCGTCGAGATCGGAACGCTGAACGACCCAGGACCGACCCTCCCTTTCCGCAGGGAGCATGCCGAGGCGTACGTATCGGTAGGCCGTCATGTAGTGGACACCGAGTTCGTCGGCGACCTGCTGGAGCGAGAGCTGTGGTTCTGGAGCGTTGTTCATTTAGTAGGAACCTAGACGGAAGTGAGTTCGGAACCGAGTCTTCTCGATTCTGATTGACAGTATTTCTGACATGTGTTAGTTTAGTACTAAATACATCGCATCGGGAGAAGCAGATGACACTTCAAGCCACGAGAGAAGCCACACAGGAGGTCGATGACCAGCGCGGTCTCGACCGCAGGATCGTCGAGGCCGTCGCCCTCAGGGACCACGGAGCCCTCAAGCAGGCATACGACGCCTATGCGCCGTATGTGAACGGTGTGGCCCTTGGCATCCTCAAGGATCGGGACCTGGCCGCTGATATCACCCAGGATGTATTCGTCCGCCTGTGGGAACGCCACGAGCGGTATGACGCCGATCGCGGCTCGCTCAAGGCCTTCCTCCAGATGGATGCCCACGGCCGCAGCATCGATCTCCTTCGATCACGGAGGGCTTCGGCAGCGCGAGAGCTGGCGGATCAGCAGAAGTCGGCATCCAGCCATGTGCCCGGTACCGAAGAAATGGCAATGGCAGAACTCACCTCAAGCACCGTTCGCACGGCCCTGATGAACCTCCCCGATGAGCAGAGGACCCCAATTGCGATGGCATTCTTCGACGGATACTCCTACCGGGATGTCGCTGACATCCTCGGAGTCCCCGAAGGAACCATCAAGAGCAGGATCCGCACGGGTATGCGTCGCCTTCAGCTGTCGCTCGGTGCCGAGGCAACGTGACAAGGACGAGCAATGGACGACGAAACCCGCGAGACCGGGACATCCGGGAAGGGGAGTGGGGATGGGAAATCTACTCCCGACCGATTCCCATGGCGTGACGCACCGCTGAGCGAAGAACAGGTGGATGATGACTCCGAGGCAGTGAGTCGCATGCTGATCGAGAGTTTTGCTCCCGTCCCCCCCGATCCCGAGGTGTGGGATAGAGTCGCAGCCGAGATCAGTGTGGATGATCAATCCGCGCCGACGCCGATACGGGCTGATTCGGCCATTGCGACAACGCCCTCGGGTCGCAGCATCGCATCACGGTGGTATGCGATCACTGCTGTTGCCGCCGCCCTCGTGCTTGTTGCTGGCGGCATCTGGATCGCCTCCACGAACACTGCCACGTCGACGGAGACCGCTGGTTCCGTCACCAGGGAGTTGGCAGATCCCGAAACTGGTGTTGTTGCGCTGTCCCTCACCATCCACGACGATGGTTCCACATCGGCCGAGTCAGCGGGTCTCGCCGTCCTTGATGCCGACCACACATATCAGCTCTGGTCGGTCGTTGGTGACGAGATCGTCTCGGTAGCCGTCCTCGGCCGGGACCCCGATGGTGTCAGTTTCCGGATCGAGGCGGATCCAGCCGTCCTTGCACTGACCGTCGAGAAACCGGGGGGCGTGGCCGTATCCACGCAGAACCCCGTCGCCGTTTGGTCTGCCACCAGCTGATCCGAGGATCAGACATCCGATGGGCGACCATCGGAAGGGCTCCATATCGGGCCCGTGCTCGGCGGAAGGATCTGTTTGATCGCCTTCGCGGGGACCCCGCCCACCACCGTGTAGTCGGGCACGTCCTTTGTCACCACCGAATTCGCGCCCACGATCGTGCGATACCCGAGGGTGACGCCTGCCATCAGAACGGCGTTGTATCCGATGACGGAATTGTCGCCGATCGACACGGGCCGCTGGCTCCGACCCGCGTACGCGATGGGCAGTGTGAAGTCCTCGAAGGGATGGGTGTGGGTTTCGATCGTCACACCTGCGGCGACCATGACAAAGGATCCGATGCTGATCGGTCCGCGGTCGTCGAGCATCACGTATCGATTGATCAGGCTGTGATCCCCGATCGAGATGTTCGCCCCCTTCGAGAACAGCACATTGTGGTGGAAGATCACACCATCGCCGCAGTGAGCGAAGATCTTCTGGGCGAGAAGTCGTCTGATGGGTAGAGCGAGGGCCTGCACCATGGATGCGGGCGTTCGATCGAACATCCTCCAGAAGATCGTGTAGAACTCGTCAGGACTCGGAGATTGCTCCGTCATGCGACCCTTGAATGGATCGGGAAGCATGTCGACTCTTCCCGTGTCGTTGATGGTTGCCGCCAGACTCGATGCGCTGGAGAGGAACTCGTTCGCGGAGCCAACCAACTCGTCCCCGGCCAGCAGCGCTGCGAAGTCCTCGACGAGGCGATCCACCGTCGTCGGATGTCCCGGCGTCGATGTCACGGCGTGCGCACCAAAGGCATTGCGCCAGTGGCCGGTGAGGACGCCCTTCGCCATTCCCGAACGATGGTCCTGGCGTAGCCCGAGATGACAGCGATCCGGCCGAGAAGGGGGCCATGTCTGCTGCCCATCGTCGTCATTCCCTCACCGTAGATCTTGGAGATGGGCAATTCGATGATCCTCAGCCGGTGTCTCCCCAGACAGAAGGCCATCTCAAGTTCGCACTCGTAACGGTCACCCGACAGCTCGATGTGTTGCGCCGCGACAGGGGACAAGGCACGGAATCCCGAGAAGGGGTCGGTGATGCGGATGCCAACTGCGTACCTCATGATGGCCACGGCCAGGCATCGGATGGCGTACCGATTCCACGGCGCACACCCTCTCCCGGCGTTCGAGTCGTATCGGGAGCCAACAACCATGTCCGAAGTCCCGTCGAGGATCGGGGCCACCAAACGAGGAACATCATCCGGGTTGTGTTGGCCGTCGGCGTCCATGAGGACGACCGCCGCCCACCGATCGATCTCGAGTGACTGGAGCGACTCGAGCGCCGAGCGAAGCGTCGCTCCTTTGCCGCGGTTGGTCGCCGTCGATACCACGGGGAACCCGAGCCGGAGCGCGACACCAGCGGTGTCATCTCGCGATCCATCGTCGAGGACCCGAACTTCAACTGCATGTTCGCCGATGGTTCCCGGCATGCGGGGCAGGAGGTCGTTGAGGCTTCGCTCCTCGTCAAAGGCCGGCATGAGCACCAGGATCATGATCCCACGGTATTCGATCTGTCACGGAGTTGCTCGGGGACGAACCCGGCTTCGCCGAGCTTGCCATTCCGAGAGAGGGATGATGATCCAGATCCTTGTGGCAGATGACGGGGCGGACTTGGTCATCCGGAGTGTCGACCCACGCCGAAGTTGTCATGAACACGTCGGCGTCGGGGAAGGGGTGGGCGTGACCGTTCAGTTCACCGACACCAACCGCCGACACACATACGCTTGTCGCTCGATGAGCGACATTTCCGCTGGTGACGACATCATGCACGGTATCAACCGTGTGCTTCTCCCCTAGGCACGTCGTCGCTGGCGACGAGGAGGGTCACCCGAGAGGGTGGCCCTTCCTCGCGTGACTCGCTGGGTTCCGGGTGCAAGAGGCAGGTAGCATCCCAGAGCACTTGACCGCTACAACTAGGAGCCTCCGTGCATCTGGACGACCCCTCACTCCTGCGCACCCGTGCTTTCGTGGACGGTGCGTGGATCGGTGCCGACTCTGGCAAGACTTTCGATGTTGTTGACCCTGCGTCCGGTGCGGTCATTGCATCGGTAGCAGATCTGGGGGCGGCCGAGACCAGCCTCGCCATCGATGCCGCCGAACGTGCACAACGCGGTTGGGCGGCTCTGACTGCGAAGCAGCGCGGCAGCATCCTCCGGAAGTGGTACGACCTCATGATGGAGAATGCCAACGACCTTGCCGCCATCATGACGGCCGAGATGGGGAAGCCCATCGGCGAATCCAGGGGCGAGGTCGCCTACGCAGCTGGCTTCATCGATTGGTATGCCGAGGAGGGCAAGCGCGCCTACGGAGATGTGATCCCGACGTACGACCCCACCAAGCGACTCCTCACGATCCGTCAACCTGTCGGTGTCATTGCGGCGATCACGCCGTGGAACTTCCCACAGGCAATGATCACCAGGAAGGTTGGGCCAGCCCTGGCCGCTGGGTGTTCCGCCGTCGTGAAACCCTCGAGCCTGACTCCGATCAGCGCACTCGCTGCAGCTGATCTCGCCCACCGTGCGGGCGTTCCGGCCGGCGTCCTGAATGTCATTCCTTCGGCGAGCAGTCGAGCCATTGGAGCTGAACTGACGACCAATCCCAAGGTACGCAA
Source organism: Acidimicrobiia bacterium (assembly GCA_032127155.1). Lineage (GTDB taxonomy): Bacteria > Actinomycetota > Acidimicrobiia > Spongiisociales > UBA5794 > SZUA-442. Next base: position 4,902 of record JAQAZV010000159.1, read on the forward strand.
GATCTCATTCACGGGATCGACGGAGGTCGGCAAGATCCTGATGGCACAGTCCGCTGGCACCGTGAAGAACGTCTCGATGGAACTCGGGGGGAATGCGCCTTTCCTCGTGTTCGACGATGCCGACCTCGACGCAGCCGTCGAAGGAGTGATCGCCTCGAAGTACCGCAACACAGGGCAGACGTGTATCTGTGCAAATCGGATCTACGTCCAGGACTCGGTCTACGACGACTTTGCGAAGCGGCTCGCCGAGGCCGTCCAGGACTTGAAGGTCGGGCCAGGTGTGGACGAGTCGAATGCAGTGGGGCCCCTCGTCAACGAAGAGGCACTCGTCAAGGTGGAGGCCCTCGTTGCCAACGCGTGTGAGAACGGTGCGAAGGTGCTTGCAGGCGGTCGACGGCATGAGCTCGGTCGCACGTTCTACGAGGTGACGGTCCTCACAGAGGTCACAGCCGACATGGACATCGCCTCGGAAGAGATCTTCGGACCGGTGGCTCCGTTGTTCCGCTTCCACACGGAGGATGAAGCCATCGCCGCAGCGAACGACACCCCGTACGGTTTGGCGTCGTATTTCTTTGCGCGGGACATGGGAAGGGTATGGCGCGTCGCCGAAGGTCTCGAGTACGGGCTCGTCGGCGTCAATACGGGCCTGATCTCGACTGAGATAGCGCCCTTTGGCGGGTTCAAGGAGTCCGGTGTTGGACGCGAAGGTTCCCATCAGGGCCTCGACGAGTATCTCGAGACCAAGTACATCGCCATGGGCGGCGTCTGACAGGACCCGAGGGAAGTCCTATCAACGAAATGAGGATCAGATGAATGACCCAGTCAGTGTTGCGCTGCTCATTCTCCGCGTCGTGGTCGGCGTGGTTCTTCTCGCCCACGGGATCAAGCACCTACTCGCTCGCGAACGGACGAGTCGATGGTTTGCGTCGATCGGATTCAAGGCACCCGGTTTCCAGTGGCTTGCGTCGACAGCAACCGAGCTCGGGGTCGGGTTCCTGCTCGTAACGGGGCTCCTCACCGGTCTCGCCACTGCGGGTGTGATCGGGATCATGTTCGTGGCTTTTTGGACAGTGCATCGGGCTGCCGGGTTCTTCATCACCTCGTTCATGCGGGAGGGCGTCGACGTCGAGGGCTACGAATACGTCTTGACGATCGGCGGCATCGCAGCCGCCTTGGCCATCGCCGGCGCAGGCGCCTATTCCCTGGACGCCGTGATCACCATCGATGGGGCTTCTGTGTCGGACCTCTTCGACGGATGGGTCGGTGTTGGGCTCATAGCGATGGGAGTCCTTGTCGCTGTGGTGCAGATGGTGATCTTCTGGAGACCCCATTCCGTGCGGTAGCCCTCGGCGGTGATCCATCGGTCAGGTCGGGCGCATGGCCTGATGTGTTGCTCGAGTTCCTCAGGGCAGAGTTGACCCACATTCCGAGTGGTCAGCCCAGCCGGTAGGGTTCGAAGATGGACGGAATCGACCCCGCTGTGGTCCTTCATCGGGCCATGCCCCTTGCCGCAACCCTCGCGATGGGTACCGATGCGGTTTCGTGACCGATCGGATGCCGGCCGCCAGCTCGGGAGCGAGCTCGAGGCCCTGGATCTCCTCGGCAGCGACACCATCGTTCTCGGACTCCCGAGAGGCGGTGTTCCTGTTGCCGCAGAGGTTGCTCTCATTGGTGGCTGTGCCATCGACGTGATGGTCGTTCGCAAGCTTGGTGTTCCTGGCCACGAGGAGGTGGCGATGGGTGCCATTGCATCCGGCGGCTTCAGGGTGATGAACTCGGAGATCGTGAGAACACTTGCGATCGACCAGGGGGACATCGAAACCGTTGCCGCGCGCGAACGCATTGAGCTCGAGCGTAGGGAAATCGCCTATCGGGGAGTGGCGGCGACCCCAGTCCTGTCCGACCGCCCTGTGGTGCTCGTCGACGACGGCATCGCGACAGGAGCCTCGATGCGCGTAGCGGTCCTCGCTGCTCGTGAGGGTGGAGCGAGGTCCATCACGGTTGCGGTGCCGGTTGCGCCAGCCTCGGCGGGCATCGAATTCGAGGGCATCACAGACGCGTTCGTCGCCGTGGCCACGCCTTCGACGTTCGGTGCCGTCGGATACTGGTACGAAGACTTCCGGCAGACCACCGACGACGAGGTACGGGAGGCCCTCAGCCTCGTCGATCAACGACGCCAGGGGGGCAGCGACTCCGGATCTATTCCGTAGCGTTCGATCGCATTCAGGACCAGATCCCGATCAATCGATCCTTCCCAGGCGAGCGCGGCGAGCACGGCGACGACGATATTCCCCTCATCGACTTCGAAGAACGACCGTAGTGCCTCACGTGTGTCGCTTCGCCCGAATCCGTCGGTGCCGAGAGACGTGAACGTACGGGGCGCATACGGCGCGATCTGATCGGGGACCATGCGCATGTAATCGGTCACGGCGATGATCGGCCCGCTGGATGACCGGAGGGTATTCGTGACGAAGGGGACCAGTGGCTCCGACGTCGGATGGAGGCGGTTCCGCCTGTCAACGGCGAGGGCTTCCTCCCTCAGCTTCTTGTACGAGGTGGCGCTCCAGAGTTCCGCTGCGACGCCGTAATGCTCCGCGAGCTCTGCTTGCGCTGCTCGTGCGGCACCCTGGGCTGGTCCTGAGAACAGGATGGTTGCCGCATGGTCTCCGCCGGATGGGGCATCAGCGAAGCGATACAGGCCAGCGAGGATCCCCTCCGTCGATCCTTCCGGTTTGGGCGGTTGGACGTAGGACTCGTTGTACAGGGTCAGGTAGAAATAGACGTCCTCGTTGTCCCCATACATCCGTTGGATGCCGTTCTCGACGATTGTTGCGGTCTCGTACGCGAAGGCAGGGTCATAGGCCTGGCATGTCGGCACCACGGACGCCAGGACATGGCTGTGGCCGTCCTGATGTTGGAGGCCTTCTCCAAGGAGGGTGGTACGGCCGGCGGTTGCCCCGAGCAGGAAGCCCCTCGCCCTGGCGTCTGCCGCCAGCCACAAGGCGTCCCCGACACGCTGGAACCCGAACATCGAGTAGAACGAGTAGAAGGGCACCATGGGCACCCCCCTGGTCGCGTAGGAGGTCGCCGCTGCGATCCAACTCGCCGTCGCGCCGGCCTCGGTGATGCCTTCTTCTAGGATCTGGCCGTCCTTGGATTCCTTGTAGGAGAGGATGAGATTGTGGTCGACCGGCTCATACAGCTGGCCCTGCGAGGCGTAGATACCGATCTCCTTGAACAGGGCATCCATGCCGAAGGTTCGGCCCTCGTCAGGGATGATGGGGACGATGCGGTCCCCGATGTTGGGGTCCCTGGTGAGGCTTCTGAGCAGTCGAGTGAAGGCTCCGGTGGTGGAGACCTCATTGGTGCCTGATCCGGCGTCGAACTCGGCGAAGGGTGTGTGGTCCGGGAGCTGGAGGGGTGTGCGGATGGGCAGGCCACGGGAAGGGAGCGGCCCGTTCAGCGCCCCTCGTTTCTCCATGAGATAGCGGTACTCCGGCGAGTTGTCCTCGAACCGGAGATACGGAGGATTCCCGGCTTCGAGTGCCTCGTCAGCGATCTCATCATGGAGGTCAAGTCGATCTCGCAGGGTTCGGAGCTGTTCAGTGGTCAGCTTCTTGATGGAGTGGGTCGCGTTCTTGCCTGCGACATCCGAGCCGAGTGTCCACCCCTTGATGGTCTTTGCGATGATGACGGTCGGGGCCCCTCGCAGTTCGGTGGCTGACTTGTACGCCGTGTAGATCTTGCGGTGGTCGAGTCCTCCGCGGCGGAGCGCCCAGATCTCGTCGTCGGTCATGTCCTCGACCAGCGCTCTGAGGCCCGGTTCCGGTCCGAAGAAGTGCTCCCTGATATAGGCGCCCGATTCAGCGCGGTATCGCTGGTACTCGCCGTCGACCACCGAGTTCATCTTGTTGACGAGAGCACCGTCCAGATCCCTGGCGAGGATGGGATCCCAATCGGACCCCCAGATGACCTTGATCACGTTCCATCCGGCCCCTCGGAACATCGCTTCGAGTTCCTGGATGATGCGTCCGTTTCCCCTGACCGGGCCGTCCAGGCGTTGGAGGTTGGCGTTGACGACCCACACGAGGTTGTCGAGCTTCTCACGGCCAGCGAGTGATATCGACCCAAGCGTCTCGGGCTCGTCGGTCTCCCCGTCGCCGAGGAACGACCAGATGCGCGTCGCCGAGGTGTCTTCGATGCCGCGATTGTGGAGGTAACGGAGGAATTGGGCGTGGTAGATCGAATTGATCGGACCGAGACCCATTGACACCGTCGGGTATTCCCAGAACTCGGGCATCAGTCTCGGGTGTGGATAGCTCGATAGACCGGACTGGTCGATCTCCCTCCGGAAGTGGTCGAGCTCGTCTTCCGACAGGCGCCCTTCGAGGAATGCCCTTGCGTAGATCCCCGGTGTTGCGTGACCCTGGAAGTACACATGGTCGCCAGGGGTGCCATCCGCCTTGCCGCGGAAGAAGTGGTTGAAACCGACCTCGTAGAGCGTTGCCGAGGATGCGAAGGTCGAGAGGTGCCCACCGATGCCGTCGGCATTCTTGTTGGCGTTGATCACCATGGCGGCAGCGTTCCAGCGGATGAATCGACGGATGCGTTTCTCGAGGTACTCGTCCCCCGGGTAGGGAGCTTCTGCCTCTGGGGGAATGGTGTTGATGTAGGGAGTCGAGACGGATCCGGGTACGCCGACGCTTCGCTCCCTCGAGTGTTCGAGAAGGCGGGCCATCAGGTACCTGGCCCGTGTTTCGCCATCGGTGTCGATGATGTCGCTCAGCGCGTCGATCCACTCCTGGGTCTCAGCGGGCTGGGTGTCGCTGAGCTGATGGCTGAAGCCGTCGATGTAGATGGGGCGGTCAGTCAATGGATCCCTCGTGGTCGAACCTTCGAGAGCGTACCAATCTCCGCGTGGTGAATCTGCACGGGCGGCGTCCGTACACTCGCTCGAATGGTCGAACCTGAGAAGATCGAGCTGAAGTCGGGTACCTCGGTGATCGTGACGTGGGGTGATGGCAGAATCGATGCCATGCCAGCGACCGTGCTCAGGGACGCCTGTGCCTGTGCCGCATGTCGGAATGCACCGATTCCTCTTCCGCCGGCAGATCCTGAGACATGCCGAATCCTGTCGATCGGGCTCGTGGGGGCCTACGCAGTGAACCTCGTGTTCGCACCGGATGGCCACAGCACCGGCATCTACCCGTACACGGTGTTGCGTTCGATCGGCGACGGTCTCGCGAAACCTCAGTGACCGCGGCGGGTCCCGCCGTACTTCATCCGCGTATCGGACATCGACGCTGGTCGAGCCTCGTCATCATTCACCCCTGCTGCAACGAGCTCGCCGATGAACAAGGTGTGGGTCCCGCACGCCACCGCCTCCCTGACCTCGCACTCCATCCAGGCGATAGCGTCCTCGAAGATGGGTGCTCCCGTCGACCCTTCGACGATGGGATACCCGTTGAGGCTCATTCCTTCCTTCTGCGCCGGTTTCGAGAACTTCACGAACGGGCGTGTGTTCTCGGCGTCCCACAGGTTCACGGTGAAGGATCCGCCCTCAGAGATGAGTCGGTGGGTCACCGCGACAGTGTCGACGCCAACGCCGATGAACACCGGGTCCTGGGAGAGCTGCGTCACCCACGACGTCGTCATGCCATTCCATTCGTCACCCGAACGCGATCCGACGAGCACCAGCGCATTGGGGATCTTCCACGTGACCTTGTTGATCAGTTCGTCGTCCATCACGTCCGCTCCTGATGTCGTGGTGTCGGCGCCGTCCGCCTCACCGCTCGAACAGGCACAGTCGCGTTCCGATATCGAGCTCGCCGGACTCCTCGAGTTCACATGATGCCTGGAGTTTCTTGACGGCGGCAACGGTGCCCTTCCCGTAGTCCCCATCAATGGGCCCGGTGTAGAACTCCAACTCGGTGAGGACTTCCTGGACACCCTCGATGTAGGCCGTGTCCTCCTGGAGGAGGGGATACATGGCGGCATCGGTCACGGGGCCGAACTCGCCGTCGGCTTCTATCCCTGAATCGGATTGGAAACTCGCGATGGCGGCGGTGGTCACCTGGCCCGCGATACCGTCGATCACGCCGTCGAAATATCCGAGCGCTGTCAAGTCGCCCTGGACGACATACATGGTTGCCGTCGCCCCGAGGGTAGGAAGGGTCGTCGAGGTCGTTGTGGCGGGAACGGTGGTGGTGGTCGACGAGGTGCTTGTCGTCGACTCCACGAATGCCGTTGTCGTGGTGGTTTCGGCTGCCGTATCGCCGCCACATGATGCCATCAGCAGTGCGGCTGCGAGAATGATCCCGCCCGGTGCAGCTTTCGTCATACCTGGCTCCCATCCTCGGCGCAGTCCACTAGCCCAAATCGCTGCAGGCCAGAGGTAACCCTACCGAATCGTCGCCGTTCGTGCCGTGGCCGTCACCGTGTGCAACGCGCGGTAGCCTTGTGGCAACCGAGGAAAGACGTCGCCGATGAGCCCAACTCCATCGACTGTGACGACATCGCACATTTCCGTTGCATCCCTGTCGTGTGAGGGTTGCGACTGCGGCCTGTGCGTGTCGGACGTCATGGCGATGCTGGATGAAACCGCTGGCGTCATGCACGTCAGAGTCGACCGACGGCAGCGCGCGTTCGTGGTGCGCCACGAGGCTGACGTGGACGCTGGGCTTCTCACGTCCGTCGTCTCAGGATCGAAGCTGGCGGTGACATCGTCATCGACGGTCGATCCCACCGCCAACTGATCTCCCACATGGAACTGTTGTCTGGGGTTCGTGGTCAACCGATGGCGAACTGGACGTTGATCGTCACCACGACGTCCTGCTGTCCTGGTGCGATGGGTGTTCTCGCACTGTCGGCTCCAGCGGAGACCGACTCTTCGAAGTAGATGGGTGGCCCAGCGGTGGTGAACGATTCCACGATCGAGGTTGGGCTGCCGAGCGATACACCGCTGAGTGTGGCGAGCTGATCCCCCTTGGCGAGGGCGTCGTTCCATGCGGCTTCCCGTGCGGCACTGATGAGTTCCTCGTTGTCCTCGATGGAGAACGTGACTCCGCTGACGGTCACGTCGTCGCCGCCTGCCGTGGAGACGGCGTCGATGGTCGAACCAGCCGCTGGGATGTCCCTGATCTTGGCGGTGACAGTGTTCGACACCTGGTAGCCGAGCAGCACCTGCTGATCATTCCGCCAGTCGTACTGGGGATAGATCGCATAGTTCGCTGTTTGGATGTCTTCCTCGGCCACGCCATTGGCCTCAAGCGCCGCAATGACCGCATCAGCGCGCGTCGCAGCCCGTTCAACTGCGTCAGAAACGGAGTCGGCCAGTACCGAAACGCCGAAGCTCATGGTGAGCGTGTCTGGTTTTCCGCTGACCGTGCCAACCCCCGACACCGCGATCCCCGACGGCTGGTCCGCGGTCGGCGGTTGGTTCTGCACAGTTACCGACGGCGTACACGCTGCGGCGGCAACGGCGAGGGCACCAATGAGGCCGAGCATGATTCCTCTGCGCATGGGCTTCTCCTCTCGTTTGCGCTATGACGCTCACAGGGCTCCCCAGGGTTCCACATACGACGCTGATTGCTCAGGTGGTCGCGACACCCTGCCGATACCGGATTCATGCGAATTTCACGGAGGATCCTCCTCGTAGTAGCGATCGCCGCTGTGGTCTTCGCGCTCCCGATAGCGGCACATGCCACCGATCTTGGGGAGGACGTCGACTACCAACTCGTGTTTCCCGTCGACGGTCCCCATGAGTTCTCCGACACGTTCTGGGCGGGGCGGTCCCACGGTTTCCACACGGGGCAGGACATCATGGCTGACAAGATGACGCCTGTCGTCGCGGCTGCCGACGGCGTCGTGGCCCTGGTCAATTGGACGAGCCAGTCCCACATGAATCCGAGCCGATGCTGCTCGTTGGTGATTCGGCACGACGATGGTTGGGAGAGCTGGTACATCCATCTCGACAACGACACGACCGGAACCGACGATGGCAAGGGGTGGGGGATCAAGCGGGCGATCACGCCAGGAGTCCGTGTCGTCGCCGGTCAGCACATCGCATGGGTCGGTGACAGTGGGAACGCCGAGAGCACACCTCCGCACCTGCACTATGAACTCAGGGATCCCTCAGGGATCGTGGTCAACCCGTATTCGTCGCTGGTTGCCGCGGGTGGAAACGATATCGGGAAGGGTCCTCGCGACCCCCTCATCGGAGGTGCTCGGGTACTTCGTGTCGGCGTCCACGGCGCTGACGTGCGGGTGTTGCAGACGGCCCTGTCGAACCTCGGCTTCTCGGTCGGGGGTATCGATGGTCACTTTGGGGGCCGCACGGAGTCAGCGGTTCGAGCGTTCCAGGGTCGCTTCGGGATATCGGTTGACGGGATCGTTGGTCGCTCCACGAAGACGGCCATTGCTGGCCTCGAACATGATCCGTCCGACAGCGAGGTGTTGTCGGTCGGGGCTCGGGGTGACGCGGTGCGGAACCTGCAGCAGAAATTGAACGAAAAGGGGTTCGCAGCAGGTGCATCTGACGGAATCTTCGGACCTATGACTCTCAATGCCGTCGTCACCTTCCAACGTCACCATGGCCTGTGGGTCGACGGCCTCGTTGGTCCGCGAACCAAGACCACCCTCGGGATGGTCTGAGTCCACGCAGTTGCCAAGGACCGGAGCGATATCCGGTACCGCCGCGTAGCCTTTCATCGGAGGAGGACCATGGCGCAGCCAGCGACGACGTCTCGTGACCGCAACGGCGTTGTTGCGGCGCTACTCGGCGCGGTTCTGCCGGGTCTCGGCCACGGATACGTCGGACATCGACGCCGAGCGATCGTCATGGCAGGGCCCCTCGTCGCCCTTGTTGGGGCAACGGTCTACGTCGCCAGAACCCCCTCCTTTGAGCTCCTCAGCTGGATTGTCCGGCCGGCCGTGCTCACCTGGATTCTCGTGGTGAACCTCCTGCTGGTGCTGTGGAGGGTCGTCGCGGTTGCCGATCCGTATCGGTTGTCGCACGGTGCCCACAACATCGGATCGCTCCTCCTGGTGACATTGCTCGCGGTGGTCGTTGCCCTCCCGCACGTGCTCATCGCCCGTTACACGCTCGACGCAGCGCAGCTCCTCGACGACGTCTTCGTCACGGATGACGAGGGTCCGGTCGCCTTCGATGACGCCCCTCCGGGTCCCGCACCCTTTGCACCGGGTGATCGGGTCATCACGGAGGTGCCAGATCCGGCTTCCCTGCCCGTGGTCGCGCGGCCCCGATCGACGCGGAACCTGATCTTCCGGGAGGGTGTCGGAGACCCCGATGCCGTTGCGAACTCGGTCCACTACCGGACGCAGCGCGAGGTGTCCCTCGGCGCCCTCATCGGTTCGGATGCCGAAGGTATCGACCGTGTAACCATCCTGCTGGCCGGTGGAGACGGTGGGCCCGGTCGTGGGGGGAGCAGGACGGATGTCATCATGGTTGCGACGCTCGACACCACAACGGGCAAGGCAGCTTTGTTCGGCATTCCGAGGAACATGACACACGTGCCACTTCCCGATGCGTGGTCGACGGCATTCATCGACCTCGAAATGCGTCTCGTTCCCTATGCAGAACGGAAGAAGTGGACCGATGAGGATGGCGATGGGGAGCCAGACCAATTCGTCCCATGCGAATGCTTCCCTGATCAGATCAACGCGATCTATCCGTTCACCCGCAAGTGGGTCGACACGTACCCTGACGAGGCCGATCCCGGTCTTGCCGCGCTCCGTGACACGCTCGAGATCCTCCTTGGCATCGACATTGACTACTACGCGTTCGTGGACATGTCGGGATTCGTCAGGGTGGTCGATGCCCTCGGTGGTGTCCGGACCTATGTCACGAGCTCGGTCCAAACCGAGGTGTCCCCGGCGCGTGAGGGTGAGGAATGGATCACGGTGGACATAGCGCCAGGCTGGCACCGGCTCAACGGGCACGAGGCCCTCGCATATGTGAGGGAGCGGAAGAGCACCTCTGACTACACAAGGATGAAACGCCAGCGGTGCATGCTCAGGGCCGTGGCCGCCGGGGCCGACCCTGGAACGATCCTGAAACGCTTCTCCGCGATTTCGAAGGCCGTTGGTTCCTCCGTGAAGACGGATATCGACCTCGACTACCTGCCGACACTATTGGGATATGCCTCAGCGCTGGACCTCGATGACGTCGCAACGATCGGCTTCGTTCCTCCCTATTACACGCCAAAGCTCGACGCCAGGGGCAAGCCCACACCTGACCTCCTTCGCATACACGCGATGGTGCAATGGGCACTCAATGCTGACGATGCCACGATCTTCGAAACGGGGTCCGATAGCGAGTGTCGTATCTGATCGTCAGATGCAGTACTGAGCGTCGCGGCTAGCGTTCGTGCGGTCACTCCGGAGGCCCATGGGGACGCCACGAACAACGAAATCCACGCGGACGCGGCCGTGGCTGTCCGCTGGCCTGAGCGCGATCGTGCCGGGAGCAGGGCAGCTCTACACGCGTCGTTGGGTCCGCGCCCTCGTGTGGTTCGCTCCGATCGTGGTCGTGGCTCTCGCTGCAATACCGGCTTCGCGCATGTCGACGGCAGATCTCGTCGGTACCGCAATCGACCCGACGACGCTCTGGGGGGTCTTCGGTGTCAATGCCCTCGCAGCCATCTGGCGCATGGCCGCAGCAGTCGACGCGTATCTGCTCTCGGCGCGCCCCAACGATCGTGAGGCGAACGCCATTGGACTCGCCGTGGGTTGGGCCATCATTGGCCTCGTCATCGTTGCGCCACACATCGCGGTCGGGAGATACACCTACGACGCCATCACCCTGGTCGAAGCGGTCTTTGTCGTCGGCGATCCGGATGTCGCTGAAGAGCCGCGAATTCCGGTTGGCAGTGATGCCGACATCGTTCCAGACCCGGTCGCCCACGTCTACGAGGTCGACGAGCCTGATCCCCGCTCGACGCGCAATCTCATATTCAGAGAGGGTGTCGGGGATCCGGATGCCACCCTCTTGTGGCCAGACATCATTGCTGGTCGCGAAGGTGGCGGAGCAGCTCCCTTCACCGAGTTCAACGAACGCGTCGGCGGGACACGCATCACGATCTTGTTCGCAGGGGGCGACGCAGGACCAGGGCGCGGGGGCCTGCGGACAGACTCGATGATGGTTGGGACCATAGACACGATCACTGGGAAGGCTGCCCTGTTCAGCTTCCCGAGAAATATGGCGCAGATCCCCCTCCCTTCGCAATTCGAGGATGCGTTCGTGGAGCTCGAACTTCGGATGACGCCTCCGCCGGTCGTCGACGAAACGACGACCACGACCGTTGCAGGGGGATCCGGTGGCGAGACCACCACGACCTCGCCACCTCCTCCACCTGAGTTCGTGAGCTGCAAATGCTTTCCTGAACAGATGAATGCGATCTACCCATTCACGCGGAAGTGGACCAGC
>JAQAZV010000160.1:0-3120 GCA_032127155.1 Acidimicrobiia bacterium
CACCTGCCACGGCCCGGAGGGTCAAGGCGGAATCGTCAACCACAACTCGGTCAACAGTCCGGTCCCTGCACACAACACGACGGCGCAAAAACTCTTTCTCGAAACACCCGACGATGCGGAAGCTTTCATCGAGCTGGTGACCTTGACCGGTGACTTGAGTTCGTTGGAAGAGCCCCCGGAAATCACTCTCTTCCCGGTGGTTCGAACCCGATTCGACAACGCCAAAGAGATCATCCGCAAGGGCCGGTACTCGTCGAAGATCGATGTGACGGGCCCCGAACCACCGCTGCAGATGCCGGCCTGGCAGTACATCGTCGAGGAACGGGAAATCGACGCCCTGCTGGTCTATTTTGTGTCGCTCTATCCGTGGGACGAGGGATGACCATGAGCACTCGGCCTGTCGGCATTTTGACCGTGATGACGGTCATCGTGATGGCGGTCGAAGCTGCAATCGCGATCGCACTCGCCGTTCCTGCCACGGCGAGGGACCTGGGTCGCCAGCAAAGCTGGAGCGCCAACCGGAACCTGGTTCGAGAGCTGGGGTTGACGGACCTCGCTTTGTCGTGCGGTACAAGCTACACACGCCACCCTTCGCAAGCCGACCTCTTCGCGCCTCACAACGAGCATCCAGCCGCCATCGAGCACTTTCCCGCCGGCTCCGTCGTCCAGCCTCCGGCCGACGCGGGGCCAGCACCTCCAGGTGCTCCAAATGGAGGTACCCCGTGAACAGGCATTTTCGGGTCTTCGATTTCGCAATCGCGGCATTGCGGCGAAATCCCATAAAAACGTTGGTGGTGGTCGCCGTCTACTCCCTGCTCGTGGGGATACTGGCATCACTGCTGCTTTACCTGAACGCGTGTCGACGTGAGTCTCGCTCCCTCCTGGTCGAATCGCCCGAGATCGTCGTCCAGCGGGTCCGCGGCGGACGTCACGAGCTGATCCCCATCGATCGCGCCGATGTGATCCGCGAAATCCGCGGTGTCGGCGTCGTCACACCGAGGGTGTGGGGGTACTCATTCGACCCTCCCACCGGCGCCACTCTAACGTTCTGGGGCGCTGATTCCGTGCCCGGCGACAGCCTCGAGTTCGCTGCCGGCGGGTTGGACCACCAAGGTCTTGAACACGGGTGCTGCGTTGTCGGCGCGGGCCTCGCGGACCTTCGTTTTCTCGGGACAGGAGATCGCTTCCCCATCCGCCGCGCGGATGGCACGCTGTTCGCGCCACGCGTAGCCGGCGTGTTCACAGCGGCGTCGGGCCTGCTCACCAACGACCTCGTGGTGCTGCCCACCGACGACCTTCGCCGAGTCTTCGGAATCGACGACAATCTGTGCACCGACATCACCGTCGGAGTGCACAACCCCAACGAAGTCGATAACGTTGCCGGGAAGATCCGGGAACGATGGCCCGATACCCGGACCATTACCAGGGCTCAGATCTTGCGGACGTATGATGCCCTCTTCGACTGGCGAGGCGGTCTGTGGGCTTCCATCCTTTTGACCTGCGTCGCTGCGTTCGCGATCCTCGTCTGGGACAAGGCGAGCGGCCTCACCGAAGAGGAGGTCCGCACCATCGGCCTGCTCAAGGCCATCGGATGGAAATCACGCGAGGTGATGGAGCTCAAGCTGTTCGAAGGAGGCATTGTTTCGATTTTTTCGCTGGTCACAGGAATCATCCTCGCCGAGGTTCACGTGCTGTGGTTCGACGGATTCATCTTCGACCGCGTCATCAAGGGCTGGTCGGTGATGTTCCCCTCCTTCCCCGTGAGCGCGGCACTCGACGCCTCCACGCTGCTGATCTGCACCGCGCTGACCGTCGTTCCCTACACTACCGCCAGCCTCATCCCTTCATGGCGAGCCGCGGTGATGGACCCCGACACCGTGCTCAGAACCTGATCGGGAGATCGTATGCGGAGCACGATCACCACAGTCCTTCTCGCACTCACCGCCGGGGCCTGCTGTTCTCAGAGCCCGCCAACCCACCAACCCGTGCTTCTCGAGGGAGATTCCGTCCGCATTCCCTGCGCGACCGTCGACGACGGTGTGGTCCATTTCTACACGTTCGAGCACGACGGCAAAAACGTCAACTTCCTCGTGCGAATCGATGGCGAAGGCAGACTTCACACACATCTCGACGCCTGCTACGCCTGCTACCGGTACAAACGCGGATTCGTGGTCGAAGGCCCGCATCTCGTCTGCATCGCCTGTCGGCTCGAGTACGCGATCACCGACGAAGTGTGGGACTACATCGGGGCGTGCGCCCCGATTGCAATCCACTCATCGGTCGAGGGTGATGAGCTGGTGATCGGAAGATCGATTCTCACACGCGCAGCCCGCTACTTCTGATTCGCCGGAGCCGGGCTGGCGCGAGCTTGAAATCGTTGACCGCCGGACAGATCAGGATTTCTTCTGTTCCTTGATTCGTGCCTCGATCGCAGCGAACTCGTCGCGCAAGTGGTTTTGGAAAATCGTGAAGTTCTCGTCGGCGAGAACCCGTTCGGAGACGAGGTCCGAAAGGGCGCGATGACGGATCGTGTACAGGGCATCCCGATGGCTGATCAGCTCGTCGAGCGACAGCGATCCGAGATCAGCCGCCAGCTCCTCGATCTCTATCAGGTAGGCGTCCATCCGGTTCTTCATGCGACGTTTCATCCACTCGCGAAGAGCGAGGTAGCCGGAGTAGGCGCCGACAAGCAGGGTGAGACCGAGACTGATGGCCTCGGCATAGGCGACGAAGAACGGCGGTTCCTCACGGTGGTAGTAGGCCTCGGCACCATCGTGAAAGGGAATCGCGTATCCACCGGGACGGAAATCCTCTCGAATCTGCTGGGCCACCACCAGATCATCGCCCTCGAGACCGCCGGCACCGCCTCGATGTTCGAAAATCGCGGCAGTGATGGAGCGCACGAGATCCGGATCGAGGTCGCGGCGCGCCACCAACAGCGCCGATACGGCGATGGTCCTCACGGGTTGTTCCGGGAGGCGGACATACGTCGACCTCGGGATGGTGGTCGCCGTGATGGCCGGGAACACCAGCGCCAGGCCGTCTGACTCGTTGCCGACTTCCTGCGCATCCCCCAGGCTGAGGAAACGAACCGCGTCGACCGACGCCAGTGCCCCGACG
>JAQAZV010000161.1:0-3103 GCA_032127155.1 Acidimicrobiia bacterium
CTGGTGCAGATCAACGCCTGGAACCCGGTCAACCGACGCCTGATGGACACGGGCCACTCGAAGCCGAGTGCACTCGAGATCGATTCGATGACATTTGGCGACCCCGACTGGCAATCCAAACCGGAGTTGGTCGACAGGGTCCGTTCCGAGGTGGAAACCGACCTGTCGGATGCCATGGCCGATGCCATCAACCAGCTGACCGGCGGATCAGGCTTCCCATCGGCGTACGTCGAACGTGTCGACCCGTGGGAGGACTCCCGAGGTTTTCCCGATGAGCTCGGAATCGTGGTGCCGGCGGTGCCAAATCCTGATGCCGACATTCCTCCCGACATTCACGAAGCAACGCCGTGGGTTCCCGACGACGTCCACGAGGTAACCCCGTGGGTCCCTGACGACGTCCACGAGGTAACCCCATGGGAGCCGGAGGCGTCCGATCCCTCCTCTGGGCCAGACCCCGACGGCGGGGCAGACGACGACAGCGACACGGATACCGATGCTTCGGAGATGGAGTCCTGGCCCGGACAGGCCGCCTACCTCGAGGAACTCGAACAGGCGGGGCCACCCACCGAATCCACACCCATCGAGGAGATTGGGACCGACGCAGAGTCTGCCGATTCGAATCAGCAAACCGAACCCGCTGATGATGCGGCCGGTGGCGGAATCTCGACCGTCGTCAAGGTCCTGGCTGGGCTTGCCGTCGTTGCCATCGTGGTCATCGTCGCAGCAGTGATCGCCACCACCTCAGGCGGTTCGGACACTGCGGCGCCCGCCACGTCATCGACGGCCGTCACGTCGCAGGACGATGACACTGCGGCGACGACCACGTCCCAACCCGAAGCGGACACCGCTTCGCCCGAGCCGGAGCCATCGGGAGAGGTCGTGCCGGATGATGTTCCGGTGGTCCTTGCGATCCCGCAGCGCGATCCTGATTCGGTCGAGGCTCCGAGCAGTGACGGACCAACCGCCGCAGAGATCCTCGAGCTCCCGGCCCCGGACGGCACCACCACCGACGACGAGCAGCGACCGGGCGGTGGCTCGCTCTGGGTGGATGCCGTCTATGTCGTTGACTGGCAAGCCGACATCGTCCTCGACAACGCTCGCATCACGCCGGGAGGGCTGTTCCCACCGGGGAGCGGTTGGACCGGTGAGTACCTGATCCTCGCCGACTGCTCTGGCACCGAATGTGTGTACACGACGCCGCTCGCCAACGGGGATGACCTCGTCCTCGAACGTGAAGGGCGCACCCTCCAGGGAACCGCCGTCGACACGTCCGGTGAATGCGTACGCGACATCTTCATTGCATTCAAGGTTTCGGACTTCCAGACCATCAACGGCAGGCTCGTCCCCGATGCACTCCGCGGTGCACGGATCGAAACTGGGACGTGTGAGACCCCGGTCTATCGCGAGATCACCTACGACGGTGGATTCCGATTCGTCGGGTCGTACAGCGACCAGTGAGCGATCGCCCGCACAGGTCAGTCACCACCTCTCGACTATACTTACGGCGTATGTAGGGAGGGAGATCCGGATGGCATCCGCCGAAGGAAAATCGAAGAAGCCATGGCTACCTCCGAGGTGGTTCATTCGCTTTGCGTGGGCCTTCCACCGTGGCCTGTTCCGCATCTCGGGTGGCCGATTGGGGCTGCGGACGCCTCGTCCTGACACCTACGGCATGCTGCGACTCACGGTCACCGGACGACGCAGCGGTGTTGATCGGAGCGTCATCCTCGGATACCTCGAGGATGGTTCCAATCTGGTCACGATGGCGATGAACGGCTGGGGCGACCCCGAGCCCACCTGGTGGCTCAACCTCCAGGCCAATCCCTTCGCCACCGTCGAGCTCGGCGACACGACCTTCCCCATCGTGGGACGGTCAGCGGAGGGAGACGAACGGAACCGGTTGTGGGATCGATGGCGTGAGATCGACAAGAACCTGGATCAATGTGCGGCCATGCGTTCCCGCGAGACGGCCGTCGTCGTCCTGGAGCCACAGGTTTCGGAACGGTGAACCAACCCGACAGCTGATGGTGACCGGTGTCCTCTGGAGAGCATGTGTCACGCACGACAGAATGTGACACATCTGATACTCTTGACACATGGATGTCATCGCTTCGACCATGAATCGCCAGGGACGGGTCGTGGTCCCCGCACCCATCCGACGAGCAATGGGTATTTCGGGTCCGACCGATCTGCTGTTCCGCTACGAGGATGGGCGGCTGATCGTGGAGACGCTCGACGCAGCCGTGGCCGACGTGCAGGCGGTTGTTTCTGGGTTCATACCGTCCGAGCGGTCACTGGTCGATGAGCTCATCGCCGAGCGGCGGGCCGAGGCGGCCTCGGAGTGACGATTCTGGATGCTTCGGCCGTTCTCGGCCTGATCCAAGCTGAACCGAGGGCAAACGGTGTGCTCTCGTACCTCGTCGACGGTGCGATGTCGGCGGTGAACCATGCCGAAGTCGTCGGCAAGCTCGTGGATGTCGGGATGCCAGCGACCATGGCCGCCGAGCTCATTGATCGGCTCCACATCGAAGTGCTGCCGTTCACTGAGCGCCACGCCGTGGTCGTGGGGGAGCTTCGTTCGAGGACGAGTCGCTTCGGGCTCTCCCTCGGCGACCGAGCATGCCTCGCAACCGGGCTGGTCGATGGTGGCGAAGTGGTCACCATGGACAGGATGTGGGCTGAGATCGACCTCGACGTGCCGATCGTCGTCCTGGGCTGACCCGAGATCAAGCTTCCTTTGCACCGAGCCCAGTCGGGTTCGGAGAACACGGCAGATCGAACCGCACACAGAGGCAGGGTGGTTGGCGTGCTTCCAACCGTGCAGCCGTGATCGACCCAGGGAGATGTTCAGCGAGTGTTGCTTTGCGCGTCCAGGAAGAGGAGGACGGCGAGGACACGTCGGTGCACCGTGGGCTCGGGGAGAAGGCCCAGCTTGGGGAAGAGCGAATTGATGACGTTCTCGACGGCCTTCTCACTCACATCCAGCCTTGCAGCGATACCGGCGTTGTTCTTGCCCTGGGCGATGCAGGAGAGCACGTCGAGCTCCCTCGGTGTCAGGTCTGCCAAGGGATCATTGGAGCCGTGGGTCGAGCTCACCAGCAGC
>JAQAZV010000162.1:0-23604 GCA_032127155.1 Acidimicrobiia bacterium
GGGACTCCTGCGCAGGAGGCGGCCCGATTCGCGGCGGCCAACGGCGGGAACCTCCTTCGGTGCGATTGTGCAGTCAATCGCACCTGGGATCCACGGACCGTGACCGTCGTGGTCGGGAACGCGGTGTCGATTCTCGGGATCGGCACGGTGCATGTCGAGGCCATGAGTCGCGCCACGTTCGAGCCTGCACGCTTGATCCCGGTCGAATGACGCTCAGCAGACGGTCTGGTCATCCGATCCTCGGCGAATACCCGCCGCGGCATCCAGCGGTTGGGTCGTCGGTTCGGGTCATGGCTGCTACTCAGCGGCTGACGGAGATCGGCCGTGACACGCTGCGTCGCCGCGTGCCGGTAGCCTGTCGAGGTGCTGATCGTAATCGCAGGGTGTGGCCGAGTCGGTTCGGATCTGGCGATGACCCTCTCCGAAGAGGGCCACGACGTATCCGTCATCGACGAGGACCCACAGAAGATCGACACCCTCGGTGGTTCCTTCAACGGTCGAACACAGGTTGGCCTGGCGTATGACGTGCGAACACTCCGCTCGGCAGACATCGAGTTTGCCGATGCCTTCGTTGCGGTCACGAGTAACGACAACGCCAATGTCATGGCTGTGCAGGTCGCCAAGGAGGTCTTCGGAGTCCCGAGGACGATTGCGAGGATGGACAACCCAGCCAGGGCCGATGTCTATGCGGCGCTGAACGTCCAGTACGTCCTCGGAGCGCATCTCGTCTCGAGAGTGATCCACGAGCAGCTGATGGAGAGGAATTTCGATATTCACATTGCCTTCGGTTCAGGTGATGTGGAGATCGTCGAGATGCGGCTCGGCCCTTCTGCAGACAGCATCACGGTGCGTGAGTTCCAGATCCGCGACGGCCTTCGTGTCAGCGCCATCGAGCGAAACGGAACAACGTTCATCCCAACGGGCGACACGGAGCTGAGGACCGGTGATCTCGTAGTCGCTGCGGTGAAGCCGGGTGTTTCGAGCAGGGTCGAGCCATACCTCGACGGGGGGCGCACGTGAGGGCCCTCGTCATCGGCGGGGGGAAGGTCGGGTCCTACCTGGCGAGGCGTCTCGCTGCGTCCCACCACAGCGTCTCGGTCATCGAACCGAGGGAGAGTGTCGCCATGAAGGTCGTCGGGCAGACCGGCGTCCTCGTGTTCCACGGAGACGGTACCGATGTCGACCTGCTCAAACGAGCCGATGTCCATCGGTCCGACTGGGCATTTGCCGTCACAGGCCAGGACGATGCCAACCTCGTGGCCGCCCAGCTCGCCCGAACGCTCGGCGCCAAGAACGTCGTGGCTCGACTGAACGACCCCGCCAATGGTCCGACCTTCGAGGCACTCGGCATCCGAACCGTTGCGGTGACCGACCTCATGGTCGATGTCATCGAGCGAGATCTCCTCGTGGGTGATCTCGGTGCGACGGCGCTCGTCGCGCATGGCCGTATCTCCATCACAGAGTTCGACGTGCCTGCCGAGTTCGCAACAAGGCGAGTTGCCGAACTCGGCCTTCCGAAGTCAGCGCTCATCGTTGCGATCGAGCGACCGGGCGCGGTGATCATTCCTCGCGGATCGACGAAGGTGAAGGCAGGGGATCGCATCGTTGCTGCTTCGCTCGCTGACGGCGTCGCGCACATCGCGGCAGTCTTCGAAGCGGAGTCGCCTGCGCCATGACGGATCCGAAGTGGAAGCTGCCGCTGTGGGTCCCGAATCCGATCGACTCGATCATCCTCTTTGCCAGTGAGGCCTTGATCGTTCTTGCGTTTGCCCTCATCGCCGTGGCCCTCTCGGCGATCGTCCTCTGGATCTTCTGACATGCTCATTCGACCTGCAGCGGATGACTTCCGCGTTGTCGGTGATGCCCTCGGTCGCGTGTTCCTGGCCACGGCCGCTGCTGCGTTGCTGCCTGTCGTGTGGGCCATCATCGGGAGGGAGTGGCATCCGCTCGGCTCATTCGTCCTGATGGTGGGCGTGTTCGTCGCCGTCGGGGGGTTCCTCGTCGCCATCTCGCGACAGAAGTCGGATCCCCTCAAGACTGCCCAACGCGGGCTTGATTGGAGCCACGGCATGGTCGTCGTTGCCGTGGCATGGCTGGTCGTGCCCGCCGTTGGTTCGATTCCGTTCGTCCTTTCGGGTCACTTCGCCAGTCCGGTTGATGCCTATTTCGACGCCATGTCGGGACTGTCCACGACGGGCCTTGCGTTGGTTGCCGATCTCGACCATCTGGCGTCATCGATCAACTTCTGGCGGCACTTGCTGCACTTCCTCGGAGGGCAGGGCATCATCATCGCCGCGCTGTTGCTCTTCGCTGGCAAGGGGGGAACCACCCTGTTCCACGGTGAGGGACGGGAGGACCGGATGCTCCCGTCCGTCCAATCGACGGCCAAGGCCATTTGGGCCGTCTCGTTCCTTCATCTTGCGGTCGGCGTGGTCGCCCTGAGCGCTGTCGCATCGGTGATCCTTGGCTACTCGTGGAACCGGGCGCTGTTCCACGGACTGATGATCTTCTTCGCAGCGTTCGACACCGGAGGATTCGCACCCCAATCGACGAGCATCGGCTACTACCACTCCGCGACATTCGAGGCGGTCACAGCCGTCCTGATGGTCGCTGGAGCCCTGAGTTTCGGGTTTCACTTCCGTCTCTGGAGTCGGTCTGACCGCCGCTACACGGGGAGGTCCAAGCGAGTAGATGTCTCAGACCGCGATGCGAACAGCCGGTGGTCACTCTTGAAGAACCTCGAGAGCCGGGCGATCATCACCACCTTCCTCCTCACGCTGGGTTTCACCCTTGTAGGGCTCGCTGCGATGGGTGCCTATTCGTCGGTGACGGGTCTGTCCCGGCAGGGGTTCTTCCAGCTCCTGTCAGCGCACACGGGAACCGGTTTCGCCACCGTTCCCTCTGCCGAGATGGCCGGGTGGGTCGGCCTCGCCTTCGGAGGAATGGCCGTTGCAATGGCGCTCGGTGGCATGGCATCGTCGACCGCAGGCGGTGTGAAGGCGCTCCGCATCGGCCTCACCGTTCGAGCGATCACCGACGAGGTGAGGGGCGACCTACTCCCCGACGGCGCACTTGTCGATGACAGCTACTACCAGTTCGGCCGCAGGCGCCTCACCGCGGAAGTCGCACGATCTGCAATGGTCGTATCACTGCTGTTCGTTGCCCTGTATCTGATCGGCGCGGCCATCGGGATCGTCTACGACGTGCCGCTCCAGAGTGCGCTCTTCGAATCGGTGAGCGCAGGCGCGAATGTCGGGCTCTCCGTCGGCGTCACGGATCAAGCGATGCCCGTCCTGCTCAAACTCACGTACATCGTCGAGATGTGGCTCGGGCGGCTCGAGTTCATCGCTGCGTTCGTCCTCGTCGGATTCATCTATGCATGGGTGAGGGGTCGCTGATGCGGAGGCTCCTGACCCTTGCGGCATCGGCGACCTTCCTGGTCGTGCTCCTGGCACCCCCAGCGCTTGCGATCGATGTCACGGCCAAGGAACTGATCGACGACGGGGCGGAATATGACGGCATGACGGTGACGGTGGTCGGCGAGCTCATCGGTGACTACGGGCAACGCAGGGGCGGCTACACGTGGACGCAGCTCAATGAGGACCCGTACGTGGTCGAACCCATCGCACGCGATGGAAGGCCCGCAGGAGGGAACATCGGGATCGGGGTGATGGTGCCGTCACCCCTGATGGAAGGACTCGATGCACCCGGTCGATATCGCCAGGTCGGACCGCTCGTTTCCCTGACCGGTGTGTGGAAATACCACGACCCCGCGAGGCACGGCGAGTCCTTCCTCCATGTTGCCGAGCTCGCGCTCGTTCGCAGGGGAGAGGCGCTGTCGGAGCCGCCTGACTGGGCCGCATTGGTCGGCGGTGCGGCTCTCATGGTGGGCGGTGCGTTGATGCTGTACGCTCGACGCAGGTCCGAACAATCGACCTGACCGGACGACTGTGAGACTACGGGGACCGTGATCTCCCTATAATGCCGCCGGTTTCGAACACCCCGAGCTCCCTGGAGTGATGTCTGTGAATCCTGACGTATGGCTGTATATCGCGATGGCGATGGGCGTGGCCGCATTGCTTCTGGCCTTCTTCTACGCGAGGGCGGTCCTGGCTGTCTCCCCTGGAAATGCCCGCATGGTCGAGCTGATGGAGGCCATCCATGAGGGTTCCCTGGCCTTCATGCGCCGCGAGTACCTGGCGATCGCAGGATTCGTGGCGATCATGGCAACCCTCATCATGGTGTTCCTCGATTGGGGACGACCGTGGGGTGCGGTCGCGTACGTGTTCGGTGCCGTCCTGTCCGGGCTGGCTGGATTCATCGGGATGAGCATCGCCACCGCGGCAAATGCCCGAACGGCCGAAGCCGCGCGCCAGGGGGGCACGGCCCAGGCCCTGCCGGTCGCCTTCCGTGGCGGTGCGGTCATGGGATTCACGGTTGCCGGCCTCGGCCTTCTCGGGTTCTCGATCGGTATCTGGTTCTTCCGTGACGTCATGGACGACCCTGACTGGGTCCAGATCGTCACGGCCATCGGCCTCGGAGCCTCATCCATCGCTCTGTTCGCTCGTGTTGGCGGAGGGATCTACACCAAAGCAGCGGACGTGGGCGCAGATCTCGTCGGAAAGGTGGAGGCCGGAATACCCGAGGACGACCCACGCAACCCCGCAACGATTGCTGACAATGTGGGAGACAACGTCGGCGATGTTGCGGGTATGGGCGCCGACCTCTTCGAGTCGTACGTGGGTTCGCTCATCGCACCGATCGCCTTCGCGGCGCTCGTCTTCGGCGTGAACGGGTCGCTCGGCGAACAGGCCTTCCTTCCCCAGGTCATCGTGTACCCCCTGATGATCGCGGCCATTGGCATGGGTGCCTCGATCCTCGGTTCGTTCCTTGTTCGCCCGAAAGGGGACCACCTCGCCCGTGCCCTTCACACGGGAACGTGGGCGGCAGCAGCCCTCACCGTCGTTGGTGTTGCGATCCTCACCCCGCTGATGTTCAACGACATCGACGGTGTCAAGAACTCATGGGGATTCTTCCTTGCCGTGGTCGCGGGGCTGGTCGTTGGCATCCTCGTCGGCAAGATCTCTGAGTGGTACACATCGGATCACTACAAGACCGTGAAGAACATCGCAAGGCAGGCCGAAACCGGTCCTGCGACCGTGGTCCTCGCCGGTATCGCTGAGGGCAAGAAGTCGGCGGCCTTTTCCGTCATCGTTGTCGCTTTCGGCATGGGAGCGGCCTACTGGGCTGGCGACCTCGCCATCGAAGAGGGCGGCATCTACGGCGTTGCCATCGCTGCGATCGGTGTCCTTGCGACCCTCGGCATCACTGTGTCCGTGGATGCGTACGGTCCCATTGCGGACAACGCAGGTGGCATTGCTGAGATGGCTGAACTACCACCGGAAGTCCGCGAGGCCACCGACCAACTCGACTCGCTCGGGAACACCACCGCGGCTGTCGCAAAGGGATTTGCGATCGCATCTGCAGCGGTGACGGCGCTTGCATTGTTCTTCACGTTCGCTGCCGCTGTCGGTGTGGAGGGCTTCGACATCCTCGATATCAAGGTCGCGATCGGGCTCTTCCTCGGCGCGATGTTCCCGTACCTGTTCGCTGCCATGACCATCCAAGCCGTCGGAAGGGCAGCCTTCCAGATGATCGAGGAGGTTCGTCGCCAATTCAGGGAGATCCCAGGCCTGAAGGCAGGGGAACCCGGAGTGCGCCCCGAGTATGCGAAGTGCGTGGACATCTCGACCAAGGCATCTCTGCGCGAGATGATCATTCCTGGGTCGCTCGCTATCGCACTTCCGCTGGTCGTCGGCTTCGTGTCGGTTGACATGCTTGGTGGCCTGCTCGCCGGTGCATTGATCTCAGGATTCCTCCTCGCCATCTACATGGCGAACGCAGGCGGTGCATGGGACAACGCCAAGAAGTTCATCGAGGCAGGTGCGTTCGGCGGCAAGGGCTCCGATGCCCACAAGGCTGCGGTCGTCGGCGACACCATCGGCGACCCGTTCAAGGACACTGCAGGCCCTGCGATGAACATCGTGATCAAGGTGATGACGGTCGTCTCGCTCATCTTTGCATCGGCCTTCGTGAGCTTCGGCGGGATCCTCTGACCCTCTGATCCGATGCTGCCTCGGCGCGGCCATGACACGTGGTCCGACGGCTGGCATGGCCGCGGCCCTAGGGTGAGCGATCTATGCGGATCGTGATCGTCGGAGCTGGAGCCGTGGGCTCGTATCTCGCGGAGAAGCTCGCCTACGAAGGCCAGGACGTCGTCGTCATCGAGTCCGATGCCGAGCGTGCAGCGATCGCCCAGTCCGAAATCGACTGCCTGGTCATCAACGGCAACGGTGCTTCAGCCCGAACGTTGGAGGAGGCTGGCCTCGGTGACGCCGACCTTCTGATCGCCGTGAGTTCGTCCGATGCCGTGAATGTCCTTGCGTGCGCGGCGGGAACCAAGCTCGACATTCCGCGGAAGGTTGCCCGCGTTGAAGATCCGCAGCTGAAGGCCGAAGTCGAGGCGCTCGGCGTCGATCTTGTGATCGATCCCGGAGAGGCTGCCGCTCGTGAACTCCTCCAGTTGGCCTCGAGCGGTGACATCTCGGAGCGTATCGAGTTCGCCGACGGCGAGTTGGTGCTCCTGGGTGCCTATGTCAACGCACAGGCACCCTTCGTGGGACGTACCCTGGCTGATCTCAAGGAAACCGTCACTGGGTGGGATTGGCTGGTTGTCGCGGTGATCCGTCATGGTGAGACGATCATCGCGCGAGGTGCTACAACGCTCGAACCGCACGATCACGTGCTCATGATGGCGAGGAGGGACAGCACGGAGAACGCCTACCGATGGCTCGGTCTCTCGAGTCGGCCAGCGGAGAAGGCCATCGTCCTCGGCGGCACCCGCCTCGCGAAGCTGACGGCCCAGCTGCTCAGCGACAACGGCATCCACACCACGATCATCGAGCCTGACAAGGATCGGTGTCGCTCGATGGCCGAGGAGCTGTCTGATGTGCTCGTCGTGTGCGGGGAGCCGACCGATCCCAGGGTCCTCCGCTCAGAAGGAGTCGATGCCACCGACACGGTGATGGCCCTGACCGGGTGGGACAGCGAGAACGTCCTTGCGGCCCTCGCAGCGAAGTCACTCGGAGCGCGAGAGGTCATTGCAAGGTTCACGAACACGGAGCTCGTTGGGTTGCTCTCTGGCATCGGCATCGATGCCACAGTGAGCGCTCGGCTATCTGCGGCAAATGAGATTCTGCGGTTTGTCAGACGAGGGGTCATCCACTCCGTGGTCACGTTCTCCGACTCAGACGCCGAAGCGATCGAGCTCGAGGTGGGCCCGAACAGCCCAGCGGTTGGGAAGACTCTCACGGACCTCGGGCTCCCACACACGATGATCATTGGCGGCATCCTCAGGGATGGGAGTGCGATCGTGCCGCGTGGTGTCACAGAGATCCATGATGGTGACCATGTGATTGTCATTGCCTTGCCGGAGGCCATTCCGACCGCAGAGATGCTCTCCGGCTGATCGATGTCCTGGCGCAACCTCCTCCACGTCGTCGGGGCTGTCCTCGGCGCACTCGGTGTCGCCATGCTGTCACCACCAGTCGTCAGCCTGATCTACCGGGAATGGGAGCAGATCCCAGGCCTCCTACTTGCCTCCTTGATCACCATCGTCGTGGGATTCGTCCTTTGGCGAATCTTTGACAGTCCAGGAGAGCTCTCAGCACGTGAAGGGTTCGCGGCGGTTGGGCTTTCCTGGGTCGGCCTTGCGATCGTCGGGGCTCTTCCCTACCTGTTGACGGGATCCATCGGAAACGTGACCGACGCGATCTTCGAGTCGGCATCTGGCATCACCACCACCGGTGCCTCGGTGGTCCCTGATCCGGCGCTCCTGTCCCACGGCGTCCTGTTCTGGAGGTCGCTGACCCAGTGGATCGGGGGCATGGGAATCATCGTGCTATCGATCGCGATCCTTCCGTTGCTCGGTATGGGCGCCATCCAGCTAGCGAGGGCGGAGTCGCCCGGTCCGATGCCGGACCGGCTGACACCTCGCTTCTCCGAGACAGCGAAGCGCCTGTGGATTGTCTACGTCGGAATCACCCTTGTTGAGGTTGCCCTGCTGCGGATCGGCGACATGGACCTCTTTGAGTCGGTGAATCATGCCTTCACGACGATGTCGACGGGTGGCTTCTCGACCAGTTCGCAGTCGATGGGTGGCTTCTCACCCTATGCCCAATGGGTCGTGATCATGTTCATGACACTCGCTGGCATGTCGTTCACCCTCCACTACCGGGTCCTCAGACGCGATCGAAGGGCATACTTCAAATCAGGTGAGCTCAAGCTCTACCTCACGATCATCGCCGTGGCTGCCGCGATCATGGCCTTCGCCAGGTGGGGAGGCTCCGTGGAGGAGGTCCTCAGGGACTCGCTGTTCACGTCGCTGACGATCATCACGACAACGGGTTATGGGACCGTCGACTTCGCAGAGTGGGTTCCTGCCCTCGAGATCATGATTGTCGGCCTGATGTTCGTTGGAGGTATGGCTGGTTCGACCTCGGGTGCCATCAAGTCCGACCGCCTGTACATCTTGTACGAAGCGTCCCGGACAGATGTGCGGCGCATCATCCATCCGAGGGGGGTCTTCGTGACCAGGGTCGGAGGGAACGTGCTTCCCGATCTCGTCGTCGAGGCAGCGCAGACGTTCTTCCTGCTGTACATGTTCGCTTTCATGACAGGAACGTTCCTGATGGCCATCATCGGTTCGATTGCCGAGCCGAGCCTCGACATGGTGACCACGGTGAGCGCTGTCGCTTCGTCGCTCGGCAACGTGGGTCCCGGCCTGGGAGACGTCGGCCCCACGGGGAACTATCTGCTCATCCCGTGGCCGGGGAAGTACCTGCTCGCAGGGCTCATGATCGTCGGGCGCCTCGAGATCCTTCCGATCGTCATCCTCTTCAACCGCGAAGTATGGAGGCGATGACGCCGGCGCATGTCGAGGTTGCCGGTTCCGGTGCGGACAGACCTATTCGGCTTCCGGGGGTGGAGCCATGTCGGGATCGTTCCGACGTCGCTCCTGTTCGCGCTTGCGCCTGGCCCAGTACTCGTTGTACGACCTCTTCCTCGTTCGGCTGACGAGGAACCACAAGGCGAGGATGACCCCGGCACCGATCAGCCAGAAGATCACGGCGCCGCTACCACCCTCGGCAATGTCGGGTGTGGCCTGGGCGAGCATGGATGCCAGCAACATGGACCTAGCCTACGACCGTCCCGAGTGGAGTTCCTCGTGTCCCGCACCGTCACTTTCATCAGACATGCCGAGACGGAAGCTAATGCAGCCGTCCGCTGGCAGGGCCGGTCGAATTCGCCCCTGAGCGTCCGTGGCACCAGCCAGGTCGTGCGGTTGGGGGAGCGATTCGCGAGTCACCCGCCGAGGCGGCTGATCGCCTCAGACCTCGAGCGCACCATGATCACGGCGCGCGCGATCGGCGAACCGCAGCCAGATCCGCGGTGGCGCGAATTCAGCGTCGGGTCATGGGAGAGTTTGACGAGCGAGCAGGTACGTGAGCAGTTCCCCGGACAGCTCGAAGCGCTGTTTGCGGGCGAAGACATCTCGGTGGGTGGGGGAGAGCGCATGTCCGTCTTCCGTGAGCGCGTGCTCAGCGCCTTCGCCGAGCTCACGGAATCTCTCGACGACGGTGAGGATGTCACGGTCGTGACCCATGGAGGCGTGATCATGGCGATCGCGAGAGACGTGCTCGGCCTCGAGGCTGCCTCGGTTGGGGTCATTCCACCCCACAACACGTCGGTGACCAGGGTGACGATCGACGATGTCGGTGGCAGGCAACTCACGGTCTTCAACGATGCTTCCCATCTCGATCACACGCCGACACAGTTCGGGCCGGAGGGCACGGTCGTGTCGCTGTTCCGACACGGACAAACCGAGGGCAACGTCGCAGGTCGCTGGCAGGGAAGGGCCGATAGCCCGCTGACTGAGATCGGCCGATGGCAGCTCGAGGCTGCCCGGTCGTATGTGCCTTCAGTCGATGCCCTCTACACGTCTCCGCTCGGGCGAACGATTGCGTCAGCAGAGGTCCTTGCTGCCCATCGGGGTGTGGCGCCGGTTCCCCATGACGGTCTTGTCGAGATGTCGTTCGGGTCGTGGGAGAACCTCACGACGGCCGAGGCCGCGGAGGCCGATCCCGAGCTGTTCGACGCGATCTATGTCCATGGCCTCGACAAACCCCGAGGTGGTGACGGCGAGTCGTTCACCCAAGCAGGCGCGAGAATGGAATCCGCACTCGCAGTTCTGGCTGGCGTATCCGGCGCCGCTTCGATCGGGGTCGTTTCGCACGGGGCGGTCATTCGTGCGGTGGTCGCCGCCGTTGCCGGAATCGACTTCGCGGACCGGAATCGGATTCCCGTTCCGAGGAACTCATCGATGTCCCGACTCGTGTATTCAGCGGGGTCCGTGTCCCTCGCTGGCTACAACGTCGCACCTCATCTGGACTGAACGTGCGACTTCTCCTCGTCACCAATGACTATCCGCCCAAGCCAGGTGGCATCCAGATGTACCTCGGAAACCTGGTGTCGGCGTATCCGGACGATGTTCTCGTATTCGCTCCTGCGGATGATGCCGCTCCCCGCGACGAGGTAGGCGTGGTCCGCGGCAGCGCGAGCTACATGCTGCCAACAAGAGCGCTCGCAGACGAGATCCTCGCCGTTGCAGAGCCCTTCGCCCCCGACGCTGTCCTCTTTGGGGCTCCGCACCCCCTTCCACGCCTCGGCCCGACACTGCGCGAGGCTCTTGGCGTTCCGTTCGGGGTGCTCAGCCACGGGGCGGAGGTCACGCTCCCCGCAGCGATGCCCGGATCGCGACAGCTCCTTGCCCACATGCTGCGGCAGGCTGATGCACGCTTCGCGGTGAGTCGCTTCACCGCCGACCGTGTTGAGCGGCTCACCCGACGCCATACAGATTTCATCGGAGCTGGCGTGGAGATCGATACCTTCGTCCCCTCGTCCAAGCCGCCGACGAGGGCTCGGCCCGTGATCGGGTGCGTCAGCAGATTTGTTCCGAGGAAGGGGCAGGATCGCCTCATCGAAGCCGTGTCGCGGCTCGACCAGGACGTTGAGGTGCTCCTCGTCGGCAAAGGCCGGACAGAGGACTCGCTGCGCAAGCTTGCCCATGACCGTGGCGTGAAGGCACGATTTGCCGTCGACGTGCCGTGGCGGGATCTGCCGGGGTTGTACCAGCAGATGGACATCTTCTGTATGCCGACGAGCTCGCGATGGGGAGGGCTCGAGGTCGAGGGTCTCGGTCTCGTGTATCTGGAGGCCGCCGCGTCGGGGCTTCCCGTGCTCGCGGGCGACTCAGGTGGGTCTCCCGAGACGGTCTTGCCGGGGCGGACGGGCTTCGTCGTGGCTGATGTCGAGGACGTCGTCGAAGGTCTGGAACTCCTGCTTGCCGACCCTGTTCGCGCCGTCGAGATGGGAGCCGCGGGTCGGGCATTCGTCGAAGCCGAATTCACCTGGGACCGCGTCGTGGAGCGTTTGCTCGACGGTTTCGCCCCACATATCGGTTAGGTTCCCGACCGTCGCCGTTCTTGACAGGACGACGCCACTGCCCTAGTTGTGTAGACCCATTCGGTCCAGGAGCAAGCTCCACATGTCAAAGAAGCTCGTCATTGTCGAATCCCCGGCGAAGGCTCGAACGATCAATCGCTACCTCGGCGACGATTTCATCGTGGAGTCATCGGTGGGACACATCAGGGACATTCCCTCGCGCGCAGCCGACCTCCCCGAATCGAAGCGCGGACTGTGGAAGACGACCCGGTTCGGCGTTGATGTCGAGAACGGCTTCGAGCCCATCTACATCGTCACGGACTCCTCGAAGCAGCAGGTACGGCTGCTCAAGCAGAAGCTGAAGCAGGCGGACGAGCTGTACCTCGCAACCGATGAGGACCGTGAAGGTGAAGCGATCGCTTGGCACCTGCTCATGGAGCTCAAGCCGAAGGTTCCTGTTCGTCGGATGGTCTTCCACGAGATCACGGCGTCCGCGATTCGCGACGCTGCAGAGAATCCGAGGGATCTCGACCTGAAGGTCGTCCAGGCACAGGAGGCGAGGCGAATCCTCGACCGATTGTTCGGCTACGAGGTCTCGCCGGTTCTGTGGCGCCGCGTCCAGAAGGGGCTCTCGGCAGGACGTGTGCAATCACCGGCCACGCGAATCCTCGTTGAGCGGGAACGTGAACGCATGGCGCATGTCTCGGCGGGATACGCAGGGCTCCGGGCAACGTTCTCGGCCGAGGACAGCGAATTCCCGGCGGTGCTCCGGACCGTCGACGGGCGGAGGATCGCCGAAGGCGGAGACTTCGGATCCGACGGTGTCTTGACCAAGGATCGGCTGAGACTCAGCGCCGAGGATGCCGTGGATCTCGCCACTGGGCTGAGTGGCACGGACTTCGCGGTGTCGAACGTCGAGCGCAAGCCCTACACCCGACGGCCCTATCCACCGTTCCGGACGTCGACCCTCCAGCAGGAGGCTGGTCGCAAGTTCCGGTTTGGTGCGCGACGGACCATGAGCGCCGCTCAGCGGCTCTACGAAGCAGGCTTCATCACGTACATGCGTACCGACTCGACCAACCTCTCCGCCACGGCGCTCACAGCAGCTCGGGCGCTGGTGGCCGATCGCTACGGATCGACATACCTCCCCGAATCCCCCCGCGTCTATGGAAAGAAGGCCAAGGGTGCCCAGGAGGCGCACGAGGCCATCCGCCCTGCAGGGGAACGGTTCCAGGACATGGATGTGGCAGCGACCACGTTCGGCCCAACGTCCGATGAGACACGTGTCTACGAGTTGATCTGGATGCGAACGGTTGCATCCCAGATGAAGGATGCCAAGGGTGAGAGCCTGGTCGCCGAAATGGCAGGCGATACGCTCGATGGGCGGTCGTGCGTCTTCAGGGCTTCCGGACGCTCGGTGACCTTTCCCGGCTTCCTGCGCGCCTACGTGGAGGGAAGAGACGATCCCGACGCGGCGCTCGATGACCAGGAGACACCGCTCCCGAACCTCACCGAGGGGCAGGAGGCCACTGTCGTCGAGCTCGAACCGACCGAGCACGAGACGAAGGCACCAGCCAGGTACACCGAGGCGTCGCTGATCAAGCGGCTGGAGGAACTCGGTATCGGTCGGCCGTCGACGTACGCCTCGATCATCGCGACGATTCTCGACCGCGAGTACGCCCGTAAGCAGGGGACGGCACTCATCCCGACGTGGAGGGCCTTCTCGGTTGTCGGTCTGCTCGAGCAATACTTCTCCGACTACGTGGACTACGCCTTCACGGCTCGCATGGAGGCCGACCTCGACCGCATCGCAAGCGGCGAACAGGAGATGGTGCCCTACCTCGATGCCTTCTACAACGGGAACGGACACCCTGGCCTCACCGAGCTCGTCTCAGAGGACGCACTCGAACGTATCGACCCGAAGGAAGTCAACTCCTTCCCGATCGGGATGGGGGAGGACGGCGAACCGATCGTCGCGAGGGCCGGTCAGTTCGGTCCGTACCTCCAGCACGGGGAACGAAGGGCATCCATTCCCCCCGACCTGGCGCCGGATGAGCTCACGCTCGAGCGTTCGCTCGAGCTCCTCGATGCCCCCAGCGATGACCGTCCCCTCGGGACTGACCCGGAGTCCGGCCTCACCATCTTTGCGAAGGCAGGCCGATACGGCCCCTACGTGCAGCTCGGAGAACGCGACCCTGACAGCAAGGACAAGCCAAAGACCGCATCGCTGTTCAAGACGATGTCCCTTCCCGACGTCACACTCGAGGACGCGGTCGCACTGCTCACGTTGCCCCGGGTGGTGGGCGTGCATCCCGAGGACGGTCAACCGATCGAGGCGCTCAACGGTCGGTACGGGCCGTATGTGAAGTGGGGGAGCGAGAGCCGCAGCCTCGCGACCGAGGAGCAATTGCTCACCGTCACGGTCGAAGAAGCACTGGCGCTCCTCGCCCAGCCCCGCCAACGGAGGGGAGCCAAGCCACCCCTGAAGGATCTCGGTACGGACCCCGCCACAGGGAAGACCGTTCTCATCAAGGATGGCCGCTTCGGTCTGTACATGACCGACGGAGAGACCAATGTCTCCTTCCGGAAGTCGGAAACCATCGACAACATCACCCTCGACCATGCAACAGAGCGCCTCGCGGAGAAGCGATCGAAGGGCCGAACCTAGGTTTCGCAGGGTCGCTCGTAGGAGGGGCCTCGGGGTTCCGAGGCGGGACGCTGTGACACGACGCCGCACGTGGGAGACTGATGCCATGGCTGACACACCGGTTGACACGTCCCGCTATGTGGCCTTCGAGGGTGCTGAGGGTGCTGGAAAGAGCAGCGTGGTTCGTCGTGTCGCCGCCCATCTCGAGCGCTCGGGCGAGGATGCGGTGGTGGTCCGTGAACCTGGCGGCACCGCGGTGGGCGAAGCCGTACGGGACATCCTCCTCTCAGGTGAGCTCGAACCACTGCCTCGCTCGGAGGCGGCACTGTTCGCTGCTGCTCGGGGCCAGTTGGTCGCCGAGGTCGTCATCCCTGCTCTTGCACGAGGGGCCTGGGTGCTTTCAGATCGTTCCGCGTACTCCTCCCTCGCCTATCAGGCCGGTGGCAGGGGGCTTCCGATGGAGGACGTTCGCATGATGAATGACTTCGCTATCGGAGGTGTGTGGCCGGGAACGGTGTTCCTCCTGCGCGTGGACCACGCCACCGGACTCAGGCGCCAGGCCGTTGGAGATCGCATCGGCAACGAGACCGACCTCTTCCATGCCGATGTCACCAGGACCTTCGACCTGCTCGCCAGGGACAACCCGGAGTCGTTCGTCATCATTGACGCATCGCAGTCGATCGATGCGGTATGCGATGAGGTCATCGAGGCCGTCGAGCATCTTCGCGGTGGCCCGTGACGATCTTCGAGGGAATCATCGGGCACGAGGCCGTGC
Organism: Acidimicrobiia bacterium; assembly: GCA_032127155.1. GTDB lineage: Bacteria > Actinomycetota > Acidimicrobiia > Spongiisociales > UBA5794 > SZUA-442. The sequence continues at coordinate 14,985 of JAQAZV010000162.1, forward strand.
GTGCGCTTCTGGACGACGACGTGGCATCCCCTGCCCAGGCGTACCTGTTCGTTGGTCCTTCCAACGTCGGAAAGGCAACGATTGCCAGGCAGTTTGCTGCACGGATCGTCGCCGGGGAAGACGAGGATGCCCTTCGCAGGGCCCTTGTCGGGAACCACCCCGACCTGGTTGTCGTCGCCCCAGAAGGGAGAACGTCGATCACGGTCGATCAGGCGAGGGGGATCGTTGCCTCCGCCGTCCGAACCCCGCTCGAAGCTGATGCGAAGGTGTTCCTCCTCGAGGAGGCCTCGCTTCTCAACGACGAGGCCGCCAACGCGTTGCTGAAGACCATCGAGGAGCCGAATGCGAGGACGAAATTCATCCTGGTCACCGATTCCGAGGAAGACCTTCCAGCGACGGTGGCCAGCCGTTGTCGAACCGTGGTCTTCGGCAGGGTGCGGGAGGACGAGGTCGTCTCGGGTCTCGAGGGCCTCGGAATTGCCAGAGCCGACGCCGAACAGGCCGCCCGGATCTCTGGCGGACGTCCGGGACTCGCCTTGTCATTGGCGACTGAGCCAGCCGTTGCCGAGTTCCGATCGGTGTGGCTGTCTGTGCCCGATCGACTCACGGGTCACCCAGGCGATGCCTATCGGCTCGTCTCTGAGGTGCTGGGCGCAACCGAGCCGCTGCTTGCAGCCGTGAAGCGCCGGCAGGAAGCTGAGATCGAGAGGACGTATCCGGACGGACAGATCCCGAAGGCGGTCGCCGAAAGGCACCAGCGCGAGATAGGGAGGAGCTCGGATGCGTTGTATGTGACAGGCCTGGAACTGCTTGCGTCCTTCTACCGCGATGTCGCCGCTGCCCAATTCGGCGCGGATGTCCAGAACCCGGATATCGGTGTCGGGTCGTTGACGCGGATCAACCCGAGGGAAGCGGTGCACCACGCCGAGCGCGTCATGCAGGCGATCGAAGCCCTCGATGCGAACCAGCGTCCGCAGCTCGCGCTTGCATCGCTGTTCGTCGACCTCGACCCCGATGGGTGACTACGACCCGAGGCTTGGCTGGGCCATCGAACGAGTGATCAGGTTGCCCTTCCGCCTGGCAGCTCGAACCTTCCTCGACCTCGAGGTCTCAGGGAAGCACCATGTGCCGCGCTCAGGAGCCCTGATCGTCGCTTCGAACCACTTCTCACACCTCGACGCACCGATCGTGGGAACCAACATCGATCGCTACATCCGGTTCCTGGCGGTCGACAAGATCTACGGTCTGTCGCGTGCCTTCGACGCAACCCTCGCGGTCGTGGGTGCCATCCCGCTCGACCGTGACGGATACCCGGTGAGGGCGTTGCGTTCGGCAGTCGAGTTCCTCGATGCTGGGCATGCTGTCGGGGTCTTTCCCGAAGGTCGGCGTGTCGAGGCCTGGGGGGTCGATCCTCCGAAGCGGGGAGCTGCGTGGCTCGCATGGGCAACCGGTGCACCGATGCTGCCCATCGCCATCCACGGAACACAGGAGTCATTGGCACCAGCGAATCGGGGGTTGACGCGAACGGCTGTGAAGATGTGGATTGCCGAGCCGTTGTGGTGGCACTCGTATGCTCTTCGAACCGACCCACTGCAATCCATGATGTCGGACTGGTACGAAGTCGTGAATGAACACCTGGAACCCTGGAGGCACCGTGACCGGTAAGCGCATCGTCATCACAGGGGGCACCGGCTTTCTCGGCTCTGCCCTGTCCGCTTCACTCTCCGAACGCGGCGACGAGGTCGTCGTGCTCACGAGGGGCTCGGGGACGGATCAGTGGGACCCCGCCGCCGGCAAGCTCGACCCCGCCCTGCTCGCTGGTGCGGATGCCGTCGTCAACTTCAGTGGCGCGGGAATCGGGGACAAGCGGTGGACCGAGGAACGCAAGCGACTCATCCTCGATTCGCGCGTGCAATCGACGAGCCTCCTCGCAACCACGATGGCCGCAATGGACTCGCCTCCCGCCGTCTTCGTTTCCTCGTCGGCGATCGGCTACTACGGAGACACAGGCGACGATCTGGCGGATGAGGACTCCCCACCCGGCGACGACTTCCAGGCACGGGTCTGCGTTGCATGGGAACAAGCAGCGCAACCTGCGGCGGACCGTGGCATCCGTGTCGTTCATCCCCGTTCTGGGATCGTCCTCGCCGAGGGTGAGGGAGCGTTCGGTCGCATGTTGCCACTCTTCAAGCTCGGCATCGGAGGACGCCTCGGGGATGGATCCCAGTGGTGGTCATGGATCACCCTGCGTGACGAGGTGAGGGCGCTGGAATACATCATCGATGGCAATCTCGCGGGTCCCGTCAACGTCGCTGCGCCGAACCCTGTCACCAACACCGACCTCACCAAGGCGATGGGCCACGCGCTGGGCAGGCCGACGATCGTTCCCGTCCCGAAGTTCGCCCTCGACATCCGGCTCGGGAAGGAACTCGCGGCCTCCCTCGGGTACGGATCCGTCGGGGTTGCCCCGGCGAAGCTCCTCGCTGCAGGCTTCACCTGGACCTCCGAGACCATCGACGTCGCCCTCGCAGAGGTGTTCGCCTAGGGGAGCGAAAGGACGAGATCGAAAGCCCGGCAGAGGGCCTCGACATCCGCGTCGTTTCCCTCGGTCCTCTGTACGCGCTCCGCCAATACGTGATCCCCTGCCGACTCGACGAGACGGCTGAGGCTCTGACCATCGAGCGAGACGTCGAGGGTGGCGCTCGTCCGATCGCGCACGATCCAGATATCGGAACAGTCCAGCGGGTGCTCGGCATCCGATGACTCGGAAACCGCCTCGAAGAGGATCGTTTCTCGCTCGTCGTGAAGGGAAGCTCTCCCACCGGTCGCTGAGTGGTAGATGAACCCATGCGCTGCGACGACAGGGCCTACGCGCTGGCGAAGGCCAGCGACGAACTCTGGGTCGACATCGAGGGTGCGACGGTCGGCATGTTCTTGGACCACGCCGATACCGATCCATACGAGGAGCGAGATGGCGAAGGCCGCGATGAGGGGGATGTCGGCAGCGAGATGGATCACAGCTGCCGTGGCAGCCGAGCCTGCGACCACCGCGGCGATGCGGTACGGGCCACGGATCCGTGCCTCCCACCAATGGAACCATGCGTGAGCCGGTCGGAGGACGAAGTTGGCGGCTCGGCTCATCGTGTCAGTCTCCCACGGATGACGTGGAATGGGATCTCCGTAGACGCGCCTACCTATGCCCTTTTCGTCATACCCGCTTGATACGGTATCTCAATGGATCACCTGTTGGAGTGTGCGATCTCAGGGGCGGCCGGGGCGCCGGCGACGCTGCTCGATCAGCTCGGGGATGACGATCTCGAACGGTTCACCATCGATCTCAAGCAGCACCTCGATGCAGGGAACGCATGGCTGCTGAGGGCCGTCGAGGAGCTCGACCGACGCAGGATTCCCGAACGTACCCACATTCTGACCACTCGCCAGTGGCTCAAGCGCTTCTGTCAGATGACCGGGGCGGCAGCATCGACGACCGTCATGTGCGCTCGTTCGTTGGTGCACATGCCTGATGTGGCCAAACGTGCCGAAGTCGGGAGTGTCCCTTCGGGAAACCTCACGCAGATCGCCCAGGCTCGGAGGCGACACCCCGAGGAATTCGAACTCCACGAACCGGTCTTCGCCGATGTCGCCACCTACCTGGATGCTCGCGAGATGCGTCGGGTCATCGGCCATTGGGAGCAACAGGTCGAACATGCCGATGCGGTCCGTCGTTGCACCGACCGAGTACAGCGGCGCCGTATGAGCCTGCACCAGTCGATCGATGGCATGTGGCATCACGATGGTCAGTACGACCCGGAGTCGGGTCACATCGTCGCGGCAGCGCTCCGCAGCCGTGTGGACCCCGCAAATCTCGATCCCGACGATCGTCGTACCCACGGCCAGCGGATGGTCGACGGCCTCGCCGACATTTGCCGGTTCTGGCTCGACCACCACGGTGGGACGGAGACATCGGGTGGGGAGAAGCCGCACATCACCATCACGGTCGATTGGCGCCAACTGGCCGACGTACCCGATGCCGAGGTCACGAACCAGCACCTTCCTGAGATCGACGGAACCCCGGTGACCCCAGAGACGATCCGTCGTCTTGCGTGTGACGCCGGCATCATCCCCATGGTGCTCGGCACGGCGGGGGACGTGCTCGATGTCGGCCGGAAGCGCCGAACCGTGACGCCGGCCATCCGGAGAGCCCTTGATCGCAGGGATGAAGGTTGCCGATGGGATGGGTGCGACCATCCTGCGAGCTGGTGCGACGCCCACCACATCACCCATTGGGCCGACGGCGGCGCCACCTCGGTCGGCAACATGATCCTGCTCTGCCGACGACACCACTCCGCCATCCACGACGGCATGAATCGCATCGCAGCCCCGCCCGAGCGCCCACCCCCGTAGGCCACGTTCGAGGCCATGTCTCGAGGAACGTCATCACCGCCCACTCCGGGAACCCGTTGCGGGCCGCGGTTGGTATCCTCCCGCATCCTGCCGGGGTAGCTCAGGGGTAGAGCAACGCACTCGTAATGCGTAGGTCCGGGGTTCAAATCCCCGCTCCGGCTCCAGACGGTTCCATCCCATGTGCGGTTCTGCCATCGCTACTTCACCGTTCGGCGTGCCCGTGTGCGTGGACCCAGTTCTGCGTCCTCCCGGTCGTGGGATGCCGATCGGACGGAGGCCCTGGCGAACCACACGAGGTAGGTGAAGTAGCCGATCACGACCAGCCAGAAGAGCGATGTGAGGATCTCGTTCAACGTCATGGCGGTGACGCTACGAAGCCGGTGTGACAGATTGGGACCGTCGCTCGGCGTCGTGGGAATGGAAGGTGCGCCACCTCGCCCTTCTTGTTGGTGGCGTGGGGACGGGCCGTCGTTACCCTGAGCGGATGGCCGACCAGGCGAACTTCGAACGAGACGCGATGGAGTACGCACCCCAGCTGTACTCGGCCGCCCTTCGGATGACCCGCAACCCTGCTGATGCAGAGGACGTGGTTCAAGAGACGTTCCTCAAGGCCTATCGCGGATACGGCAGCTATCAGGAAGGGACCAATCTCAAGGCCTGGCTGTATCGCATCCTCACGAACACGTACATCAACAAGTATCGCAAGGCTCAGCGTCGACCCAACGAGGTCGAACTCGGTGAGCTTCAGGACCTCTACCTGTACCGACGGCTCGGCGAACAGTCAGGCGCCACCGAAAGTGCAGAGACCACAGCCCTCGAAATGTTCGTCGACGAGGACATCATCGAGGCCATCGAGTCCCTCCCCGAGAACTTCCGGCTACCCGTCCTGTACGCCGATGTCGACGGTTTTTCGTACAAGGAGATCGCTGAAATCCTCGACGTTCCCATCGGAACGGTGATGTCGCGGCTGCATCGGGGAAGAAAAGCGCTCCAAAGGAAGTTGTGGAACCTGGCAGTGGAACATGGACTAGTGGAGCCAACGCCATGAGTGGTTGCGAACACGCCGTCGAGTACGTCTACCAGTACATCGACGACGAGATGACCCTGACCCGGCGTTCCAGGGTCACGATGCATCTCAAGCGGTGCAGCAAATGCACCGATGCATTTGAGTTCGAGCGAAAGCTGCGGGCGAAGATCGAGTCGTGCGGAAAATCCCAGCCGCCGCCGGAACTATTTGACCACCTTCGAGCGTTGATACAACAAGAACGCAACACGGGGGACGCTGACTGCTGACGTCAGAGGTCCCAGCCAGGACCAATGGAGGTCAGCATGCAGGAAACAGGTCTCAAAGGCCGCAAGTTCACAGGGGCGACCCGACCGCCGAAGACGTACGCCGGAGCGCGGACGTGTGCGGACAAGAGTTGCACCACGAAGCTATCCCAGTACAACCGCCGGGAGTGGTGCTACGCACACGCTCCCACCAAGTACCCCCGATTGCGGGGTCGCATCGTCACCTCCGGCGACTGACGACGACAACTGTTCTCGCACAATGAAGAACGGCACCCCTGAGGTGCCGTTCTTCATTGTGCGATCGGTTGAGTATCGCGTCGTCGTCGGGTGCGTCGCTGTGATGAACGGACGACAGGTGATCCCGTCGAGGCGCGAAAGTGCCTAATCTCCCCTGCATGAAACGAGCCCGCGCCGCCATCCTCGTCGCCATCGCATCCTCGGTGATCGTCGTGTGTGCAGTGCCAGCCCTTGCCACCGAGAGTCAAACCGAACCGGAGGCGACCACCACGACGGTCGCTGAGCAAACGTTTGAAGACGGCGAACCCGCCGTTGTCATTCCTGTGGTCGAACCGAAGGAAGAGGCGCAGCCATGGACGGCGCGCTTCATCTATCCCACCATCGTCGTGATCACCGCGATCCTCATCGTCGGACTGCTGATCGGGTACAACCGCAGCATCCGTCACCGCTACAAGGTCGTCAGTGGTTCGTGATGGTGGATGCCGGAGCGCACGATGCGCTCCGGATCACGGACACCTTCGACGCCCGTAGGCTGTCGCCATGACCAAAGTCGATTGGGACACGACGGCTGCCGTTGCCAGCCGATTCTCGGGGCAGTACCCACTTGCCGGCACATACCACGAGCGAAAGTTTGCGTTGATGGCACCCGAGCTTGTGGCTCGAGCATCGGATCTCGTTGCTACCGAGACCGGTCTCGAACTTCCTGGGCATCCCAACGTGGGTGTCGTCAGTCGTGCCGAGTGGGTCGAAGCGAACATCGGGGCATTCACCGCCCTACTCGCGCCACTCCAGGAGGCGCTCGCGAATCTCGAGGATCCAGAGGACTCGGAAGCGTCCACCGACGGTCCGCGTGGCACCGACAGCTCTCCTGTCTCGGCCATCGGCAGCAAGGTGCTCGGTGCGGAACTCGGCGCGGTCCTCGGCTTCCTGTCGCGTAGGGTGCTCGGTCAATACGAACTCGTCGTCCCGACTGGCGACGATGAGGTTGGGGACTCCGTCTTCTTCGTCGGTGCGAATGTCCTGGCCATGGAGCGAGCTCACGAGTTTCGCCCCTCCCAGTTCCGCTTCTGGGTAGCGCTGCACGAGTGCGCACACCGGGCACAGTTCACCGGTGTCCCCTGGATGCGTTCCTACTTCCTGTCCCTCGTCGACGAACTGACAGAACGCCGGTCCCGCGAGAAGGGGAAGATGGCGCGTATCGCTGCCGAAGTCATGCAAGCGAGGGAGCGAGGCGAGGACCCGATCAGCGACACTGGAATCCTCGGTCTCCTTGCCAGCGACGAGCAACGAGAGGTCCTCGACCGTGTCCAGGCACTGATGTCCCTGCTCGAAGGTCACGGCCACGTCGTCATGGACCGCGTCGGTGAGCGGGAGATCGTCGACGTCCGACGCATGTCCGCTGTGTTGACCGCACGCCGCAAGGACCCCAAGACGGCGACAATCATGCGACTGATCGGCATGGAGATGAAGCTCAAACAGTACGACCTCGGTGCTGCCTTCATCCGCGGTGTCGAGCAGAAGGCGTCGTGGGACGCACTCGCCATGGCATGGGAGTCGCCGGAGGCGCTTCCGACGCTGTCCGAGATCGAGGACCCCGCCGCATGGCTCAAACGCATGGCGGGGTGAACCCCGAGGTCACGGCCGCCGTCGCCGGAGCGGTCGATGGCCATTCGTGTCTCGTTGCCCTCGGGGGAGGAGCAGACTCGGCGGTCCTGCTCGCCGCGGCGTTCGAGGTCGATGCTCCGAGCCTCCGAGCCGTGTTCGTCGACCACCATCTCGACTCCACTCGCGCCCTGATCGGCGCAGCGAAGGCGGTGGCTCGTACCGTTGAGGTTCCCATCCGTGTGCTCGACGCCCCGATCCAACCAGGAGCGAATCTCGAAGCGAGGGCTCGCAGGGCGCGTTATCGAGCGATGGAAGACATCATGTCGGACGATGACGTGGGGCTCACAGGTCACACCATGGATGACCAGGCCGAGACCGTGCTGATGAGACTCGCCGCTGGCTCAGGGACATCGGGTCTTGGCGGAATTCCCCCATCCAGGGGGCCATGGCGACGCCCACTCCTCCCGTTCTCCAAGGCGATGCTTCGGGACCTTGCCGACGGTCTCGTGCTGCCCTATGTCGATGATGCGGCGAATGTCGATGACCGATTCACGCGATCGCGTATCAGGAACTCGGTGATGCCGGTGCTCTCCGATGCTCTCGGACCCGCGACACAGGAGGGATTTGCACGGTCAGCTTCCCTGCTGCGGACCGACGACGAGATGTTGGAAGCCCTGGCCGCTGGCATCACGGTGAGAACCGAAGGTGATCGGATCCTGATTCCGACCGCACCCCTGATCACGGCCGATCCGTCCGTTGCGACACGGGTGTGCCGAAGGGCGCTTCGGGTGCTCCTCGATGGCCACTCCGGAGGGTTTGGCGATGTTGCCGCGATCCTCGACACCGCTGAGACCGGTACGACGTCCCAGCTCACCGACGGATTGGTTTCGGCAGCCGAGGGCGCGTTCGTCGTCGTTGGACCCCCACGCACGGATCGTTCGTCCACACCCCCTTCGAAACCGATGGTTGTCGGGGGCCACTTCGCGTGGCTGGATGCCACCTACTCGGTTGCGGTCCATGATCACATCCCACCGCTTGTCCAGGGAGGCAGATTCACGCTTCTCGATGCGGCGAGCCTTGGTGA
>JAQAZV010000163.1:0-3073 GCA_032127155.1 Acidimicrobiia bacterium
ATGTCCATCAGGTCCCTACCGGAGCGATCCCCATAGGTGTTTCGCAGGTCGAATTCATGGTGGAGGATGTCGCTGATGGCCATCGCTCCCAATGCGGATGTCGGAATCATGCCGAGCGCCGAAGGCACGCGCTCCGGGAGGCCTGCGGACTCCATGTCATCGAGCCTCTCCGAGGCCACGTCGATGGTCGATGCCCATCGAACGAGGACCTCATCGAACGACACATCCGCCAGGGCATCGATCTGGCGCTGCGTCCACTCTTCGCTTGCGAAACCTTCGACGACGCCTTCCACCATGTCTGACGAGATCCCTGCAAGGTGCCGCACGACATCGGCAGCCGTCCACTCCGGGCAGGCCGGAACCCGGATGTCAGGATCGCGATCCTCCATGAAGGCCACGACGCGGTCGTAGCCCCTGCGGTATGCCTCTGCGTACATGAACGCAAGCCTACGTCATCGTGCCACGGGCACTGACCCGCGGTCGATGCCGTGGTTCACGGTCCAACCACCTGAAGACGGCTGTCTCGATTGGTGACCCGTCAGGCGGACAGTGCCTCGAGCATTACCGACCCCATGTCGGTAGGGGTTGCAGCGACGGTGACACCTGCCGCCTCGAGGGCCGCAATCTTCGCGTCTGCGGTTCCCTTGCCGCCGGAGATGATCGCACCGGCATGCCCCATCCGCTTCCCAGGGGGTGCCGAGGTTCCAGCGATGAAGCCTGCGACCGGCTTCGTCATGTATTGGGTGATCCACGCGGCTGCCTCTTCCTCAGCCGTCCCCCCGATCTCACCGATCATGATGACGCCCTCCGTGGCCGGATCGTCGTTGAACAACGAGAGGCAATCGACGAAGTTCGTGCCATTGACGGGATCACCGCCGATACCGATCGCGGTCGTCTGACCGAGCCCGTTCAACGTCAGCTGATGAACGGCTTCATACGTGAGGGTGCCCGACCGCGACACGACGCCGACCCTGCCCGGGGTGTGGATGTACCCCGGCATGATCCCGATCTTGCACTGGCGCGGCGTGATCACACCGGGACAGTTGGGTCCGACGAGTCGCACGTCCTTGTCCTGGAGATACCGTTTCGCCACCACCATGTCGGCAACGGGAATCCCCTCCGTGATTGCGATGATCAGCTCGATACCAGCGGCAGCCGCCTCCATGATTGCGTCGGCGGCAAACGGCGGAGGAACATAGACGACGGTTGCGTTCGCTCCCGTAGCCTTGGCAGCCTCTGCGACATCCCTGAAGATGGGAACCCGAACGTCGTAGGAGTCCGGGCGACCCTCGACCCCCGAATGGTCCGTCTCCCCTGTGAAGACCTCGATCTCGCCAGCTCTCGACGGGTGAACGGCTCCGACCATGTTCGTACCGTATGCGATTGCCTTGTCGGAGTGGAAACGGCCTGTCTTCCCCAACCCTTGCACCAGCACCCTGGTGTCCTTGTTCACGAGCACGCTCATCTGGCCAGCTCCACGATCTTGATCGCTCCGTCCTTCATGTCAGCGGCACTGACGACGTTGAGCCCCGAATCATCGATGATCTGTTTCCCCCTGTCGACATTGGTGCCCTCCAGGCGGACGACGAGAGGCACCTCGAGGCCAACTTCCCTGACGGCCTCGACGACGCCTTCGGCAATGGTGTCACAGCGCATGATTCCGCCGAAGATGTTGACGAAGATCCCCCTTACGTTGGGGTCTGCTGTGATGATCTTGAAGGCTGCAACGATCTGATCCTTGTCGGCGCCCCCTCCCACATCCAGGAAGTTGGCTGGTTCCCCTCCGACATAGTTGATGATGTCCATGGTCGCCATTGCGAGGCCAGCGCCATTCACCATGCATCCGATGGTTCCATCGAGTTTGATGAAGGACAGGCCGTACTCCTTGGCTGTGAGCTCGGCTGCATCCTCCTCGCTCTCATCCCTGAGTGCTACGACATCGGGATGTCGATACAGGGCATTGGCCTCGAAGGACATCTTCCCATCGAGGGCCATCACGGTCCCATCCGTTGTCACCACCAGCGGATTGATCTCCACCAGATCAGTGTCGAGTTCAACAGATGCCGCGGCCAGGGCGTGCAGGAATCGAACCCCATTGCGTGCGGCATCCCCCTCGAGACCGAGACCCGCAGCAAGCTCACGCGCCTGGAAATCGAGGAGCCCGAACCCTGGATCGATCTCCTCCATGAGGATCTTCTCCGGCGTCTCCTCGGCAACGATCTCGATCTCGGTACCACCCTCGGTCGATGCCATGATGATGTTGCGACTCGTTGCACGGTCCAGCAGTACCGACACGTACAGCTCCGTCGCGATGTCGATGCCCTGCTCGATGTACAGGCGGTTGACCCGCTTGCCCTCCTCACCGGTCTGGACCGTCACGAGTGTCGATCCGAGCATCGCCGTCGCGAGTTCCCTCACCCTCGCCTCCGCAGCAGGGATCCCGCCGGCGAGCCCTTCGAGAACGACGTTGACCCCGCCGACGTCAGGGTGCTCCTTGAAGCGTCCCTTCCCACGGCCACCAGCATGGATCTGTGACTTCACGACCACAACGGGGTTCCCGGTGGATTCGATCAGCGGTCCGACGGCGGCAACCGCTTCGGCGACCGTTGTGGCGACAACGCCCTTCGGAACCGCGATGCCGCGGTCCGACATCAGGGCCTTCGCCTGGTATTCGTGGATCTTCACCGGTCCTCCTCTGGCTGCTTCACGGTGCTTCGCCGAACTGCTCGGTCACCCACGTCTGGATCGCTTCGAGCGACGTGCCTGGTCCGAAAATGTGTGAGATCCCTGCGGCCTCGAGCTTCGGGATGTCAGGCTCGGGAATGATTCCCCCACCGAACACGACGATGTCCCCAGCGTCCCTGGCCCTCAAGGCTTCGACGACGCTCGGGAAGAGTGTGAGGTGGGCACCGGACAGGGCGGAGAGACCAACCCCATCGACATCCTCCTGGATGGCAATCTCGGCGATGTGCTCTGGGGTCTGATGCAGCCCGGTGTAGATGACCTCACACCCGGCGTCCCTGAGTGCACGCGCAACGACCTTCGCCCCGCGGTCGTGCCCGTCGAGGCCAGG
>JAQAZV010000164.1:0-4868 GCA_032127155.1 Acidimicrobiia bacterium
CAGATCGAGGCCGATCCCCTGTGGAAGGAAGGGGAGGCGATTCGTTGGACGCTTCCTACCCAGAGAACCAGAGCCAACACCGCGGTTCCCCAGATGTGGCGCATCCCGCCAGATCTGAAGGTCCTGCTCGATCGGGAGGCAGCCGCCATCGCCGGTCTCACGCCTGGTTCAGTGTCGAGCTATTCCGTCGGTTCGCAGATCATCAACGGAGAAGTTGTCGGGTTCATCGAACAGGTTCCCACAGCCACGGATCCGAGGCGTGACGGGGTCATGGTCATCGATCTCGACACCTACAACGCATGGACCAATGGCAACGCCTCCTGGTCATTGTCCGGTGCTGTGTCCAGGGTGGAGGGACCCCAGGAGTTGTGGATCGCCACCGATGATCCCGACGGCGTGACAAGACTCGTCTCCGGCCAGATGGCTGATGTGCCGGAGATCGTCATCACCATCGGGGGGGCCGAGGCCGCCTTCTCGAGCCGACCGGTCCAGGTTGGACTCGTTGCCATCCTGTTCGTTGGTGTCGCAACGGGTGTCGTCCTGGCACTTGCTGGCGTCACCGGCTACGTCCTGCTCGCCGTGAGCCGCAGGGCGAGGGAGATGGGTGTGTTGAGGGCCCTCGGATTCGATCGTTCTGCCGTCGGGGTGACCTTCGCCCTTGAGCAGTTCGTGGTCATTGGGCTGGGAGCCGCCATCGGCGTGATTGGCGGGATCCTCCTCGTCGCGATCATGCTTCCCTTCCTCCAGCTCGGGGAGACGGCCGATCTGATCGTGCCATCGATCCTGATCTCGGTGCCAAGGGTGCAGCTCGGGATCTATGTTGCCCTCGTCAGCCTGCTGCTCATCGCATCGGTGTTGTGGGCGACACGGCGAGTCTCCGCACGAAGGATGAGCGAGGTACTGAGGGAGGTGGACCGCTGATGCCATCGATCATCGATTGCCAGAACCTCATCAAGATCCACAAGCAGGGCAATCTGGAGGTTGTCGCCCTCCAGGGCCTCGACCTCACGATGGAACAGGGTGAATTCATGTCGATCGTCGGCGCTTCCGGTGCAGGGAAGTCGACGTTGCTGACCATCCTCGCGGGCTTCGAGAAGCCGTCCGCAGGCAGGGCGACCGTCGTTGACCGGAACCTCTCGAACATCAGCCACAAGGATCTGACCACGTACTACCGCAGGGATGTCGGGTTCGTGTGGCAGGACTTCACGAGGAACCTGATCCCGTACCTCACGGTGATCCAGAACGTGGAGCTTCCGCTGCTCCTCGGTGGGATCGGTGGACGCAAACGGAAGAAGCGAGGGATGGCGCTGCTCGACGCCGTCGGACTCAGGGGGAAGGCACACGCGCAGATCCATACGCTTTCCGGTGGCGAGCAGCAGCGCCTGGCCCTCTGTGTCGCCCTGGCCCCTGGCCCGAAGCTGCTCCTTGCCGACGAGCTGACCGGTGAGCTCGACACCGAGACATCCCTTGAGATATTCGAGCTGCTGCGCCAGCTCTCGCACGAGGGTGGTCTTTCGGTCCTCGTGGTTACCCACGACGTTGCGATCGCCCAGCGAACCGATCGCGTTGTACGGATTGCCGACGGCAGGATCGCAACGCAGAGCAGGCGAGGTGCAACGGAACTTGTCGCCGTCGACAACCGCGGGACTGTCCAGCTACCCAGAGACATGATGATCGAAGCCGGCATTGACGACAGGGTCAGGGTGAAGGTGGTTCCGGAAGGCCTCCTCCTCGAGCCGGAGGTGAGCGATGAGTCTTGAGCTTCGCAACGCCACGAAGAGATATCCCAACGGGGCCGTCGGGGCGATCGACGTCAATCTTGCAGTCGAGCGCGGAACCTTTGTCTCGCTCTTCGGTCCCTCGGGCTCAGGGAAGACGTCACAACTCCACATGCTCGGGCTCCTCCAACGACCTGACGAAGGCGAGGTATGGATCGACGACGAACGCGTCGACCAGCTCTCCGAGGGAGCCGCTGCGAAGGTCCGACGCTCGAAGCTGGGGTTCGTGTTCCAGTCTGCGAGCTTGCTGACGCTTGCCTCGGCTCGGGAGAACGTCGACGTGTCCCTGCGCCTCAACGGCGGTAGGGGAGGTGACGCACGGCGGAAGGTCGAGGAAACGCTTGCCTCCGTTGGTATGGCTGGGCGCATCGACCACCGCCCCGATGAGATGTCCGGCGGTGAGCAGCAGCGCGTTTCGATCGCACGTGCGCTCGTCCACGACCCCATGTACCTCCTCGCCGACGAGCCGACGGGCGAGCTCGATACCCACACCGGTGCCGGCATCCTCCAGATGCTCAGGGACATCGCGGACGGTGGAACAACCGTGGTCATGGCAACCCACGATCCAGCGGCGATCGACTACGTCGATACCGCCTACTTCGTCCGCTCGGGGACGCTCCACATCCCCAATCGCGAGGAACTCACCCTCTGGCTCACCGAGGGCAAGGAGTTTTGAGGCGGGCCGTCAGGCGAGGGTGCCGGTGTGGCCAAACGGGCGACTCGCCTGATCCGGTAGGGCAACGAACACCTCAGGTCGTTCGCGACACCGTCGGAACGCGAGTCCAGGATCAGTCCTAGGCTTCCGTGGAGCCGGGGGTGTCGTTCAACCACCGGGGGCTGCTGCTCGAATTGAACTCACCGCGGAGGTACGGCGGGTGCAGACTGAAGAGGTGGAACCAGGGTCGGTGTCGGACGCCCCTCAATCGTCGTTCATGTCCGTGCGTCGCCCGTCCGATCGCGTTGTCCTGGGTTTCCTCGTCGGCATCACGATGGCGTTGGTGGTCGGTGACATGGTGTCTCGGGCGCTCGGTGACGACATTGGGGAGCGGCTGTCCTTGGATGCTGAGGCCTCACTCCCTGCGTGGTGGGCATCCACGCAGTTGCTGATCCTTGCGGTGACGCTTGCGATCGTTGCTCTGCGCGCCTCTCAAGAGGGTGAACGCGACGTGGCCCGTGCCGTCAACGTCTTCAGCCTGGCAGCGATCTACTTCTCCATTGATGAAGCAGTAGCGATTCACGAGGGAATCACCAAGATGTTTGTTCGCCTCGGGTGGGGAACACCCTTCGCGGGTGACCACGGTGTCTGGATCATTGTCTACGCCGTCGTGGGCGTGATCGTCATGATCTATGCCGGGCGTGGAGCGTTGCGACTTCTCAGGCTCGATAGGGCGAACTCCCTGCTCCTGCTCGCTGGTGGACTGTTGTTCGTCCTCGGAGGAGTGGGCATAGAGATCATCGGGTACTTCGAGCCGAGTCGCTCTGCGGTCACCCTCGAGGAGGCGCTCGAGTTTCTTGGGATAGGTGTCGCTGTGTGGGCGTCGTACCGCATGCTCGAGGGGACGACGATTCTCGCCCCGAGCTCGCTCGGCAACGGCGCCGTCCCGGATACCACAGCCTGAGTTCGTACTTCGTGTAACGCCGACGCGAAGCGAGGCCCAGTCGTGTCCGTCATGGGCATCGGTTCGGCATTCACATCATCGAGTGCGGTGGAGACTCTCGAGGCAGCGCAGATCGAGCGTGACATTGCGGTTTGTCCTGGACCGGACGCTCGTGCCCTGCCTCCAGATGCAGCTCACCAGGGATGCGGTTGGACGAGGCGTGTTCGCCTCGCTCACCCGTACCGAACTGCTAACGCCGAGCGCAGCGACGCCCTCCCCCTTGACAAGCTAACGCCGTTAGCATATCGTGGGCTAACAGCGTTAGCCAGCCCCGGTTCGATGGGATGAAAGTCGATGGTGAGTGGATGTCAATCGCCGATACGGATCGTCGAGATCAGATCGTGCAGGTCGCCGGTGAACTCCTGGAGCGGGAGGGACCGGCAGGGCTCACGATGCGCGGAATCGCCAGAGAGCTCGGAATCAAGGCTCCTTCGCTGTACAAGCACATCGCCGACAAGCGCGAGCTCGAGGTCGCGCTCATCGCCGATGGGTTTCGAGACCTCGGAGATGCCTTCGATGCTGCTCTCGCTGAAGGTGGCGACCCGATTGCCGTCATCTCGTGCACCTATCGGCGGTGGGCGCGCGAGCGCCCACACCTGTATGCGCTCATGAACAGTAGCCCCCTCCCGCAGGATGCGCCGGCGATCGCGACCGAGCAGCGCGCCCGTGCGATGGTCCTCGCAGCGTTCTCGGGCGATCACGAGAGGGCTCGGGCTGCGTGGGCGTTCGCCCACGGCATGGTCACCCTCGAGCTTGCCGACCGATTCCCACAGGACGCCGACATTGGACGTACCTGGTCGATAGGCATCGCAGCCTTCGCACATGAACCCAACTCTCCGAAAGGATCCATGCAATGAAGACACCAAGAACCCTCATGATCGCCCGACCGGACGGACGGCTGTCGTACGACGACAACGAGATTGATGGTCCCCTCGTGATCGCCGCACCAGGGATCGGCGACCTTCGACACTCCTACCGGCACATTCGCAAAGCCATGGCCGAGGCAGGGATTCGGTTCGTGACCATGGACCTCCGCGGCATGGGTGAGTCGTCCTCCGACTGGGACGAGCTTGACGACGCAGCCGTCGCGTCCGACTTCCTCGCGATGGTCGACGAACTCGGCGGAGGACCTGCTGTGCTGGTCGGCAACTCGCTTTCGTGCGCTTCGGCTGTCCTGGCGGCGACAGATTCACCGGACAAGGTCGCAGGCATCGTCCTCATTGGCCCCTTCGTGAGGGAGGTTCCCCTCACCTGGTGGCAGAAGGCAGCCTTCGGGGTGATGCTCACGCCGCCGTGGGGACGTTCAGCCTGGGTCGGGTACTACCGGAAGAACATGTATCCCGGCACGCAACCTCCGGATCACGCTGACTACGTCGACTCGCTCAGGGCCAATCTCGGCGAGCCGGGACGATTCTCCCAATTCCGATCCTTG
>JAQAZV010000165.1:0-5276 GCA_032127155.1 Acidimicrobiia bacterium
TGGTGCGTGTCGAATGGTCGAGCAGTCGCTCCCGTCGCCTCCCGGAGAAGAACCGGGGTCTCGACCTCGACGTATCCCCGTCGTTCGAACTGGCTTCGGAGTTCCGAGATGATGCGAGACCGGCTGAGTGCCGTCTGCCTCGCCTCGGGGTTCGCCATCAGATCGATGTACCGCCGCCGACTCCGCTCCTCGACGTCCTTCAACCCATGCCACTTGTCCGGCATGGGACGAAGGCTCTTCTGGAGGAGCTGAAATGCTGAAATCCTCACGGAAAGCTCACCGCGTTTGGTGGTGATGACCTCACCGGTGGCCCCGACCCAATCCCCGCTGTCGAGGTCGGTGAACGCCTCGAATTCTCCATCGCCGAGGGTTCGCTGATCGACGAACAGCTGGATTGTCCCTGTTGCGTCCGAGAGCACGCCGAAGATCAGCTTTCCCATCTCACGAGTGTTCATCAGCCGACCAGCGACACTGACCGTCGCACCCGTGGCCGCACCGGCTTCGAGGTCACGGAACCGGTCGTGAAGTTCGCCAGCAGTATCGGATCGGTCGAATCGATAGGGGAATCCACCGTTGTCCATGGCACGTCGGTACTTGGCAAGCCTCGCCATGGTGAGCGGATGCGACTCGAGCGCGAGGGCGTCGTCGAGCACCTCGTCGTCGGGAACGATCGGATCCGTCATACGCCTTCCTGGTTCAGATTGAAGATGATGCGTAGCCCTTCGAGTGTGAGGTAGGGATCGACGATGTCGACACTCGAGCAGTGGGGAACGATGGTAGGCGCCAATCCTCCGGTCGCCACCCTCGTGACAGGACCCTCGAACTCCGCTGCGATGCGTTCCATGATGCCGTCGACAAGACCCGCATGGCCGAAGATGGCACCTGACTGGATCGCCTCGACGGTGCCCTTCCCGATCACTGATCGCGGAGGGGAGAACTCGACCCTGCGAAGCGCTGCCGTCCCCGAGACGAGTGCATCGGTGCTGATCTCCAGCCCCGGTGCGATCGCACCTCCGAGATACGCACCCGAGGGACCGACGACGTCGAAGTTCGTCGACGTTCCGAAGTCGACCACCACGACAGGGCTGTCGTACCGAGCTCGAGCTGCGACGGAGTTGACGATGCGATCAGCGCCGACCTCGCGGGGGTTGTCGATCTCGATCGCCATACCGGTCCGTACGCCTGGTTCGACGACGACCACAGACCCAGAGACCACATGGGGGGCAACCCTGCGGATTGTCGCCGTCATTGCGGGGACGACACTCGACACGCACACGCCGAGGATGTCGCTCTGGGCGAACCCGTCCGCCCCGAGGATCCCTGTCAGCTGCCAGCGGATCTCATCGAACGTCTCTTCGGGTTTCGTCGATACCCGCCAATGGCCGATGAGCTCTTCCTCGTTGAACATGCCGAGGGCAATCTGTGTGTTGCCGACGTCGATGGTGAGCAGCATTCAGGAACCTCCATACAGGATGCTTGGCAATGACAGGACGAATCCGCGGTCGACAATGCCATGTTCAATCGTGATCGAGTCGAGGAGTCGCACCGGACCGACCTTGCCAGCAACGGCGAGGAACTGTCGGCCGCCGACGCGGTCGGAAGGTGCTGCCGACATCGCGTCAGCGAGCTCGACGTAGTCGATCGCTACATCGCCTGCAGACATGATGGCTTGCGCCGTGCTGTGTGTGAGCGCGGCAGCCTCCTCCAGCCCTGATTCGATCAGATCTGCGGCGTGCATGAGCCCGGTGGAGATGGCCCGCGCTTCGGCACGATGCGAGGAGTCGAGTCGGATGTTCCTGCTGGACAGGGCGAGCCCATCATGCTCCCGTACGACAGGACACCCCACCACCTTCACAGGAAAGGAGAGGTCCCGCGCGAGGGTCGATATGACGGCGAGCTGCTGGGCGTCCTTCCTCCCGAAGAACGCGATGTCGGGTCGGATGCCAGCGAAAAGCTTCGCCACGACCGTTGCCACACCCTCGAAGTGCCCCGGTCGATGGAGCCCCTCCATCGAAGCTGTTGCTCCCGAGACGGTCACGGAGGTCCGCAGTGGTTCCGGGTACATGTAGCCGACGCTCGGAGCGATGAGCAGATCAGCCCCTGCTGCCTCCGCCGCGGTCGCGTCGCGCTCGAGATCACGGGGATACGTCTCGAGATCGTCAGCGTCGGAGAACTGGAGTGGGTTCACGAAGATCGTCACGACAGTGAAGTCGGACACCGAAGAAGACTCCCCGACCAGGCTCAGGTGTCCTTCGTGGAGAAATCCCATCGTCGGAACGAGACCCACGGTGCCCCGTGCGGCCTCCCGCACCTCTTCGAATGTGTGAACGATCCTCATCCGATGACCTCGCGCATTTCTGCAGACGATCCGGCGAATCTCGCTGTTGCCCGTGCCATATCGACGAAGGCCTCCGCAGTGTCGTCGTCCATATCCCTGACGGCAGCGATCTGGGCGGCGACCGTTTCGGTGTCCCCCCTCGCAATCGGTCCCGTCAAGGCGGTGCGAGGCTCCTGATCAAAGCAATTCGCCACGACAGCCTCCACGAGCGGTTGTGTGGCTTCGAAGGGAACACCGACATCGGCGAGTATCCGGGCACCGACACCGAGGCAGGCTGCGGTGAAGTTCGCAACAGCGCTCGCCGCAGCGTGATACCGGGGTTTTGCAGCGTCGTCGAGCCGGAACGGAATACATCCGAGGGAAGCAGCGAAGTCATCGAGAATTGCTGCGAACGGTTCATCGGCGGTGATCGCCACCCATGCGCCACCAAGACGTGCGGCACCACGAACTGCATCGGGAAAGCTCTGGAGGGGGTGGAAGGAGCCGACAGCGATACCGGCCTCGGCGAGGGGGTCGAGCAACCGGATCGACCGAGCTCCCGAGAGGTGCACGGTTGGAGTGGGTGCGGCGTCGACCAGGTTCGAGGCGATCGACTCGATGGCGTTGTCACTGACGGCAAGGATGCGGAGATCCGCAGTGCCGTCAACGAGGGGAACCAGGTCCTCGAGGGCTGCAGCAGCATTCGGGTTCCGGGTCCGAACACCAACGATCCGATGGCCGGCTCGTGAAGCGGCGAGCGCGATCGCACCACCAGCTCGTCCAGCTCCGAAGATCTCGATATTCATGAGGCTCCGATCCATTGGGTATCGGTCCACGGACAAGGCTAGATCGAAGCGGACCCCTCAGCGACGAACCAGGTTGAGCGAGTGTCCGATCGCCGAATAGGTTCCGTCAGCACCCCATACCCTGACGGATCCGGACACGGACTTGTCGGTCAGATGATCGATCGTTGCTTCGCATCGGAGCCAGGCCTCCCTGGAGATATCGGCGAATCGAGCGGTGAGTTCAACGGTTGGTGTGCTCAGCACCCCCTCCGTCGGGAGTCCCCCCACCTTCTGGAGCGTTGCAGGCCAGATGAGAGCATCGATCGGCATCACGATCGACGCCGCATGGAGGTACGGATCATTGCCACCGAAGACCACGTTCGGGCTCCAAGCCCTCACGACCTGCTCTGTTCCGTCGATGAGGTCTGGGAGGTCCCAACGCTCGAGCGGGTCCCACGAGCGCAGGGACATACCCACGGTGCGACCCGTCGCGGCGACGAGCCGATGGGCCTGGACGCACTCCGACCGACGAAGGATCGAGGGAGCCCCAGGGCCTTCCCGAGGCGTCGGCGGGTGGGTAAGGACACCAACCGTACAGCGCCCGTAGAGCGTGCCACCAGCAGCGAGGGACACCGTGCAGTCCATCGATCGTTGGCTCTGTCGGTCAATGACGATGTCCACCTCCAACTGCACGCCCGCGGGGACCGCTCGCAAGTAGCGATAGGTGAAGTGCGAGGGGCTCGTTCCTGGTGCGACGCCGCGGACAGCTTCGAGGGCGACGCCCACGAGGAACGCCCCGAAGGCGTCCTCGGACGTGTTCGCCCAGTCGGGGTGCGCGACACAGGATCGTTGCGTCCCCTCCCCTGCGAGCTGGATGGCGTCTGCGAAGCCGACCATCCAGCGCGATCCGTCGGGATGCACGGGTCCACTGATTCGCGAAATCCCCGGCGCGCCAGCTGCCGGATACGAATCTGAGAACGGACCGAGCTCGTCACCGACAGCCGGAGCGAGGTCGGTCAGGGGTGCGAGAACGAATGGCCTCGCTCGAATACCGGGGTGGGGAATCGACAGGTCAGGGTCACGCATGACGATGTCGTCATACCAAAGGAGATCGAGATCGAGGGTTCTCGGACCCCATCGGACATCACGCGTCCTCCCCCTGTCCTCTTCGATGCGTGCGAGTCCGTTGAAGAGTTCCCGAGGCGACAGCTCGGTGCTGAGCTCGAGGACAGCATTGAGATACGCATCCTGGCCCTCGGGCCCGCCGACCGGATCGGTCTCGTAGATCGGCGATCCTGCAGTCACCTCGCCGAGGGAGGCGCACCGTTCAAGGGCGTGATCGAGGTGTCCGCGACGATCCCCGAGGTTCGAGCCAAGTGCGACATAGCTGATCGCCATGGGTCAGCACGCCATCGTCAGGTTGTGGGAATGAGGCGACGGCCCTCCGGGCCGATGGCTCGACCAAGGATGCGTTGGATGACATCGGTCGCGACGATCGCATCGTCGATCATCCCCGAATACATGAGGTAGCCAGCAAGCAGACCGCCCAACGTGTCATCGATGGTGTCACGATGGACCAAGACGGCTGCACCGGCGGGTGCAAGGGCGTCGGCAAGGACAGCGAACACCGGCACGGCTTCCTCGGGCTCGATGTCGGCCTCGACTTCCCAGGACAGGAATCGGAGTCCTGCAACCTCGTACGCCATGGAGTTCTGATTTGCCCCGAGCAGGCTGACCACGGTGTTGATCCCGCGCTCCTTGAGCCAGACGATCTCCTCTTCCCTTCGCACCTTGCGATGCTGGAAGCCGTGACCACCGATCCGCTCGGAGACAGCGAGCCGACCCTTGATCACCCACCGGAATCCACGTGGTTCGAGACCTGTTGGTTTCTTTGTCATCAGCTCCTCAGCGGCACCATAGCCTTGGCTGTCATCGCTACATCAACCCCAAGCGCCACATTGTGGACACGCACGATCGATGCGCCTCTGAGAACAGCCGTCGCCACGGTCGCAGCGGTCGCGGCGTCCCTGTCGGACGGTTCGGTGTGCCCGCGAATGGGTTCGAGGATGGATCCGAGAAAACCCTTTCGCGATGTTCCGACGAGTACCGGATATCCCAGATGGGTGAAGGCCTCGAGGGAGCGCATGATGGCAAGATTGTGATCAAAGGACTTT
>JAQAZV010000166.1:0-2617 GCA_032127155.1 Acidimicrobiia bacterium
GTGACGTTGCCATGTTGTCGTCACCCTCAGTGGCGCCAAGGGCTATGTGGTGGTTGGTTCTGACCGTCGCTCCATCGTTCACGACAACCTCGATCCGATCACCGCGGACCTCGATCGCTCCGGCCAGATCCTTGTCGATCAGCACGAGATTCCCCCACTCGTACGCCTGCCGGGCGACCGCATCGGCAACGGCCTCGACCGCACCCACGAAGTCGGAGGCCTCGCGCAGGGCGATCTCGACGAGATCGTCGTGGTTGGCGTGATCGGGGAGTGTCCGCACGTTCGCATCACAGCACAACAATCCGTGTGCGTTTGCCCCGATTGAGAAGCCCGAGACCTCGTCAAGCGAAGCGTCGTCGCCGGTCCACGTGACGAGGCCGGCGACGCCGAAGACCGACGACTCGAGCACGATCCGATCGTCGAAGGAGGGACGACCGAAGTCCTTGTTCTTGAACAGGGCGTAGCTGCCGTCAACGAATCGCATTACCCCGATGGTGCACATGGCGTCTCCTTGCCCGACGAGTGTACGCCGGGGTGGTCGATCCACATGTCGGTACCGGAGTCGGCCGGCCGCACCCGGGCCCTCGCATCGCTCTCGGTCTCCAAGAGTTCGAGGGCACGGACCCACCGGCCACGGGTGTATCCGACTGTCGAATGTCCGACTATGACGGGATGATCCGGCACACGAATACGGTTGACGCTGAGATGACCCCGCAAATCATTGCCCGTACCGACATTCGCCGCGCCCTTGTCTGGGGTGCCCTACTCACTGTCCTCTGGGTAGCGGTCGCCCTTCTCCGGCCCGCCACGACCTTCCACCTGGCACCGTTCCTCGTTGCAGCGGCTCCACCCGTGCTGCTCGTGCTGGACGAGGGAGCGTCTGCCGACCGAGCCTCGGTGCTGCGAATCGGTGTGATCAGCACAGCGCTCGCCCTGGGTGCCGCACTGCTGTTGCTCGCCATCGGGGCAATGAAAGGACCGGCGTTCGAGGTGTTCCCAAGCCCACTGGTAGAGGCCTTTGCCTTCGCCGCAGTAGGTGCCGTCGGTGGGATCGGGTTCGGATGGTGGCGAATCCGCTGATCGACTAGCGCCCTGCCGCCGCAGCAAGCGCTTCGCTGTCTGCGAGGGTGATGACCCGGTACCCCGTCTCGACCGCCCCCTCGTCTCGTAGCTCGGAGAGGGCTTCATTGACGGACTGGCGGCTGGCCCCGAGCAGTCCGGCGAGACTTGCTTGTGACAGGTGGAGTTCGCCGTAACGGTCGGATTCGTCGAGGACCATCTCAGCGACCTGCTCCTTCACCGTTCGGCGCATCAGCCGGAGCACACGCCGTTGGGTCGCTTCGAGCTGGTTCAAACCGGCGACCAGCCACCGAATAGCGATCGTTGGATGCTCAATGAGGACCGGGAGGAGTTTTGAGCGGTCGATCCTGAAGGCTTCCACCCGCGTCACTGCCCGCGCGCTCGAGATGTAGGGCTGGGTGCGCAGCATTGCGATGTCGCCGATGACGGCTCCCGGACCGACGCGCCCGACCACGAGTCGTCCGCTCTTGCGGCTTCTGAACAACTCGACGTCTCCGCTGCGGATCACGAAAGCGGCAAGCGAGTCGTCACCCTCCTTGATCAGGTGGGTCCCCGGGTATTTCTCGACGTAGCTCCCTGCACCCGAGAGGGCTTCGAGATCCTCCGGTGTGAGGGGGAGATAGTCGGTGCGCCCGAACGAACGGGCCAACCAGGCGAGATGTTGTTCTTCTGCAGAGTCCATGGCCACTACAACACTCCAACGTGAGCGCGTATTCTCCCGCGATCCGTGCGGCACTCGGGGGCCTCCGTCGGTGGCCACCTGGACTCGGGAGGTGCTTCGCTGGTTCAGAAGGGGTGCACCGGTTCTCAGCCTCACCGATGATGTACTCGTGCAGTACGACTGCCGGACAGAGTCAGATCCGAAAGGCTGATCTTCATCCCACCAGATCCCACGTGCCTGATGTGTTCGTGAGCGATCTCCACGCAGGTGCGACGAATGCTCGAGTTGGACCCGCAGTCCCGCCACCGGTCTCCCGAGGATACGACACGGTCTTGTCACCGGGGCTTCACACGATCGACACATTCGACGTCGATGATTGACCGTGAAATCTCATCCAAGGAGTAAGCGCAAATGGCAGTCCCACGAATCCACAGAACACCGTGGCCTCGCACACGCCTTCAGCTGCGGTCGATCATCTCGTCGACCATGGTGATCGGGTGGATCTGGGTTGCCGCTTCGGCGCTGATCCCCTACTTCCTGGTTTCGCGAGGTCAAGGGGCAGGAGCCATCGAGGTTCTCGGCCTCACCCGAAGTACCTGGATGAGCATGCACGTGTGGTCGAGTATCACCGTTGGCCTGCTCACCATCGGCCACGCCCTTTTGAATCGGAGAGGCTTGTACCGATCGGTGCGCATTCTCAGCGGCAAACCCGCGGCAGCGGGCGGGCAAGTGCCAGGTCCGGGACGTCCGAAGCGAGGCTTCGCCTGGGTTGTGGCTCTCGTCGCCGTCATCATGGTCACCGCAGGGAGCATCGGGTTCGCCTCAGCGGATGATCACGGATCCGGATCGGCAGGGATCACCCAGAATGGCGGTGGA
>JAQAZV010000167.1:0-2680 GCA_032127155.1 Acidimicrobiia bacterium
CGCCGAGTCCTTCGAGATCCTCGCGATTGCGGTGATACACGACCTCGGACTCGTACTGCGCCGTGACGCCTGCGAGATACTTGCGCTCCGCTTCGGGGATGCCGAGCTTTTCATACGTGTCCTTGATGGACTCGGGCACCATGTCCCAGTCCTTCGCCTGGCCCTCCATCGGCTTGATGTAGTAGTAGATATCGTCGTAGTCGATCGCTTCGAGGATGCCGGCACCACCCCAGGTCGGGGTCGGCTTGCGGAGGAAGCGCTGGTAGGACTTCAGGCGGAAGTCGAGCATCCATTCCGGTTCGCCCTTCATGGCAGACATGTCGCGGATCAGCTGTTCGTTCAGCCCCTTTTCGGGCTTGTAGACGTAGTCGTCCTGGTTGTCAGACCAACCGAGTTGATAGCTACCGAGATCGATGTCGACTGTCGTCACGTTGACTCCTCGCGGGTTTTGCACTACGCGGTTTTGCACTACGCGGCTAGGTGAATCATACCGGGTGCTGCCAGTGATCGCGACGGTTGTTCCCGTGGGTCGCTCGCCGCTGGCCGAGACACCGATGCACGGCGGCTGGCAGTTCCCTGGGTGTGCACCTCAACCCGGCAGTGACACTGCCACCGTGTCAGTCACCTTTGCATCCGTGATATTCGGCGGATCTGGCCGTAGGACCCAGAATCGCCGTAGCGCCTCATCCCAGTCGTCGACGATGGCCGCGGCGTTCGACGAGCGAGTTCGTGCGATGTGCTCTGCAAGGATCGCAGCAAGCTCCTCGGTGTCCTCGGTCGTCAGTCGCCGAGGGGTCGGGGCCGATCCGGACAAGTGACCTTTGACCGCAGTGTGGGGATCGAACAGGTAGAGCGTGCCGCCCGTCATCCCGGCAGCGATGTTCCGACCGGCCGGTCCAAGGATGACGACGGTTCCACCCGTCATGTACTCACACGCATGGTCTGAGGTGCCTTCGACAACCGCCGTAGCGCCTGAGTTCCTGACGGCGAAGCGCTGACCTACCGAGCCCGCGACGAATAGTCGGCCACCGGTAGCGCCATAGAGACAGGCATTCCCTGCCCCGTGGGGAACCGTGGACGAATCGGTGAATGGCCTGATGGCAATCGTTCCTCCGCCCATGCCCTTCCCGACGAAGTCATTCCCGACACCGTCGAGGTCGATGTCGATGCCGGCCGTGAGGAACGCACCGAAGGATTGGCCTGCTGTACCGGACAGCCGGATCGCGAGGGCTCCATCATCGAGGCCTGCATCCCCCTTCAGCGAGGCGACCTCACCGGACAGCCGTGTTCCGACCGCCCGATCGGTGTTCTGAATCGGGAACGCAACCGAGAGGCGACGGTGACCCCGTAACGCCTCACGTCCCACCTCGGCAAGCTGCTCACCGAGGGGCGAGCGGACGAGGCGGCGGAATGAACGATCATCGCCCACATCCGCGCGAACGAGCAGTGTGGTGAGATCCCGTCCGACACCCTCGTCAGGGGCCGCAAGGAGATCTCCCCGCCCGATCACTTCCTCGAGCGATCTGGCACCCATCGAAGCCAGGGTGCGCCGAACATCCTCGGCGACCATGCGGAACAGCTGCACCACCTGGTCGACCGATCCGCTGTACTTCGCCCTCAGGTCCTCCCGCTGGGTCGCGATCCCAACTGGGCATGTGTTCTCGTGGCATTGGCGAACCATCTTGCATCCGAGTGCGATGAGTGGAAGGGTCCCGAATCCGAACCGATCCGCCCCGAGCATCGCTGCGACCACCACGTCCTTCCCCGTCCGAATCCCGCCGTCGGTCTCGACCAGAATGGACGCCCTCAGCCCATTGGCAACAAGTGCTTGGTGGGCCTCGGCCAGACCGAGCTCCCATGGAGATCCTGCATGCTTGATGGACACGAGCGGCGAAGCACCGGTCCCTCCACCGTTCCCTGAGATGGTGACCGCGTCGGCTGAGGCCTTGGCAACACCCACCGCGATCGTTCCTACGCCCGGTCCGGACACCAGTTTCACGGACACCCTCGCGGTCGGCTTGAACGTCTTGAGGTCGTAGATCAGCTGGGCGAGGTCCTCGATCGAATAGATATCGTGGTGTGGTGGCGGTGAAATGAGCGTGACCCCCGGCTCGGTGTGTCTCAGAGCGGCAATCTCGGGCGTGACCTTGTGCCCTGGGAGCTGCCCGCCCTCGCCAGGCTTCGATCCCTGAGCCATCTTGATCTGGTATTCCTCAGCAGAGGCCAAGTACGCAGGCGTCACACCGAATCGTCCGCTGGCAACCTGTTTGATCGCGGAGTTCTTCGATGTACCGAACCGTGCAGGATCCTCTCCGCCCTCGCCGGAGTTCGAGAGGGCGCCAATCAGATTCATCGCCTCGGCAAGATCCTCGTGCGTTTCCTTCGACAGCGCCCCGAGGGACATCGCTGCGGTGACGAAACGACGCATGATCCGCTCGACAGGCTCGACCTCATCAATCGCCACCTCCGGACCGACAGCGCCGATGGTGAGCACGTCGCGCAACTCCAGCACGGGCCGCTCCTCCTGAACCACGTCGAGGTAGGAATCGAAGTCAGCCATATCGCCTGATCGAACCGCCTTCTGGATGGCCAGGACGGCACGGGGAGCGGCAATGTGCGGAACACCGCCACGACGATGCTTGTAGTACCCCTCGATTTCCTCGCCTTCTCCGACGAAACG
>JAQAZV010000168.1:0-4153 GCA_032127155.1 Acidimicrobiia bacterium
GCTACCTGCTACGTCCCGCGAAGCGGTTCCAGTGCAAACACGATGGAGTCGGTGATTTCGATGTCCACCGTGTCTCCGATGCGGACGGGAACACGCCCAGAGACCAGTGCCTCAATCGTCGACCCGCCTCTGACCTTGATCTCGACGCGTTGATCATGCCCGTAGAACTCCCTGTCGATGATCCGCGCTTGGCCCACCGATGACGGTGTGACGAGGACCCACTCCGGCCGGATCATGACGGTGACCGCCGAGCCCTCCTCCAGGTCCGCTTCGACCGATCCGAAGATGGTGGCGACAGAACCTGCTTGCACGACACTGTCGACCATCACGGCATCACCGAGGAACCGAGCCACCCACGGCGAGATCGGATGCGCGTAGACCTCGTCGGGCGTGCCGACCTGGACGACAGCACCGTCCCGCATCACGGCGATGACGTCGGCAATGGCCAGTGCCTCAGATTGGTCGTGGGTGACGAAGACGGCAGTCAGGCCCGCGCCGTGGATGATCTTGCGCAGCTCCCTCCTCATTCGTTCTCGCTGGGGGGCATCGAGGTTTGAGAACGGTTCGTCGAGCAGGATGACCTCGGGTTCGGGGGCGAGGGCCCTCGCGAGGGCGATCCTCTGCTGCTCCCCTCCTGACAACTCATGGGGGAAGCGGTCCCCGTATCCGTCGAGCCCGACGAGTCGAAGTGTGGATCGCACCCGCTCGACGCGGTCGGCGCCATCGACGCCGTAGCCGACATTCTCGGCGACGGTGATGTGGGGGAACAGGGCGAACTCCTGGAACACCATGCCGACCCGTCTGCGCTCGGGCGCAACGTGCGTGGAGGGGCCGTTGACCAGCACGTCCCTGATCGAGATCGTTCCCGAGTTCACATCCTGGAATCCGGCGATCGTCCTGAGGGCTGTGGTCTTCCCGCAGCCCGAAGGGCCGACAAGTGCGACGAGTGAACCGCTGGGAACGTCAAGTGTGAACCCACCGAGCGCAACGGTCTCACCGAACCGTACCTGGACGTTCCGAGCCGAGATGATGGTGTCCGTCATGAGTCAGCTGCTTCCTTCGGCCTGATCGAAAGGTAGTAAACCGGGATGATCGACACACCGATCAGAACGAGCGCCGACACGGCGGCCCTCGTATAGAGCAACTCGCTCGAGGATGACCAAATCCTGACGGCGAGGGTGGTGAAGCCACTCGGACGGAGCAGCAGGGTGGCAGGCAGCTCCTTGAGTGTTGTGACGAATACGAGGAGCCCACCAGCAAGGAGACCCCGAGACATCATCGGGATGGTGATCCTTGCAAGGGTTGCCATGTTCCCTTTGCCGAGCGATCGGGAAGCGTCGTCGAGGGTGGGATCGATCTGGAGGAGGGATGCTTTTGCGGGTCCGGTTGCCTGGGCGAGGAACATGCCTGCGTAGACCACGACGAGGACGAGCAGCGACTGGTAGACGGGTCGCGCGTATCGGACGGTGAAGGCGACGACGGCGATCGCGATGGTGATGTGGGGTAGCGAGAAGGTGACATAGACCGTTCGCTCGAGCCAGTCTGTTGCTCGGCTCGTGTGGCGAACAGCGAGTACCACGATGGGGATTGCAGCCACAACGGCGATCACTGCGGCCAGCGATGCGCCTGCGAGGGATCCGCCGATGGCTGACCACGGGATCCCGACATCGACACCTGAGCGGACACCGCGAATGAACCATGCGATGAGGACGGCTATGGGAACGGCCGTACCGAGAGCGACCACGAGGGCAAGGAAGCCTGTCGTCGCAGCTCGCTTGGGGCTCGTGAGACGGTACGGGCTCGGGCTCCTCATGGGTTTGCTGGAGAAGTAGGCACCACGACCTCTGGTGCGTTGCTCGGCAACGATCACGATGACAGCCGCGACGACGAGGACGATGGAGAGCACGATGGCTGGAGTCCGATCGAGACGCCCCGCGTACTGGGCGTAGATCACCCTGGTGAAGGCATCGAACCTCATCAGGCTCACCGCACCGAAGTCCGACAGCGTGTACAGGGCGGCCAGGAGCGCACCTGCACCGATCGCCGGTCGCAGGTGAGGCAGGACCACGGTGCGCATGACACGGCCTGGCGACGCCCCAAGGCTCCGCGCAGCCTCCTCCATCGCAGGATCGATCCGGTGGAGCGCGGCCGCCGACACGAGGTAGACGTACGGGTAGGTGGCGATCGTCAGAGCCAACCACGCTCCGACGAAGCCTGACAGGTACGGGGGCCCAACACCGATGAGGTCTGCAATGAGGCCCCGCGATCCCGATGCGGACAGCAGGACCATGGCAAGCACATAGGAGGGGATGACCAGTGGCATGGCAAAGGCAACGCCCCACGCTCGCTTGAATCGGAGGTCGGTTCTCGCGAGGATCCATGCACCCGCGACTCCGATCGCCGACGCTGTGGCGGTCACGGCTGCGGTGAGCCCCAGGGTTCTCGCGAGAAGCTCAACGGTGCGCGCCGAGAACAGCGTTTGCCATGCGGCATCCGAGGCCTGCCCTGCCCGAACGAGCATGGCCATGACGGGTACCACCACGGGAACGAGGATCGCAACGGCAGCGACCCATAGCCACCACGGTGCCCTGCGGCCGGTTGGTGGTGTACCCCCCGGCGCCGAGATCGATGTTCCTGTGACGACGTCGATGTCGACGACGTTTCGATCAGCCGACACGGGATACGAAGGTCACAGGAGGCCGGCCTCGGCGACAAGGTCGGTTGCAAGGTCGAGAGTCGTGGCCAGGAGCGACAGGTCGAGGTCGGGGGTCGTCAGCGAATCGAGGGGAGGCAACTGCGGATTCGCCGGAACGCCGGAGAGCAGGGGATATTCGAAGGTCTCCTCGGCGAAGTACCTCTGCGCTCCTTCATCCACGAGGAAGGAGATGAACCTCTCGGCTTCGTCGCTGTGATCGGATGACGCCAGGATCCCTACCCCGGCTGGCATCACGAGCGACCCGGCGGTCGGTGTCGGAAAAAAGAAGTTCACGCCGGGAAGTTCGGGGTTCTCGGCGAGGGCTCGCAGGAGGTAGTAGTGGTTCACGAGCCCGGCAGGCACCTGTCCATCGTTGACCGCAGTCACGATCGACGAATTGTTCGGGAAGGTTGGGGACTGGTTGGCTGCCATTCCGTCGAGCCAGGTCCGCGTGGCGTTTTCTCCGTCGATGAGGATCTTGGCCGCCACGAAGGCGAGGAAGGATCCATTCGATGGCGCCAGGGCCACCTTCCCTGACCACGCTGGGTCCGTGAAGCCGTCCTCGGTCTGGGGCAGGTCGGAGGGATCGACGACCGATTCGTCGTATACGACCACGCGTGAGCGCCCGGAAACGCCGACCCATGTCCCATCGGTGTCCGAGAACCGGGACGAGACGGCATCGAGGATGCCGGACGGAAGGGTCGCGAAGAGTCCTGCGAGGGTCACGGTCCCGAGGGACGCCGGGTCCTGGGCAAAGAACACGTCCGCTGGCGAGCTTTCGCCTTCTTCGAGGATGGTCGCAGCGAGTTCAGCCGACTCCGCGTAGCGCACCGTCACGTCGATACCCGTTTCGGATTCGAATCGATCGATGAGCGGTTTGACCAGATCTTCCGAGCGGCCGGAGTAGACGGTGAGGGTTCCGCCGTCCGACGAGGAACAGGCCGTCACGCCTGCGATGACGAACACCACTGCTACGAGGAGCGATGTCCGAACGACGAAGGGGGTTCGCGTGATGGGAGTCATGACGCAAGCCTATAAACCCTATGTCCATAGGTGCAATTGCTCTTCTGGCATCCTGCGTGTCATTCAACGATCAGGTATTCGAGGATTTCCGGGAGAGACTGCAGAGCGTCGAGATCCTCTACGGTTACGAGACTGTCGGGAATGGCGATCGCGGACACAGCGTCCAGGGACGTTGCACCCATATTCCGCTTGACCGTGTCACTCGGCGGACCTGGTTCGAAGGTCGTCTGGCATGATCCATCGGGGAACGTGCAGTTGCCGGCATAGAGCGTCTGGACGTAGATCGTGACGAAGCTCCGGAAGGTTCGGTTCGCCGATCCGCCGGGTGGCCACTCTTTCCACAATCGCGGCACTGCGCCGAATCGAGGAGAGTCCTTCAATCCGGTGAAAATCGGACCGAGATCGTTCGCAACGGCGAAATTCATGCATGAGATC
>JAQAZV010000169.1:0-25324 GCA_032127155.1 Acidimicrobiia bacterium
CGGATGGACATGGGCCGCCGACCGCGGATTCGGCTCTGCGACCGTTCGCATCGAACGCATCGGTGGGGAGGTCGCCGTGTCGGGGTGGGGCGAGGGAGCCGAGGAGATCGTTGTTGATGCTGAGCGACTGCTGGGTCTTGACGACACGCAGACAATCGAGGGCAACGATGATCGGTCGAAGGCCATCCTTCGTGACAGCACCGGCATTCGGCTCGGCGCCACACGGGATACACACAGTGCCCTGGTCGTTGCGGTGCTCGGTCAACTCGTCACGACGAGGGAGGCGAAGAAGAGCCTCCGCCGCCTCGTTCGAGAGCTTGGCCCACGTGCCCCTGGGCCGTTCCCCGACCTCCGCATGTTTCCACCGGCGCACCAGCTGGCGGATCTCGGACCGCATGACCTCCATCCGTTCGGCATCGAGGCGAAACGAGCGTCGACGCTGATCGAGGTGTCACGACGAGGTTCACGCATCAGGGAGATCCTCGGCATGCCGCGCGACGAAGCGCAATCGAGGTTGCTCGCCGTCCGCGGGATTGGTCCGTGGACCGCCGCCCACGTCATGGGAGTCGCGTACGGCGACCGCGATGCAGTGCCGATGGGTGACTATCACCTTCCGAACGCTGTCTCGTGGGCCCTCGCGGGAGAGGATCGCGGCGACGACGCCAGGATGGTGGAACTCCTCGAGCCCTTTCGCCCCGAGCGGCGTCGCATGGTGGTTGCGATCAAGCACGCACGGGTCAGGGCACCGCGGTACGGACCTCGAACGCCGGTCCGCCGTCACCTCTGAGGGTCACCATCCGCTGGTCAGGTCACGCTGCTCGTCGGATCGCTCCCTGTGAGGTGCGCTCCGGTCGTCAGGACGTCTTCGAGAATCGCCACTGCGCTCGTGACGTCAGCGAACCGTGTGTAGAGCGGCGCAACCCCGAATCGGATCACGTCCGGTGCGCGATAGTCGGGAATGACACCGCGGCGACGGAGCGCAGTGCTCACCCTGAAGGCTTCGGAATGACGGATGGCGACATGCGAGCCGCGTTCGGCTGGCTCGCGCGGGGTTACGACGGATACGCCGAGGGAGGGGTCGAGCGCATCGACCGCTTCGATCAGGAGTGAGGTCAATGCGACGCTCTTGGTGCGAATTGCCTGCATCCCTGCTTCCCGCGTGATGGCGATGCCCTCCCTGGTGGCCGTCATCGAGATGATCGGGGGGGTTCCGACAAGGAACCTCCGTATGGAGTGTGCGGGTGCGAACTCTTCAGCGAACCCGAATTGGTCGGCGTGGCCGAACCATCCGGCGATGGGCTGCTGCAGCGTGTCGTGGAGGTCCGTGCGTACGTAGAGGAATGCTGGGGATCCTGGTCCACCGTTGAGGTACTTGTATGTGCAGCCGACGGCGAGGTCCGCTCCCCATCCGTTGAGGTCGACGGGTACCGATCCCGCGGAGTGGGCGAGATCCCACAGCATGAGGGCCCCCCAATCGTGGGCGAGGGTGGTGATGGCCGCAGCGTCGTGCATCCTGCCGGATCGGTAGCTGACGTGGCTCATCGACACGAGGGCGACGTCGTTGTCAAGGGCCTCGGAAACCATCGTAGGCGACGGGTCCTCGGGAAGGAGCACCAGACGTCCCCCCGCTGCCTTCGCGATGCCATCGAGGACGTACAGATCGGAGGGGAAGTTTCCTCGATCGCTGACGATCGTGGTCCTGCCCGATGCCGAGAGTGCGGCCGATGCGAGCTTGAAGAGGTTCACCGACGTCTGGTCGCACACGGCGACTTCGCCCGGCCCACCACCGATCAGTGGGGCCAGCTCGTCGCCGATAGCGGATCCCATGGCGAGCCAGTGCTCCCACCCGAGGACGGCTTCGCGTTCCCATTCCCCGACGACCTGATCGAGTCGCTCCCGCATGGTGCGTGCGGGGAGCCCGAGCGAATTGCCGTCGAGGTAGATCCAATCGGGAGGGATCGTGAAGCGATCGCGGAAGCTGGCGAGCGGATCATCCGCGTCTCCGTGGCTCGCCCTTGCGACGAGGTCGCCCACGCTCAGAACAGTTCGTATTCGCCAGCGAGGAGGCGCTCGGTCACGCCGGCCCAGTCGTCGAAGCATCGGTCGGTGACCTCGAGGACATCCTCCGTGCTGACATCACCAGCCACTTCGACGTGCACTGCCTGGGGTTCCGTCACCGAGTGGCCGATGGATGACAGGAGCCTGACGGTCACCTCGTCGACGTCTGACCGTTCGAGGAGTCCATCGCTGATATCGGACCCGATGGCGTGGTAGGTCTTCCCGACGTGCGAAGCAGGATTCTTGCCAGCCGCTGCCTCGAGGCTCATGGGACGGTACGGGGTGATCAGCCCGCCGAAGCGGTTTCCACGCCCAACCTGCCCATCGTCACCTGCCTCGGCCGATGTTCCGGTCAGGGTGAGATAGACCGAGTCCTCCTGGTCTGCCTGGTTCACGTTCACAGCGACGAACCGACCAGCGATCTCTGACGCGAGTCGCTCGACATCGGCCTGAACCTTCCCGACAACCGCCTCGTAGGCATCCCTGTCGGAGACGGCCGTCGCCATGACGGGGCATGCGACGGTCACGGTGAGGGCGTCCCCGATGCGTGCTCCCATCACCTTGATGTCCCTGCCAATGGGATTGACGGCTCGGTATGCGTCGTCGTTGAGGTAGATCTCGACGGCATGCACGATCGATTCGAGGATCGACCTCGGCAACGAGACAGCGGCGAACGAGGTGTCGTTCGCCAGCGGCGCGATCGTCTCTGCATGAACGACGGCTGCAAGGTCGGTGGATGAGCGGTTCAGCCACACCTCGACCTCGAAGGCTTCGGCAGTGGCATCGGGAAGGAGGTCGAGGAGCCGTCTCTTGTATTCCTCGGCCAAAGCCTCGGGATCCGGCTGCCATGCGAATCCAAAGGCAGCTTTTCCGACGAGGACGAGCTTCGATGGTTTCACATGCTCGCCTCCGCCGAATCCGATGTCGACGGCTCCAGCTGCGAGGATCGCCTTGTCCACGTTGAAGTGTCGGATCGCACCGGTGTGCTTCAGGTAGTCGGTGGCGAGCTGGCATGCCAGGTCCTCTGCCAGCTTGTCGCAGATCGTGTCCGGATGGCCGACACCTTTTCGCTCGACGAATTCGACCGATGGGTTGTAGAGGCCCCGCTTGGTGACAGAGAGATTCATGAAGGTTCCCGTGCGTTCGTTGAGGATGTGATGCTAGCGGCGGCCCGGTGACCACCTGAAGGTCGCGCGTGCCAGACGTAGACTGCCTCCATGGACGGAGACTCGACCACCAGCATCCACGCCGATCGCGCCTTGAGCGAGCTACCCGACGTGGCACCAGCGATCAGACCGGCCACCACGTTCATGGAGGGTACCGGACGTCGGTACCGCAGATCGAGCCATGAGACGACCGAGCGCTTCGAGGCGGTCATCGGTGCCCTCGAGGGTGGACACGCGGTCGCCTATGCATCCGGAATGGCCGCCGTCGCCGCGGTCCTCGATCACGTCAAACCTCGCAGGATTGCGATTCCGACCCCGGTGTACCACGGTGTGGCAGGGACCGTCGAGCGGCTCTCGATCGCCGGGTCCGTGGACGTCGTCGATCCAGGGGATCTCGGGGAGGGAGACATGTGGTGGATCGAGTGCCCATCGAATCCCTACTGTCGCATCACCGACCTCGCAGCCGTCACATCGGCTGCAGCGGAGCGCGGAGTCGTGACGGTGTGTGATTCCACGCTGGCAACACCGGTGTGTCTCCGTCCCCTCCGATTCGGTGTCGACGTCGTGATGCACGCATCGACGAAAGGCATCTCGGGGCATTCCGATGCGATGGGCGGCATCCTTGCCGTGGCACAGGAGGACATTGCAGCAGGGCTCAGGGACGAGCGTGTCTTCTCGGGTGCGATTCCTGGTTCGCTCGATGTGTGGCTCTCCCTCCGCGGCGTCAGGACCTTGTCAGTGCGCATGGAGCGGGCATGCTCGTCTGCCATTGCTGTCGCCACCTGGTTCGAAACGAATGGCTTCGTGGTCTCATACCCTGGGCTCGAAACCGATCCCGATTACGACGTGGCAAGCCGCCAGATGTCCATGGCGGGCTCCATGATGGCTGTCGATTTCGGGTCGGCGGCGCGCGCCGATCGATTCATCGGACATTTGCGACTCTTCACGAATGCGACGTCCCTCGGGGGTGTGGAGTCCCTCGTCGAGCGGAGGGCCGTGAGTGATCCGACGATGCCGGAGGGGCTTGTCAGGATCTCTGTGGGTATCGAGGACACGAACGACCTCATCCAGGATCTCGAGCTGGCCCGATCGGCGGTAGCCACCGCGGGCCCGTGAGGGCGCCTCACCTGACGCTCAGAGCCGTTCGATGGCCGCGAGGGTCTCCTCGAGGGCAACCTTTGCATCGGCAAAGTACATCAGCGTTCCCTCCTCGTAGAAGAGGGGGTTGTCGATGCCAGCGAAACCCGGTGCGAGGCTCCTCTTGACCACGATCGTGGTCGTGGCCTCGTCGACATCGAGGATCGGCATGCCGTAGATGGGGCTGTTGGGGTCGGTCTTCGCCGAGGGGTTGATGACGTCGTTGGCCCCAACGACGAGGACAACGTCGGTCTGGGACATCTTGGGATTCGAGTGGTCGAGGTCGAGGAGCAGGTCGTAGGACACGTCGGCTTCAGCGAGCAGGACGTTCATGTGGCCGGGCATGCGTCCGGCAACCGGGTGGATGGCGTAGTACACCTCGATATCGCGCTCTTCAAGGGCGGCCGCGAGGTCACGAACGGCGTGCTGTGCCTGGGCGACTGCGAGACCGTACCCAGGGACGATCGCCACGCGGTTTGCGTACACCAGGGCGATGGCGGCGTCGTCCGCCGTCGCTCGTTTCACCGGTCGGGTCCCGATGGCTTCGTCGATCGGTCCACCACCGAACCCTGAGAAGAGGATGTTTGAGAGCGATCGGTTCATGGCGACGGACATCTCGATCGTGAGGATCAGTCCTGCGGCACCGACCAGTGCGCCGCCGACGATCAGCGCCTGGTTCTCGATCACGAAGCCCGCCATTGCGGCAGCGATGCCAGACAACGAGTTGAGCAGCGAAATGACCACGGGCATGTCCGCGCCTCCGATGGGAAGCACGGCCGTGATTCCGAGGATCGCCGCGAGGGCTGCAGCGAGCCAGTACAGGGTCTCGTTGGAGGTCGCGACGGCACCGATACAGGCGAGCACGGCAGCGAGGGCGATCACGCCGTTGGTCGCCGTTCCTCCCGGCATCGCGATCGGTCGACCGCTGACGAGACCCTGGAGTTTCGCGAATGCCACGAAGGATCCGGTCAGCGTGATCGTCCCGATGACGAGAGAGAGGGTGGTTGTGATCGCTGTCTCGTTTGCCATCGTGGCCCCAACCGTCACGACGGCCGCCGCGGCCACGAGGGCAGAGGCACCGCCGCCGAATCCATTGAAGGCCGCTACCAACTGCGGCATGTCCGTCATCTGAACCCTCAGTGCGAGAAGTCCACCGATGACACCCCCGACGGCGAGCCCGGCGATGACGATCCACCATGCTGCCTCGGCATCGATGTCGAGGATCTCGATGACAACCGTGATCGTGGCAACGAGCATGCCGAGCGCTGCCATCCTGTTTCCGCGCCGTGCGGATGCTGGCGATGTCAGGCCCTTCAGCCCGACGATGAAGAGGACTCCGGCACCGAGGTAGGCGAGTTCCATCATCGGCGCTTCACCGGAATCTTCTTGAACATCTCGAGCATGCGGTCAGTGACGAGGAAGCCGCCGACGACATTGATGGTGGCAAAGGCGACCGCGAGGAATCCGAGGATCCCCGCAAGCCAGCTGTGGTCCGTCGTCGCAGCGAAGATCGCGCCGACGATCGTGATACCCGAAATGGCGTTCGCTCCCGACATGAGTGGGGTGTGCAGGGTTGGCGGAACCCGTCGGATGACTTCGAATCCCACGAACGATGCGAGGACGAAGACAACGATGCCGTTGATGAATGCGTCGCTCATGCGGCTCCCTCTGGATCGGTCGGAGACTCGACGCCAGGTGTGGCATGGGTGCCGAGGAGCGCAGGCCCAATCACGGCGTCATCCCCGTCGACGACGAGGTTTCCCTCCACCACCATGCGTGACACGACCTCGAGGAGGTTTCGACCGTACATGCGGCTCGCATCCGTCGCGACTCGTGCAGCGAGATCACGTGGGCCGAGGATCCTGACACCACCAACGATCACGGTTTCGTCAGGGCGTGATCCTTCGACGTTGCCACCTGACGACGCTGCCATGTCGATGATCAGTGAGCCAGGGGCCATGCGCTCGACCATGGTCCTGTCGATCAGGCGCGGGGCCTGTCGTCCTGGCACCTGGGCCGTCGTGATGACGAGGTCGCTTTCTGCAACGACGTCTCCGAGGATGGCGCGTTGCCGGGCTGCCGTTTCCTCATCCACCGCTCGTGCGTAGCCGCCGTCGTCCATTTCCTGCGTTGGCGCCTCCACGAATTTCGCCCCGAGGCTCTCGACCTGTTCCTTCGTCTCTGGACGAATGTCATAGGCGCGAACGACGGCGCCCAGTCTGCGTGCGGTGGCGATCGCCTGAAGCCCGGCGACGCCGACGCCGAGGACGAGAACCTTTGCGGGGGGAACGGTTCCTGCCGCTGTCACGAGCATCGGCATGAATTTCGGGAGCTCGCCCGCCCCCAGCAGGACGGCGGCGTACCCGGCCGCCGTTGCCTGTGATGACAATGCGTCCATCGACTGTGCAAGGGTCGAGCGCGGGATGTTCTCCATGGCGACGGCACGGATCCCGCGTGATCCGAGGTCCGCGATGAGGTCGACATTCGCCCCAGGGTCCAGGAAACCGACGACAACACCGCCATCTGCGATCGTTGCAACGGCAGCCTGTGTCGGTGGACCGATGCACAGGAGGACGTCGAGTCGTGCCGCTTCGATCATGGGGACGACGTGTGCGCCTGCGCTGGCGTAGGCCGCATCGGTGAAGCCGGCGACAGAGCCCGCTCCTGCCTCGATGTCGACCTCGAATCCGAGGTCGACAAGGGCCGTGACGGTGACAGGCGTTGCGGCAACGCGCGTTTCCGAGTCACTTTGTTCTGATCGGATTCCCAGCTTCATCTCGCGCAACCGTAATCCTGTCCGCGTTACTGCGTGGATATGAGGCCGTGCTCCATCAGGGTGGACCTGATGGTTTCGCGGGCCTCCGCACCGAGCGTCGAGGGAAGTGGTGGTCGACTTGCACCGGCTTCCAGGCCTGTCATCGATGCTGCGAGCTTTGTTCCGGCAACGCCGAACGTTTCGATCACCGTCGTCAAGGTCACCAGCCTTCGTTGGGCCGTGGCATCACCCTGGGCTGCCATCGAAACATCGGATAGGGCGTAATTGGCGCTCGCTGTGATCGCCCCCCATGCCCCGACCTTGGCACTTGCCGCAAGGCTCCGAGATGCACCCGCATACACCACGAACCCCGAAGCCACCGTTTCGGCGAGGGTTTCGAGTCGGGATGCGTCACCCCCGGAGTCCTTCATTCCGATGATGTTCGGGTGAAGGGCGAGGGAGGCTATCGCCTCCGTCGGGAGTTCGTACCCGGTCACCCCTGGCACCGTATAGAGCATCATCGGGATGTGCGCGGCTTCTGCGACTGCCTCGAAGAAGGACTCCACGAGGTGCATCCGTCCTCGCACCAAGGTCGTCGGTGTGATCACGAGGAGGGCATCGGCGCCAGCTCCGGTCACTTCGTCGACCTGCGCAAGCGCCTGGCGAACAGACTCCGCATTGATGCCACAGACGACGGTCAACGACGGCGACATGTCCTTGGCGGCGGCAACGAGTGCGCCACGTTCACCATCTTCCAGATAGGGTCCCTCGCCGGTGGATCCTGAAATGAGGACGCCGCTCGCGCCGCGGGCGGCCATGGCTTCGATGTTCCGTCGGTGGGCATCGAGGTCGATCTCATACGAGGCAGTGAAGGGTGTGATGAGGGCTGGCATCGCCCTGGGCCATGGTTTCATGCGCTGTAGGACTCCGATGTCACGGATCCGCCCGAACCCGTCCAATTGGTGTGGAACCACTCACCCCGAGGGCGGTCGAGGCGTTCATAGGTGTGCGCGCCGAAGAAGTCCCTCTGGGCCTGGATCAGGTCCGCAGGAAGCCGCTTCGATCGATAGGCATCGAGGAAGGCGAGGGCGGATGCGTAGGCGGGTGTCGGTATCCCTGCCAGGGCAGCCCGTGCGACCGTGCGACGCAAACCAGGAAGTGCCTGCTGGACGGCGGCCGTGAAGTAGTCGTCAAGGAGAAGGTTTGCGATCGTGGGATTTGCTCGATACGCGGCGGTGATGTCGTCGAGGAATCGCGACCGGATGATGCAGCCCGCACGCCAGAGTCCCGAAATCGTCCCCAGATCGAGATGCCAATCGTACTCGCGACTTGCTGCTGACATCAGCATGAAACCTTGTGCATAGGAGACGATCTTCGAGGCATACAGCGCGTCGTGCAGATCATCGATGACGCCTCCCGGCGGATCAGTGATCGGGTCCACGGTTCCGCCGATCACCGATGAAGCGAAGGCCCGTTCGTCGGTGAGGGACGACACCATTCGTGCGTAGACCGATTCGCCGACGAGGGTGAGGGGGACTGATAGGTCCATCGAAGCCATCACCGACCAGCGACCCGTGCCCTTCTGCCCTGCGGCATCGCGGATGTGGTCGACGGTAGGCGTTCCATCGGGTTCGGTGTGCGAGAGGATCGCAGCGGTGATCTCGATCAGAT
Organism: Acidimicrobiia bacterium; assembly: GCA_032127155.1. Classification (GTDB taxonomy): domain Bacteria; phylum Actinomycetota; class Acidimicrobiia; order Spongiisociales; family UBA5794; genus SZUA-442. The sequence goes on from JAQAZV010000169.1 coordinate 8,788, forward strand.
AGGACTCCAGCGTGCCCTCGTTCCAGCGGGCGAAGTGTTCCGCCTGTTCGCCGGGGTCGATGTCAAGGCCGCGGCTCATGATGTCGTACGCCTCGGCGATCACCTGCATGTCGCCGTATTCGATGCCGTTGTGGACCATCTTGACGAAGTGGCCGGAACCACCCGGTCCGACCCATGCCGCCATGGGTTCTGATCCTGCCGTGGCCGCGATGGCGGTCAGGACATCCTCGATGATCGGCCATGCGGCGGCGTCGCCACCCGGCATGATCGATGGACCGTATCGAGCGCCTTCCTCTCCACCACTGATACCGGCGCCGACGAAGTGGATGCCAGCTCCGGAGAGGCGGTCGACCCTCCGAGCCGTGTCGGTGAACAGTGAGTTCCCACCATCGATCAGGACATCGCCCGGATCAAGGTGGGGGAGGAGAAGTTCGATCTGTGCGTCGACGGGTGCCCCAGCTTTGATCATGAGCACGATCCGCCGAGGACGTGCGATGGCTGCGACGAAGCTCTCGACGTCGTAGGTCCCTGTCAATCGCTCGGAGTCGACCTCCCTGCGAACGAAGGCCTCGGTCCGGCTCGGTGAGCGGTTGAACACCGCGACGTCGAACCCGTGGTCGAGCATGTTCAGGACGAGGTTCTGTCCCATCACCGCCAGGCCGATCACGCCAATGTCGGCATCTCGATGCGGTCGCTCGGGATTCATGCGGCCAGCGTAACCAGGGTCAGCGTCCTGATCCCACGGCGAGGGCTACGGCGGTTCCCATGACGTCGGTGCCGACCGATGGTCCCCCATGGGCGATGTCGGGTGTCCGAAGGCCCCCGTCGAGGACTGCTTCCACCGCCGTTTCGATGGCGTCGGCCTCTGCCGGAAGGTCCAGTGAATAGCGAAGCGCCATGCCCGCCGACAGGATCATCGCCAGGGGATTCGCTGTGCGAGTGCCGGCGATGTCGGGAGCAGACCCGTGGATGGGTTCGTAGACACCGGGTCCGGCTGTGCCTATCGATGCGCTTGGAAGGAGGCCCATCGATCCGGGAAGCATCGAGGCCTCGTCTGACAGGATGTCCCCAAAGAGGTTGCCGGTGACCACCACATCGAAGTCCCTGGGTCGTGACAGGAGGTGCATGGCCATGGCATCGACCAGCTGTACCTCGTAGTCGACATCGGGGAATTCCTCTCGCATCACTCGATCGGTCGTCGTGCGCCAGAGCCGCGACACGGCGAGGACATTGGCCTTGTCGACCGACGTCACCTTGTTGCGACGACCCTGGGCCGCCTCGGCCGCGAGACGCACGATCCGCTCGATCTCAGGCACCGAGTAGCGCATGTGGTCAGCAACGGTCTGGCCGTCGTCGGAGGTCGTCGACCCCCCGAAGTAGATCCCGCTGGTCAGCTCGCGGTACATCAGGATGTCGATGCCATCCACGATCTCCCGCCGGAGGGGTGAAGCTTCGATCAGCTGCCGATACGAGCGGATCGGTCTGACGTTGGCGAACACCTCCAGTGCCTTGCGGAGAGCGAGCAGACCCTGTTCTGGGCGGGTGGCGGCTGACGGGTCACTCCACTTCGGCCCGCCAACGGCACCGAGCAGGACGGCGTCTGACGCCCGACACGTTGCCAGCGTCTCTTCGGGTAGGGGTTCTCCTGTCTCATCGATGGCATGTCCGCCGATGAGTTGTTGGTTGAAGGTGAAGTCATGACCGAACTCGGACTCCACCGCCATGAGCACCTTGATCGCTTCGGAGGTGACCTCGGGACCGATCCCGTCGCCGGGAAGGACCGCAAAGGTTGCCTTCACGCCTGGGCCTCTGGCGTTCTCTGCGGGATGGCGACGGCTGCCTTGTTCATGGCTGAGACGATGGCCCTCACCGAACCTTCCACGACGTCGGTCGAGACGCCGCGTCCGGAGAACGTTCGCGAGCCGACCTGGATGATGATCTCGACGATCGCCATCGCATCGGCACCGGATGTCAGGGGCGACACCCGATAGTCGGCGAGTGAGGCCGCGATGCCGTAGGCGTCCTGGATGGCAACGAACGCGGCGTTCACCATGCCGTCCCCCTCGGCCGTTGCCACGACCTCCTCGCCGTGTCGATCGAGGGTGATGGTGGCGACCGGCGCCTCTCGGGAGCCTCCCGACACGTGCAGAGCAACGAGTTTCATCTCGACGAGGTCGGTACCGACCTCCTCGGCCACGATGGCCCTGAGCCCCTCTTCTCCGATCTCGCCCTTGCGGTCGGCAAGTTCCTTGAATCGGTCGAACGAGCGCTGGAAGTCTGTGTCGCCGAGGTGGATGCCGAGCTTGGAAAGGGCATCTGCGAAGGCAGCTCGACCGGAATGCTTCCCGAGCACGATCATCGACTGGTGCCCGATCGCGCTCGGATCCATGATCTCGTACGTTTCGCGATTGCGCAGCACGCCGTGCTGGTGGATCCCTGACTCATGGGCGAAAGCGTTTCGTCCGACCACTGCTTTGTTGAACTGGATCGGGTATCCCGTGAGGCTCGACACGAGCCGTGACGTTTCGAAGATCTCGGTGGTGTTCGCCCCGATCTCGACGCCGAAGTGATCCTGGCGGGTCGTGATCGCCATGATGATCTCCTCGGTTGACGTGTTGCCTGCCCGTTCGCCGATCCCGTTGATGGCTCCTTCGATCTGTCGTGCCCCAGCATGGATTGCCGACAACGAATTGGCGACGGCCAGGCCGAGGTCGTTATGGCAGTGCGTCGAGATGATGACGTCCTCGTTCCCCTGCCTGACGTCGTCGTAGACCCTCGAGAGCAGGGCCACGAAGTCCTCCGGCATTGCATACCCGACCGTGTCGGGGATGTTGATGGTCGTCGCTCCCGCTGCGACGGCGGCGCGGCACACCTCGACGATGAAGTCGGGATCGGATCGGGTTGCGTCCTGCGGTGAGAACTCGACATCGTCCGAGTAGCGTTTCGCCCTCGTGACGCTTTCGACGACGGATCGAAGCACCTCCTGCGGTGTCATCCGCAGCATTTGCTCCATGTGGATGGGAGAGGTCGACGCAAAAACATGGATGCGCTTCCGAGCTGCGGGGGCGAGTGCGTCAGCCGCCCGGTCGATGTCGTCGGGGTGGGTCCGAGCAAGGGATGCGATCACGGGTCCGTCGATCTCGGCTGCGATGCGGGACACGGCTTCGAAGTCGCCGGGGCTCGAGGCTGCAAATCCTGCCTCGATGACGTCGACCCGGAGTTTGGCGAGTTGGGTGGCGATCGCCACCTTGTCATCGGGCGACAGCGCAATGCCTGGTGCCTGCTCGCCGTCGCGCAGCGTCGTATCGAAGATGATCAGCCTGTCCTGCATGTCGCTGTCCCTCCGTCAATCGTGTGCGGGCGGTGCCGTCGCCTGGACGTCATACATCGTCTGCTGGCGTCTTCGCCACCAGGAAGGTCATCATGTCCCTGAGCCGTCGACCCGTGACCTCGACCGGGTGCTCGGCGATACCTGCACGCGCCGCCTTGAGGTTTGGTGACCCTGCTTCGTATTCCGCCATCCACTCCCTCGCAAAGGAACCGGACCGGATCTCGTCGAGAATCAACCGCATTTCGGCCTTCGTTTGGGGCGTGACGATACGAGGTCCCCTCGTGACGTCTCCGTACTCGGCGGTGTCTGACACCGAATGGCGCATCCACTCGATGCCACCCTCGAACAACAGGTCGACGATGAGCTTCAATTCATGGAGTACTTCGAAATATGCCATTTCCGGCGCATATCCGGCCTCGGTGAGCGTCTCGAACGATGCCTGGATGAGCGAGTCGACCCCTCCGCACAGGATCACCTGTTCGCCGAAGAGGTCGGTCTCGGTTTCATCACCGAAGGTCGTTTCGATGACCCCTGCCCGTGTTCCGCCGATCGCATGGGCATAGGAGAGCGCAAGGGCGAGGGCCCCCCCCGTTGCGTCCTGGTGGACCGCGACGAGCGTCGGTACGCCGGATCCCTCGACGAACTGCCTGCGGACGAGGTGTCCAGGGCCCTTCGGGGCAACCATGGCAACGTCCACGTCGATGGGTGGCTTGATGAACCCGAAGTGGATCGAGAAACCATGGGCGAAGAGCAAGGCGTCCCCAGGGTTGAGGCGTGGTGCGATGACGTCGCGGTAGAAGCCAGCCTGCACCTGGTCAGGGACGAGGAGCATGATCACATCGGCCCATTCGGCAGCCGCTTCCGGGTCCACCACCTTGAGTCCGGCATCAGACGCGGCCTGCGTCCGTGGCGAGCCGTCGCGAAGTCCCACGACGACATCGACGCCTGATTCCTTGAGGTTGAGCGCATGGGCGTGGCCCTGGCTCCCGAATCCCATCACCGCGACCTTTCGTCGCGTGATCAGACCTGCGTCGGCGTCCTGCTGGTAGTACATGTTCAACATCGATCGATCTCCCTACGCGGATTTCTGCTGTCGTCTCACGGTTGACTTGGCGTCCTTCGCCAGGGCGATCCTGCCCGACTTGACGAGGCTGACGATTCCATACGTGCGCATGATCTCGAGGAAGTCGGTCAATCGGGACGGCTCGCCGACGACCTCGAACGTGATCGTGGATGCCCCGACATCCACAGCCTTCGCCTCGAAGATGTTCGCGGCCTCGAGGATCTCCCCGCGCCGGATGGTGTCAGCGTTGACCCTGACCAGCATGATTTCGCGCTCGATCGCCTCGCCGGGGAGATGCTCGGTCACCTTGATCGTATGCACCAACTTGTAGAGCTGTTTGACGATCTGTTCCATCTCAGGCCCGTCGACCACCATCGTGATCCGGGACCTCGTCGGGTCCTCGGTGGGCCCAACGGCGAGGGAGTGGATGTTGAAGTCCCTCCTGGCGAACATCGACGAGATACGGGCAAGAACACCCGGCTTGTTCTCAACGGTCACGGAGATCACATGGTTCATCAGATCCCCCTCGGATCCTTCGGCTCGGTTCCGAGGTCGTCCGATGACATGATGATTTCATCGTTCGAACCTCCCGCAACGACCATCGGGAAGACCATCGCGTCCGGATCACAGACGAACTCCATCACGACTGGACGATCGTTGATGGCGAGCCCCTTCTCGATCGTGGGGATCACCTCTTCAGGGCGCTCAGCCCTGAAGCCTGCGCACCCCATCGCTTCTGCGAGCATCACCATGTCAGGGATCGTGGCCGACATCACCGATCCGCTGTAGCGCTCGTTGTAGAAGAGGCGTTGCCACTGCCTCACCATCCCGAGGTTCGCGTTGTTCATGACGGCGATCTTGACGGGGATGCCCTCGATGGCTGCGGTGATGAGCTCCTGAGATGTCATCTGGAAGCATCCGTCCCCATCGATCGCGAGCACGAGGTTGTCCGGCATTCCAGCCTTGGCTCCGACGGCGGCGGGCACGGCAAAGCCCATCGTTCCGAGACCACCGGAGTTGATCCACGTGTTGGGTTTGTCGAACTGCCAGAACTGGGATGCCCACATCTGGTGCTGGCCGACACCTGCGACGACGATCGTGTCGGGACCCGTGAGCTTCGAAAGTTGATCGATCACATACTGTTGCTGTATCGGACCCGCCGCATCCTGTTCGTAGGTCAGGGGGAAGTCCCTCTGCCATTCGGCAATCGTGGCAAGCCACTCGTCGCGCTCGGGTGGACCATCGAACACCGATTCTGCGGCCTCGAGGAGTTGCGTGAGCACGGTTCGCGCGTCACCAACGATGGGGACGTCAGGTGTGCGGATCTTGCCGATCTCTGCGGGGTCCACATCGACATGGATCACCTTCGCGTGGGGAGCGAAGAGATCAGGGTTGCCGGTCACCCTGTCATCGAAGCGCGCTCCAACGGCGATGAGCACGTCGGACTGTTGGATTGCGGTGGTGGCCGTGTAACACCCATGCATCCCCGACATCCCGAGGGTCAAGCGGTGCGAGTCCGGGATCGCACCGCGTGCCATGAGTGTCGTCACCACGGGGAGATTGAGACGTTCGGCGAAGGTCGTCAACTCTGCGCTCGCACGGGATCTGATGATGCCTCCTCCCGCATACAGCACGGGGCGTTGTGATGAAGCGATCAGGTCGAGCGCCGCTGAGACCTGGCGGGTGTGGCCCTTGACCGAAGGTTTGTACCCGGGAAGTGAGATGTCGGCATGGCCGTCCCACATGATCTCGCCTGCGAGCGCGTCCTTCGTGATGTCCACCAGCACCGGACCCGGCCGTCCCGTGGAGGCGACGTGGAACGCCTCGCGAACGGCTGCCGATATCTCGTCGGTCCTGGTGACGAGATGATTGTGCTTGGTGACCGGCATCGAGATACCCCAGGTATGCGCCTCCTGAAAGGCATCAAGGCCGATCGACGTCGATCCGACCTGGGCCGTGATGGCGACGACTGGGATCGAGTCCATGTAGGCGTCCGCCAGGGGCGTGATGAGGTTCGTGGCGCCGGGGCCCGAGGTTGCGAACGCAACGCCGACCCTTCCCGTCGCATGCGCGTAGCCCGATGCCATGTGTCCCGCTCCCTGCTCGTGCCGTGCGAGGACGTGGCGTATGCCGCTGTCGTACAGGATGTCGTATGCCTTGAGAATGGCCCCTCCGGGCACACCGAATACGACGTCCACCCCCTCGTGCTCGAGGGATCGTATGAGGATGTCAGCTCCGCTGAGTTTTTCGGCCATGGGTACCGCCCTGGATAGAAGAAAACCCCCCGGGGCACGGAGGGTTGGGCGCATCGCGTTGTGTGATGCGCCTATGCGAGAAGGAGTACGAGTGCGTGGTGATTCTTCATGTCATTGACTGCCATTGTGGACAGGTGTGAGAGTATGGGCGCCGCCATGATGCATGTCAAAACGAGCGAAGCGAACACCAACACCTGGCGGAGCTGTGGTTGACCTCGCGCACCGCAAGCGCCTGCGACGCGTGATCGAGATGGCCCGCCGTGAGCTTGCTGACCTCGAACCCGAGCAGCTGCCGCATCGCTTGCGGAAGGTGGCAGCGAGCTCAGCGAAGGTGCTGCCTCCTCCTCTCGAGAATGCCACGGTGGACGTCCTGGTGACGGATGCCGACTTTCGCGGTCGCGTTCGTGACCGATGGGAGGAGGTCGGGCCCGATGATCCGCTTGGGTCGTCATTCCTCGCCGATCCGGAGGGCACCCTTGCATCCATGGATGAGGAGGGTGGGGCCGGTCGTGATCTCGGTCACGAGATCGCCGAGCTCCAACGGGAGCTCGCTGCTGCGCGGGAATCCCTGGCGGAGGCGAAGCGTCGTGTCGCTGACGTGCGGGAAGCTGCTGCTGCAGATCTCGCCAATGCAAAGGCAGCGGACAGGGCGTCGAGAGCGGGCCTCGAGGCTGGCGCCGCGTCCGCCCGTAGGGAGGCTGACGAGCAACGAGCGGCAGCCTCGGAACGCGAATCGGAATCTGCCGCCCTCAGGTCGGAGGTCACCGAACTTCGCTCGGTGATCGCCCGATTCCGTACGAGGGAGCAACGTCGATCCGAGGCATCCGAGAGGGACGCGTCAGGGCCATCGAAGTGGTCGCCGCCACCCGTTCCTGCAGACCTTGCGACCTGGTTGGATGCGGCAGAGCGCTCGATGAGGCCATATCGCGACAGATCCGTTCGGCACCTCGATCGGCAGGAGGAACCCGAGCTTCGCCTCCCGAAAGGCGTCGCCCCTGACCATGCGAAGGCAGTCGACGCCGTTATTGGCCTCGAACCGAGGATCATCATCGTCGATGGATACAACGTCGGGGGAGCGATTGGCGGTGACTTCGCGTCGCGATCGGGCCGAGACCGCGTTCTCGTCCTCGCGAATTCACTCGCTAGGGCTTCGATGGCTGAGATCCACGTGGTGTTCGATGCCGTCGGTAGGGAGGGTCGAGGGACGATTTCTGCAGACCTCGGCGTGACCGTTGCCTTCGCAACCGAGGTATCGGCTGACGATCGCATCGTCCACATCGTCTCGGAGCGGGCAGGTTCCGTCGTGATCACGAATGACAGGGAGCTGCGTGAGCGGTGCGCATCGCTGGGAGCGCTCACCATCTGGGCGGATGCCCTGGTCTCGTGGGCACCGAACATCTAAACACTGGACCGTGACCGTCCGATAGATCCTCAAGCGATACATCGGGACGATTGTGACCGCGACGCTACCGCGCCCACATGTGGAAATGGATTCGCCACCGCAGCCGACACGCGCTGCGGTGATCACGCGATGGCACGAGTTGCGTCGCATCGCCGGCGCCATCACCCTTGGCCTCGGGCTGATCAGCGGGATTGTTCTCGCCTGGCCCGCGATGATCATCGTCACGGTGCTTGGAGCCGGCGTCGCCGTCGACGCAACACTGGCCATTCGATCCGGCAGGGTGAATGTCGGGCCAACCCTCGTGGCAGACATCACGTTCACCGGCATCGGCCTCATCGCCGCGTCCGTGCCTCCGGCGGCGATCGGGATGGTCGTCGCCTACTTCGTGCTCGTGCTCGCCGTGCTGGGATCGTCCGTGAATGCATGGCCCATCGGGCTCTACGCAGTCGTCGTCGGCGTTGCCGCGTCCATCGAACCGACCTACATCGATACGACGGGTGGATCGGTCGAACGATCACTGGTTTCTGGGATCATCGTCACGGCGGTCTTCGGTGTGCTCACGATCGCGATGGTCAGGGAATTCACGTCCGTGTATCGCAAGGGCACGGAGTCGTCCGATCGACGCCTCGAGATCGCAGATGCGATAGCCAGCGCCGCCACAGCCCTTGTTGCTCAGGATGACGCCGGATCCCTCGCAAGCGCGCTCGAAGCAATTCGTGGCACGATGGGTGTTGGTGTCGTGTTCGTGGAAAGGAATGTGAACGATCCTGACCTCGGCCTCACCGCGATGGTCGTGGAGCGGGCTTCGGGGGGCTCCCATGTCCATCCCTCCGTCGATCGACAGACCAAGGTCTCCTGGTCCGCGATGCCCGGTGCCAGGTCCCATCTCGAGGGTGGAGCCCCGTTCTTCTACCGCGTGGAGGAAGTGCGGGGAACCCAGGGTGATCGCGGTGGTGACCTCGGTCTGCGGGTCGAGGTCAATGTCCCGATCTCCCTCCGTGGATCGTGGGTCGGGGTCGTCGGGGCGGCAGACGAGGATGGGGATCGCATCTGGCGCACTGACGACCTCGTCCTGCTTCGAACGCTTGCCGACCTGACGGCGGCGCACTGGCAACGCGAAGCAGACGGAAAGATCCGCGACACCCTGATTGGTTCACTCGACGGAAGACTCCGCCATGTCGAAGCCATCGCGCAGGCGTCGCGGTCGCTGCTCGGCGAGCACGCGATCGATCTTGAACCTGCCATCCGATCCATCGGTATCGCAGCCGGTATCGACGAAGTCTTCGTCACCGCGACGTCGGCTGGTGGCGAGGGTGCACCTACGGCCGAAGTCGTCGCAAGTTGGTCAACCCATGGCATCAATCCCGTCGCGCCGGTCGGATCGTCGTGGGACTACGCCGATGACGTGCCTGCGCGCCACGCCCTCCAGCGTGGAGAGATCAATGAAGGCATCCAGTCCTCCAGACCAAGAATGGTCGCAGGGATCGAGTCAGGGGGAACCTGGTTCGGATCGGTGGGGTTCGTATGCCACGTTGACGATCGAGCCTGGTCAACCAGGGATGAGGCGTTCCTCAGGACCTTCGCTGACATGCTCGGTGCCTTCTACGAGCGGGCGACGAATCGGTCGAGGCTGGAGCAATCGCTGCGGTCGAAGGACCAGCTGATTGCGTCGGTCAGTCACGAACTCCGTACCCCGCTGACCGTGGTCGTGGGGATGGCCGAGGAGCTCCGCAGCGCAGGGGACTCGATCGATGTCATCGAGCGCGACCAGCTGCTCGGCGTGATCGCCGAGGAAAGCGCCGAGATGGCGGACCTCGTCGAAGACCTTCTGATCGCCGCGCGGTCCGGGGAGGGGAGCATCCCGATGTTCCCGGAGCGGACGGACATTGCCCTGCTGTCGCAGAGCGTCCTCTCGCACCTCTCCGTCCCTGACGGTCGGGCCGTGTCCATCGAGGATGTGCCGTCGGTTGCGTTCGCGGATCCGGTGCGGGTTCGCCAGGTGATACGCAATCTTCTTACGAATGCGTTCCGGTACGGAGGAGACCAGATCTCCCTGCACTTCGGCAGCGACGATGCACACGCATGGGTGGATGTGCACGACGATGGCGATGGCATCCCGCAAGACGACCGCGAGGCGATCTTCGAGGCCTACGGACGGTCCCAGTCCGGCAGATCATCGAAGGCCTCCGTTGGCCTCGGACTCACGCTGTCGAGGCGACTTGCGGAGCTGATGGACGGGCGGTTGGAGTATCTCGACGGTGCCGGCTGCACATTCCGATTCTCGGTTCCCGCCCCCAGACCGGATGATCACTGAGGGAATCCGGTCAGTTGACCAGTTCGGCGATCACCGTCAGCGTTGTTGGGTCGGAGGTGCCGAGAATCAGGGTTCCCACGCCACTGTCGCGCCAAGCGTCGAGGCGATCCCTGATCATGTCCTTGGTCCCGATCAGGCACACTTCGTCGACGAGCCGATCGGGGACGCTCATGGTGGCCTCCATCTTCTTCCCAGCGAGGTACAGGTCCTGGATCTTCTCGGCCTCCGCCTCGTACCCGTATCGCCGTGCCAGGTCGTTGTAGAAATTCTTCCCCTTCGCCCCCATACCTCCGATGTAGAGGCCGAGTTGTGGCTTCATCTGGAGCCGCGCCCCTTCGATGTCGTCGGTGACCAGGGCGGACACCGTGGGAGCGATATCGAAGGATGCTGCCTTGTCAGGAACCCCTGAACGTTCGAATCCCGCCTGCAGAAGCGGAACGTAGGTCGTGGCCGCTCGCTCAGGGGAATAGAAGATCGGGAGCCACCCATCGGCGATTTCCGCAGTCAGCTCCACGTTCTTCGGCCCGATTGCCGCGAGGTAGATAGGCAGGCGCGGGTTCTTCGGTCCGATCATCATCTTCAGGGGTTTGCCGAGGCCTGTGGCATCCTCACCCGTGTACGGAAGTGTGTAGTACTGGCCATCGAAGCTGACCGGCGCCTCCCTTGCAAGCATCGACCTGACGATGGTGACGTATTCCCTCGTGAGGGTCAACGGCCTGCCGAAGGGCCTCCCATGCCATCCCTCCACGACCTGGGGCCCCGAGACGCCGAGTCCGAGCAGGAAACGGCCGCCTGACATCTGGTCGAGGGTCGCGGCCGTCATGGCGGTCATCGCGGGTGTACGCGCTGGCATCTGGAACACGGCGGACCCGACGCGAAGGCGCGTTGTCCGTGCAGCGATCCACGCGAGGGGAGTGAGGGCGTCAGATCCGTACGCCTCAGCCGTCCAGACGCTGTCATAGCCGAGGTCCTCTGCGAGTGAGATCAGACCGAAGTTGTCTGCAATCGCCGTTCCGTAATAGCCGATGTTGAGTCCGAGCTTCATGGCATCACGGTAGGCAGGACGGGTCACTCTGCGTGCGGTTGCGAGCAGCTTCCCCATCGCCAGTTCGTGTCATATGCCCTCAGTACGGTGGTGCCATGACTGGGAGGGATCGATGATCATCGACTGCGAATGCTGCTCGGAGCAGAACACCGATGCATGCGACGACTGCATCGTCACGGCGCTGTGCGTGCCAGGAGGAATCCTCGAATTGGCCGAGGAGGAGCGTACGGCCATCGAGGCCATGAGCGGCGTCGGACTCATCTCCCCGATCCGGCTCGCACCACGGCTCATCGAGGGTGATCATCGATCGACCGGATGAGGTCCCTGAAGTCGTCGATGCGTCGGGTCGACGCCACTGGCGCGAGATAGGCTCCGCTCATGGGCCTCGACTGCACGACCACACGCCGAACGCCCCTTTCCCGTGCGTTCTCCACCGTGACCACCCATCGAGCCGTCCACCCGGCCGGTGCATTCAGGTGACGTTTCCACAGAACGCGCTCTGGAAGGCCATCGTGTCGGATGTCCCCTCCGATGTCGCGCGACTCGGAGTCACTGACCTGAGTCCGTTCCCCGACGTGCAGCAGGAAATCGACCGCAGGAAGGACAGCGGAGAGCGTGGGAGCCTCGGATTCACCTACAAGGATCCTGCAACCGCATGCGCCCCCTCCCGGTCGTTCCCGTGGGGAAGGTCGATCGTGGTCGCCGCCGTTCCGTACCTCGGCCAGGGTGACGGCCCGATCGAGGATGCACCCCTCGGAACGGGCCGTCCGGTTGCCCGATTCGCCGACGGGGATCGGTATCGCGACGTCGCCGTGGTCCTGGATCGCATCGCGACGGTGCTGTCCGAGGCCGGGTGGCGAACCGAGGCCGTCTTCGATGACGATCGTCTCGTCGACCGCGCCGTTGCCGTTCGAGCCGGGGTGGGTTGGTGGGGGAAGAGCACCATGGTCATCACTCCGGGCTTCGGACCCTGGTTCCTCATCGGATCGATCGTGACCGACGCAACCTTGCCGCTGACGACGCCGATGTCGCGGGGATGCGGGACCTGTGACGCATGCATCCCCGCATGTCCAACGGGGGCCATCGTCGCGCCGGGGGTGCTTGATGCCCGTCGGTGCCTCGCAGCGATCTTCCAGGGCAGAGGCTCGATCGATCGTGATCTCAGGGAAGCAGCGGGGACGAGGGTGTACGGGTGCGACGAATGCCTGGTGGCATGTCCACCGGGACGGCCCGCTCTCGGCATCCTCGAGGCAACGGCGACGATACATCCCAGGGACATCCTGACCATGGGCGATGCCGAGATCGATGGGATGTTCCGGCACTGGTACATCCCCGGCCGAAAGGCACGGTTCGTCAGGCGCAACGCCCTCGTTGCGACGGGGAATGGCGGCCACGTGGCCGACGTGGCTCTGGTAGCCCCGTGGCTCGAGACCGAGGACGCCATGGTGCGAGAGCACGCGGCGTGGGCACTCGGTCGGCTCGGCGGGGAGGACGCCACAACACTCCTGAGGGATGCCGCCGCCCGTGAAGCAGACGACGTCGTTGCAGCCGAGATCGCCGCGGCATTGCAGTCGTGACCGGAGGCCCGCGTCTACGCTCTTCCATCGGACACCACGGGCCCACAGGATGACACTTCGATGACCTTGATCTTTGCCGTTCCGCTCCTCATCGGCATCGTCGGACTCGCCGCCTGGATCGCGGCGACGGCGATGGCCCACGTGTCCGACCGCTACGCGCACCTCGACCCGGAGCGCATGTTCGGTCGCCGGGGCAGATTCGCCCTCGCTTTCATCCTCGGTTTCGGCATGACCGGCATTTCGGTTCTCTACGCGGGGTGGGCCACGTGGCTCAGCCTGGCCGCCGGACTGGTCGGTGGTCTCGTCCTTGCCGCCGTCTCGGGATGGATCACGACCGGAGGCGAATCCTGAACGTGCTGGTGGTCTCGGACGTCCATGGTGCATTCGAACCCCTGGCAACGGTGGTCGCCAGGGGTGAGCCCGTCCTGGTTCTCGGCGATCTGGTCAACCTCGTGGACTACCGGACCAATGTCGGGATCATCCCGGATGTCGTCGGCGTCGAACTCGTCGCTGCCATCGTCGCGCTTCGCGACCGATCGAGGGCCGATGAGGCTGATCGCTTGTGGCGTGAGCGGACCGCTGAACTCGACATCGATGTGCGAGCCGAGGTGGGACGCAGGATGGTCGCGGAGTACGAAGAGATGCGTGAAGCTCTCGCAGGTGGCCATGTGTACATCACCCACGGCAATGTGGATGATCCCACCATGTTGAGGAGCCATTTGCCAGCTGGTTCGACCTACGTCGATGGCGGAGTCGTCGAGATCGAGGGTGAACGGTTCGGTTTCGTCGGCGGCGGTGTGCCTCGGATCGGGTCCCGCGGTGAGGTGGCAGACGACACCATGCGCAGGAAGCTCGCAAGCCTCGGCGAGATCGATGTGCTCTGCACACATGTACCTCCTGCGGTTGCGATGCTCGCCGAAGACGTCGTCGGTGGCCCGTCGAAGGGTTCAGTACCCGTCCTCGAGTTCCTTCTCGAACGCGAACCCCGAGTGCACTATTTCGGCGACATCCATCAGCCAAGGGCCTCCGAGCTCACGGTCGGGGTGACGCACTGCGTCAACGTCGGGTACTTCCGCGCCACTGGCCGACCGACGGTCCATGCCTGACATCGACCTCGCTGACCTCAGCGACGGATACCGTCATCGGCCGATCGGTCAGGGTGGCATCCGCAGGGCCTCGATGTCTGCCCGTGGGATCTCTGGTCTCGTGCTCGATGTGGGGGGTGGCGGGGGAGAGCATTCCGTCGCGATGCGGAGCGAAGCACGCACGCCTGTCGTGATCGACATCGAGGCATCGATGTGTCGTACGGCCCGACGTCGCGGCGTGATGGCGATTCGGGCGTCATCTGAGATGCTTCCGGTCGTTGATGATGCCGCGGGACTCGCCTTCTTCCACCTGTCGATCCACTATGGGGACTGGCGTGCCGCCATGGACCAAGCGGTCCGCGTCGTGCGACCCGGTGGGCGCATCGACGTGTGGACCTTTTCCGGGGATGGGATCGAGATGTCATCACTGGCCAGATGGTTCCCGTCGGTCGTCGACATCGATCGCGCCCGGTTCCCCGACCCCGGCGCCATCGCCGACCACCTCAGGTCCAGGATCTCGAAGGTGGAGATCCAATCGTGGCCAGATCACGTGCGGAGGAGGGTGGGTGACTGGGAGGCAGCCGTTCGGTCGCGATTCGTTTCGACGATCCAGCTGCTCCCAACGAATGAGATCGAGGCGGGCCTGGCCGAGTTCCGCGCCATGCATCCTGATCCGGACGGGATCTACTCCTACGATGTGGCATATCTGCGGATCACCGCCACGGTCTGACGGCTACCCTCAGAACCTCGCGAATGCAAGGAGCTGTGATGGCGGCGGAGGGAACGGTCCAGCGGATCGAAGTGTCTGCTGGACCGCAACATGTCTACGAGGTCGCCCTCGACCTCGAGCATTACCCATCGTGGGCCGGTGGTGTGCGATCCGTCGAGATCACCGAGGAGGACGAGCACGGTCGACCCGTTCAGGCAGACTTCGTGGTCGACGCCATGATCAAGGAAGTGTCGTACACACTCGTCTACGACTACGACCACGACAACGGTTTCTCATGGTCCGCCATCCCCAATGACGACATCCGTTCGCTCCGAGGTCGATACGAGTTCAACGACCTCGATCCGGATGGAACCGAGGTCGTCTATGCCCTCAAGGTCGATCCTGCATTCACCGTCCCCGGTTTTCTGCGCAAGCAAGCCGAGAAGCAGATCGTCGGGACAGCACTGCGAGGGCTGAAGAAACGGGCCGAAGAGACCGCCTGATGCGCATCATCCTCGTCACAGGGAAGGGCGGGGTCGGCAAGACGACGGTGTCCGCTGCGACGGCACTGCGCTCTGCAGACCTCGGATACCGCACCCTCGTGATGTCGACCGACCCGGCACATTCTCTGGCCGATGCGTTCGACACCCCCCTCGGCGACGCTCCCACCGAGATCGTCGAACACCTCGACGGACTGCAGATCGACAGCCAGCTCCGCCTCGAGGAGGCATGGGGCGACGTCAGGGATCATCTCACCGAATTGTTCGACTGGTCGGGGCTCAAAGGCATCGAAGCCGAAGAGCTGACGGTCTTCCCAGGCATGGAGGAGCTGTTCTCGCTCGCCGCAGTGAGGGACCACGCGCGATCTGGCATCTACGACGTGATCGTGGTCGATTGCGCGCCCACGGCGGAGACCCTTCGATTGCTCAGCCTCCCCGAAGTCATGTCCTGGTACATGGAGAAGATGTTCCCGGTATCGAGGCGCGTGGCAAAAGTCGTGCGGCCGGTCATGTCGAGGGTCACCAACATGCCGATCGCGGATGATGCGGTGTTCGACTCCGTGGAACGGTTCTACGAGCGATTGGACGGTATTCGCGAGCTGCTCGGTGACCCGGAGATCACCACGGCGCGGCTGGTGATGAACCCTGAGAAGATGGTCATCGCGGAGGCCAGGAGGACATATACCTACCTGGGGTTGTTCGGCTACAGCGTCGACGCGGCTGTGGTCAATCGTGTCCTCCCCGACGAAGTCAATGACCCGTACTTCTCACGCTGGCGCGATATCCAGAAGGGCCACCTCGAGACCATCCATGAGGGCTTCGAGGGAACCGACATCCGTCACCTCCGGCTGTTCGACCACGAAATGGTCGGTCACGAGAGCCTCCGCATCGTCGGGAGTGAGCTCTATGGGGCGGTCGATCCCACGGGCCGCTTGTCGATCAACCAACCGATCCATGTCGAGGACGTCGAGGGCACGGATGACGTGGCGCTCGTCCTGTCGATCCCCCTTGCCGTCAAGGAGGATGTGGAGGTGATGCGACACGACGACGACGTCTTCGTGACCATCGGAACCTATCGAAGAAGCCTGATGCTCCCTGACTCGCTGAGGCGGAGAACCATCACGAAAGCAAAGCTGGAGAACGGTGAGCTGCGCATCGTGTTCACACTGGAGGCGCCATGACTGACGAAACACCAATTGGGCCGCTCGTGGACGCATCGAAGAGGGCCACGATCCATTTCGCCAAGGCCGCCTACG
>JAQAZV010000170.1:0-7010 GCA_032127155.1 Acidimicrobiia bacterium
GAACGCGCTGGCCCGGCCCAGCGGATCACACCGTCGGAAATCGCGACCGAACCGTCGGGGATCTCGCCGAGTACGCCTTCGACATACCTGTCGTTCGTGCAGAGGAGGCCGATGTTGTGGAGGAGCGCATCGCCGGCGAAGTCAAGATCCTGCCGAGTTGCCTGCGCGGCGATCCCAATGCAGGTGTCACAGATTGCAGTGCCCCGCGGGCCCCTCACCAAGTGATGGACCGCTTCTTCCGGTTGTGAGCAGAAGGCACACACGAGTCGGGCCATGGACGGCAGCCTAAGGCCTGGAGTGGCATGGGTGGCGACCCTCCGTGAAGGACAGCTGGGACGTGATTTCGTCACGTGGGGCTTTAGACATCGTTAACCGGGGCTTGACGCGCCCGCAGGTGGCTCGCCTGCACAGTTGTGCTGCAGACCACGAAGGAGCTGGATATGAAGAACCGACTTGTCATTATCGGAGGGCTGGTCGCCCTTACCGTCGGGATCGCCGGGATCTCGATGGCCGCCGAGGTCGAGCTGGAGGTGGACGGCATTGGCACGCTCACCGTTGACGAAACCGACGGAATGCTCACACTCACCGGCCAGGATCTTGGGGAATGGACGGTGATCAGGGACGAGTCAACGCCCGACGAGATCGAGCTCTACATCACCGACAAGACAACCACGATAAAGGTGGAAGTCGGGGTCGAGGATGGTGAACTGAAGGCGACGCTCAAGGATGTGACGGTCCCAGAGTCCGATGACGTCGAGTCCGACCACGAGTCCGATGACGACCCAGGCGACGAGACGAAGGCCGAGTCGGCCGCGGCTGTCGCTCCCTTCTCGGAGACGTTCGCGTTTCCCGCTGACGCCGGGTCCGGATCTGTGATCGTGCAATACGACGGCGCAGTGCTCACGGCGACGGTCGAGGGGGCCGACGGATGGGTCTGCTCCGGTGATGACAGCTCGGATGACGACGATGAGCTCGAGGTGAAGATCCGTTGCAGCAACGAGGTGTTGGGGTTGGAGTTCGAGGCTGAGCTCGATGACTGGGTCCTCAAGACTGAATGGAAGGTCAAAGACGACTCAGACGACGAGTCCGATGACCGGGAGATCAAAGAGACGCTGGAAGCAGCGGCCTTCACGTCCGAGATGTTCACCCATCCCGACCTCCCCCTGTCGGTGGAGGTAAGCCTCACGGACGGCGCGCTCACGGCGACCGGCACGGCCGATGAAGGATGGAGCATCGACCCGGACAACGATGAGTCGGACCTCGAAGTGAAGGTGCGTTTCTTCAACGACGTGCTTGGGCTCAAGGTCGAGTTCAAGGCCGAACTCGAACACGGTGAGCTGACGATCAAGTGGAAGGTCGACGAAGAGTCAGATGACAAGCGAGACCACAGTTCGGACGACGATGATGACGCCCACGGCGCCGACCGTTCGGACAACGGTCACCACGATGATTCGGACGACGACCGCTGATCCCATGCAGATCGTCACGTAGGACCCGTCGCCCCTTCTTGACGCTTCCAACCACTGATCTCCCCGACCGATGGCCGGGGGGATCAGTGGCGTCAGCCAGCCAACCCGCATGACGACGGAGATGACGGACGCCTCTCACATCGGCAGGGTGAGCTCGAATCCAGCGCCGCCCAAGGAAGATGCAACGACCTGGAAGGAGCCTCGGTGGGTGAGGGCCAACCGGACGCAAATGTCAAGGCCGAGGCCTGTCGAGCCAGCCGGCGAGCTGCCTCGTTGCAGGACGTCTTGGTCGGCTGGCAGTCCGGCTCCGCCGTCCTCCACCCTGAGGACGGCGGACGACCCATCGGCCGAGAGCCGGACTGCATAGGCCGTGCCTGGCGCAGTGTGAGAGAACACGTTGCCGATGAGCGCATCGATCGCAGCCCCGTAGGCCTTCGAGTTGACCTCAATGACGAGCGAGCCCGGTACCACGTCGGCTTGGAACGGTCGCCCCTCTTCCTCCGCCAAGGCTCCCCAGAACGCCGCTCGCGTTCGTACCAGGGCGACGACATCCACTTGGCTGGAAAGGTGGCGACGGTGCGGCTCGCGGGCTTCGTTGATGATGTCGTCGACGGTGGCGGTGAGTTCGTCGACGATCACCGCCGCACCGCGCCCTTCCATCTCGAGGCGCAGTGCGGTCAGGGGGGTGCGGAGTCGGTGCGAAAGGTCTGCGATCGCTTCTCTCTCGTCCTGGAGGAGGTCGCGGATCCTCGAACCGAGCCGATTGAATCCCTGGGCGACGTCGCGGATCTCGGTCGGCCCCTCAACCGGGACGGTGGTATCGAGGTCCCCGGCGGCGAGTCGACGGGCACCCTCTGCCAGGTTCTCGACCGGTCGGACAAGGCGTCTCCCCAGCCGATCGGCCAGCAATGCCGAGAGTCCAATCATGGAGAGGCTGAGTGCCCCGAGGACTGCCCAGGCCGCCCAGACCGAGCGGGTGGAGGTGCCGCGCGGCACCGTCACGGCGGCAATCGCGATGGGCGTTGTCTCCGTGGTGAACACCGGCATGAGTGCAAGATGCCCCGCGCCGTCAGTGGCCGAGATGCCCTGTCCTCCCCACGCCACATCAAGCAAGGCAGCGAGGTCGTCGTGGGTGAGGGTGGATCCGACGGTTCCATCACGAAGGTACACGGCGCGACGGGTGGCCTGGTCAGGACCGACGAATCGCCCGAGTGCCTCGGTGTCGTCGGCTTGGAGAAGGGCTCCGACGGCCCGGGCCAACTGCTCCGCGACGTCCTCAGCCTCCTGCGCCGCGAGGTTGTCGGCCAATCGAGCGACGGTGACCCCCAAGGGGAGGGCAAACGCAATGACCACCATCGTGGTCACCGCAAGTGTGACGGTGACGAGCTGGCGCCTCACCGGGCTGGGTCCACAAGCCGTACCCCGACGCCGCGCACTGTGTGGATGTACCGGGGTTCCACTGCACTTTCCCCGAGCTTCTTCCTCAGCCACGATATGTGGACGTCGAGTGTCTTGTCGGCGCCTCCGTACGGTTGCCGCCAGACCTCGGCGAACAGCTCTCGCCGCTCGACGACCGTGCCGACGTTGCGGGCCAGATGGAGGAGCAGATCGAACTCCTTGCGGCTGAGGTCCAGCGCGGCCCCGGACAGGTGGGCCTGCCGGGAGTCCGCGTCGATGGTGAGCTCGCCGACCGTGATCACCTCCGGCCCGCCATCCGCCCGGCTGCGCCGAAGGACTGCCCTGATCCTCGCCTCCAGTTGGGCTGCTGTGTAGGGCTTCACGACGTAGTCATCGGCGCCGGCATCGAGGAGCCGAACGATCTCGTCGTCATCGTCGCGGGCCGTGGCGATGATGATCGGAACCATCGATGTGGCTCGGATCATGCGAAGGAGTTCTCCGCCATCGAGGTCGGGGAGCCCGAGGTCGGGGACGACGACGTCGGCGCCATCGGCCATGAGCCGCTCAAGACCGGCGAAAGCGGTTGGTGCTGTAGCGACGGCGTGGCCCACTTCTGAAAGGCGAGTGGCCACTCCCTCGCGAATTCGCTGGTCATCCTCGATGACAAGTACCGATGCCATACGCGCAGGCTATCGCCGAGGGAGCTGGACCGGAGCGCACACTGGAAGCCTTATCCCAGTATTAACCATGCGTTGGGGCCCCGGCAAGCCCGAACGGCTTACATTGCGTCTATGAGCAGGACTGGGATCGTCGTCGGATGGATTGCCGCGACCGTCGTGGCGACGTTGCTGGCATTCGCTGCCGTCTCGTTCGTTGTTGGCGATCTCAGCCGAGGGCCACAGGTGATCGGCACGCTGGCCGTTGCCCCCTCGACGTCGCCGTCAACGCTCGCGCCGAGCATGCCGGGGGACACGACGCTGCCGACGGAGGTGACCCCATCGTCTGCGCCGCCCGGTTCCACTCCGAGCGGCTCGACCTCGACCTCCCTTCCAGTGGGCGTCCCCCCGACGACAACGATTCCCCCTTCCTCGTCCACCCCGTCGACCACGCGGCCCGTTGGCCCCGGCGATTCAGTCGTGGTTGCGGCAATCGGAGGGTCCGCCAGCGTCTCGTGCTCCGGCGCGGTCGTGAGCGTCGACTGGTACACGCCCGCCCCAGGTTTCAGTCCCGAAGTCGACAAAGGTGGGCCCGAGGAGGTCGAGTTGCACTTCGAGTCGAAGGACTGGAAGTCGAAGATCCACGCCGACTGTGAGGGAGGCAAGGTCGTCTTTGAAGTCGATGAGGGCGCCGAGTCCTCTTGAAGTTCGATCGGTGCCGATGAGCGGTCAGGTCGAGCGAGCGTCTTCCGCTTCCCTGACCACTCGGGCTCCTTCGATCACTTCGATGATCTCCAGGTCGACGAGCTCCCGCCGCTCGATGAGCGCATCCCGCAACGCTTCGACGATGTGGGAGTTGTCGCGGAGGAGGCGGAGCGCGAGCTGCTTCTGGTCGGAGAGGATGTCCTCGACAGCCCGGCGACCGTGCGGGTCGGCGAGGACCCTGGCGACAAGGTTCCCACCGAACGCGCCGGGGTCAAGAGCACGGAATGACACCAGGGAGCCGCCCAGTCCCATGGAGCCGACCATCTCGACTGCGGCGTTGGTCGCTGCCATCAGGTCGCCAGCGGGCCCCGACCCAGATTCTCCGAAGTAGATCTCTTCAGCCGCGATTCCGCCCATCGCGATCTGGATCATCGCTTCCATCTCGGACCGTTTCTGGGTGTGCCGCTCTTCTGAGAGGCGGTGGGCGAGAAAGCCGAGGGCCTCCCGTCGCTTGATGATCGAAAGGACCTCGAGTTTGCGTCCCTTACCGATCAGGTAGGCGACGGTCGCGTGCCCGGCCTCATGCGTGGCGATGGTCGCGAGCTCGTGGTCGGGGGAATCGAGGTCCTCCGGAAGGCCCAGCTCCGTCTCAAAGCGGGCCTTGCGCAGATCGTCCCTGGTGAGCGCTTCCCTTTTGTCGCGGAGTGCGACGAGAAGGGCTTCGTCGAAGAGCCGTTCGATCATTGCGGGGCTGTAGCCGAGGGTGACAGAAGCGATTTCTTCCATGGCTTCCTCGGTGGCGACCTCCGTGGCGTGGGCCTTCCCGGCGAGGAAGAACTCAATGAGTTCGCGTCGGGCGGAGTGGCCGGGGAGCCCGAAGTGGAGGATGCGATCAAACCGTCCCGGACGAAGGAGTGCCGGGTCGAGGGCCTGCGCACGGTTGGTGGCCGCGATGAGGAGGAGGTTGTTGTACTCCGGCTGCCGTCCAGAGAGCTGCAGGTGGGCCGGGAGATACTGGTTGATTCGCTTGCGGAACCACGCCCGCACCTTCTCGCCGCGGGGTGGTTCGTCGAAGCTCTGCATCTGGATGAGGAGCTCGTTCACCGTGCCGCCGGTGCCCTGGCTGATCGAGGCATCGATGGTTGCGTCGCGGTGCATGCTCGTGGCCTGGGAGAGCCCATCGCGGGACATGCCGATTGCATCGATCTCTTCGATGAAACCGATGGCGCCCCCCGACTCCCTCGCTGCTTTGCGGACGGCGCGGAAGAAGGCCCTGATCTTTCGGGCGGTCATTCCGTACCACATGCTCTGGAAAGCGGTAGCCGAGACGAAGAGGAACGGGACGTTGGCCTCCCTGGCCATTGCCTTGGCCATGTGGGTCTTGCCGGTACCTGGGGGTCCTTCGAAGAGCACGCCCCGGCGCGGCTTCCCGCCCATTCGGTTCCTGAAGATCTCGTGGTCCTGGAGGATCTGCAGCGTGTGCTCCACCTCCGCGAGCACCTTGTCGAGCCCCTTGACGTCGGAGAACCCGACATCGATCTGCTCGGGTGGAATGAGGATGTGGGGTGAGCGACCGTTGGCGAGCATCGGGGCGAGAAGGACGACCCCCAGCAAGAGGACAATGAGGATGCCGGGGACCCAGAACATGGCGTCTTCGCTGAGTTCGATGACCGGGAAGAGGGGCGATCCCTGCACGACCCGCCACCACAGCCACGCGGCGACAACGGACAGGATGAACATGAGTGTTCGCAGGCGTCGTTGCCGCCGTACTTCCTGCAGAACCCCTACATGCGCCATTGCAATACCTCCCACGGTGGTCGAGACAGCACCCTACGGCCACAATCCGTGTTCGTAAAGCGCGTTCTTCCCTTCTTTACGTCGGCGGACCGGGGAATGTGCCCCGTCCCACTTGAGTTGCACTGATCATGCGGCGCCAACTCGTCTTCCTCTGTGTGATTGCCCTGCTTGCAGCGGCCTGTGGCGGGACCGCCGCTGCCGCGGTCGAGACCGGCGGCGAGATATTCGGTGCCCTCACGAACGACGCCGCAGGCGGGTTGGTTGCTCCCGACTTCAGCTTCGTTCTGCATGACGGCACCACATGGCGGCTCTCGGATCAGAACGAACCCGTACTGGTCGTCTTCTGGGCCGACTGGTGACCGAACTGTGCGCGGGAGTTGCCTGCGCTCGATGCCATCGCCGGGGAGCATGACGTCACGATCCTCGCGGTCGGTGGGCGTGGTGACATCGACCGCGCGGCGTCCAAGGCGGCCGACTGGCTGCCATCGGGAACGATCAAGTGGGGGTACGACGAAGACCACGATCTCTGGGGTCTCTTCGGGGTGACCGGGACGCCGACCAACCTCTTTCTTCTCCCGGACGGCACCGTGCTCGGATTCTCGCCGGGAGCACCGCCCCTGGATAGCCTCGGGGACATCCTTGCCGAGTTGACAAGCCTGGGCTAGTGGTGCGTCGCAGAATTGGCTGGGCGGTCTCTCGGGCGCTCAGTCGCCCCTCCCGGCGTCCTCCGCCTTGACGCATCTACGGATGCGCCTGCGTTGTGTGTCCTGGGGAGAGACGATGATCGCGCCGGGACACCACACCATCAAGTCCGCGACGCACCACTAGGTGCCGAGCACTGCGTCGACCGCTTCGACCAGTCGATCGACGATGAGGGAGCACTCGGAGTCCGAGACGATGAGCGGTGGCGCCACCAGGACCGCGTCCCCCAACGTGCCGTCGATGAACCCTGCGGAGGAGTAGAGCAGAAGCCCTCTTCGCTTGG
>JAQAZV010000171.1:0-6844 GCA_032127155.1 Acidimicrobiia bacterium
GTGATGGGGAGGACAGGCCCGAAGATCTCTTCCGTCATGGCGGGGGTGGTTCCGATTCCGCCAGACAACACCGTCGGCTCGAAGAAGTACCCGCGACCGCTCACCCTGCCACCCCCGGCTGAGACAGTTCCGCCTGCGTCAACGGTGGCTCCGACGATGGCTTCGACGCGATCGCGTTGGGTTGCATTGATCAAGGGGCCGATGTCCGTGGCCTCCGCCAGCGGATCTCCCACGGTGAGCGAGCTCGACTTCGTCGCAGCCATGGAGATGAAGTCCGCAGCGATCGACTCATGGACGATGAATCGCTGCGGTGCGATGCACGCTTGTCCTCCATTTCGATACTTTGCGGTCACGCCTCCATTGACGACGGAGGTGAGATCCCTCACATCCGGCATGACGATGACGGGTGCGTTTCCTCCGAGCTCGAGGGACAATCGGGTCACGGTTCTCGATGCTCCGTCCATCAGGATCTTGCCGACCCTGGTCGAGCCTGTGAACTGGATCTTCCTCAGACGCGGGTCATCGAGCATGGTCTGGGCCATTTCATGGGCATGACCGTTGACGACGTTGAGGACACCGGGGGGGAGGCCAGCGTCGGTCAACGCTTCTGCGTAGGCGAACGCTGAGCGTGGCGTGTATTCGCTCGGGCGAACCACCACGGTGCAGCCTGCGGCGAGGGCGGACGACACGGCACGATTGACGTTGTAGACGGGGAAGTTCCACGCGGCGATCACACCGATGACACCGAGTGGTTCGTACCCGACCTCGATTCTGCGCCCCAAACGCCGTGATGGGATCAGCCGTCCACCGATACGTTTTGCCTCTTCCGCTGCGAATTCAAGGTACGTGGGAGCCGATAGCCACTCGGCCCGTGCCTCGGTCAGGGGCTTCCCTGACTCCTCCGACGTGAGCAGCCCGTACGCGTCGGCGCGTTCGCGGAGCAGAGAAGCGGCACGGTGGAGGATGTCTGCCCTCGCGTACGGGCCGACGGCTCTCCACCGATCGGCGGCGACGGCCGCTGCCTCGATCGCCCGCTCAACGTCCGTTTCGTCGCCGTAGGCGACGGTATCGATCGGGTCCTCCGTCGCTGGGTTGATGAGCTTCATGGATCGCCCCTCGGTCGGGCCGATCCATGATCCGCCGATGAGCATGCTGGTGTGTGACATATACGCCTCGTTCGAGCAGTGTCTGGTTCATGATCGTATCAGTTGCAGCTGCCGATGTCACACGCCATACTGCCGTCCGGAAGGGGAATTGCAATAGATTCGATAGATCGTCAGTCCTTGAGCAGCACATCGTGCGCGGCCGTACGCCGCGGATCATCGGCGCAGCCTATTCTTCGTTCGCGTGGGCTGCCCCGGTGGCCGTCGGACCGATCGAGGCGCGCACGATCCTCGCGGATCGGGATTTGGACAGGTGGACATGGCGAACGCGGTTGAGCTCTCGGGAGTCTCCAAGCACTTCGGCGACATCATCGCAGTGGACGACCTTCGTCTCGACATCGGTGATGGTGAGTTCTTCTCCCTTCTTGGACCGTCCGGGTGCGGCAAGACGACGACGCTGCGGATGATCGCGGGCTTCGAATATCCGACCTCAGGTTCGTTGCGCATCCATGGCGTCGAGATGGGCCTGCTTCCTCCCAACAAGCGGCCTGTCAACACCGTGTTCCAGTCCTATGCGCTGTTTCCGCACATGACGGTGGAGGAGAACGTGGCGTTTGGACTCCTCATGCAGAAAGTGGACAAAGGAGTCATCGGTGAGCGCGTCACCCGAGCGCTGAGTCAGGTCCAGTTGGCGCATCGCGCCGAGGCAAAGCCAACGCAGCTTTCCGGTGGCCAGCGCCAACGTATCGCCTTGGCGCGGGCCCTCGTGAACGAGCCTGAGGTCCTGCTCCTCGACGAACCGCTCGGTGCGCTCGACCTCAAACTTCGCCAGTCGATGCAGATCGAACTGAAGGAACTCCAATCGCGGGTGGGAATCACCTTCGTCTATGTGACCCATGACCAGCAGGAGGCGCTCACGATGAGCGACCGGATCGGTGTGATGAACGATGGGAAGCTGCTCCAGGTCGATGACCCGCAGACCCTCTACGAGCACCCCACATCTCGCTTTGTTGCCGACTTCATCGGCGAGATCAATCTCCTCACGGCAACCGTCGTTGACGCCACGATGATCCAGTTCGCTGATGGTCAGCGTGCCCAAGCGAAGACCGGCGGTACCGCAGGTGATGAGGTGACCATCGCTATTCGCCCCGAGCGTCTCGGCCTCCACGCACTCGAGGAGGAAGCACCAACAGGGCGCAACACCATCGAGGGAACCGTCACTCGTCGGATCTATCACGGTGACGTATGGTTCTACGACGTCCACACTGCAGCGGGAAATCTCGAGGTGAAGGAAGAGAACCGTCCGAGCGTCCGCCGCTTCGATGAGGGCGAGCGTGTCAAGGCATCATGGAATCCCCTGGCATCGACGGTCGTGGTGGACTGACGATGACCACGGACCTGCGCCCACCCGAGTCCGATCCCGAGATCACCGCGGTCACCCCGGAACTCGAGCGGGACGCCGAGAAGGCGGACGCACGCCGAGGGCTGCTCATCGCAGCACCCGCAGCCCTCTTCCTCATCCTCTTCTTCGCTGTCCCCCTCGTGATCGTCTTCGTCTACTCCTTTGCCACGCGGAGTTCAACCGGCCTCACCCTGCTCGAGGGATGGAATCTGGAGAGCTACCGAAGGCTGTTTGATCCGCTCGTCGGAGAAATCGCTCTGCGTTCGGTGATGCTGGCGCTTGCGACCACCGTGATCTGCCTCGTCCTTTCCTACCCGCTCGCCTACTACATGGCGACACGCTCGGCGACCGTCCGCAACATCATGCTGGTCCTCGTGATGATCCCCTTCTGGTCGAACTTCCTCGTCAGGACCTACGCATGGCGGGTCCTGCTCGGCACCGAAGGTCCCTTGTCGCAGTTGTCCCAGGCACTCGGCGGTGAACCCATTCGCGTGTTGTTCACCAACACGGCGGTGCTGATCGGTCTCGTCTACGGGTTCCTACCGTTCATGGTGTTGCCGCTGTACGCCGCCCTCGAGCGTATGGACTGGAGTCTCGTCGAGGCTGGTCGTGACCTGTATGCCACCGGATGGACGGCGTTCAGGAAGATCACGTTCCCGTTGAGCCTCCCAGGAGTGATCGCCGGGTCGATTCTCGTGTTCATCCCAACCCTCGGCGCCTACGTCACACCTGCCATACTCGGCGGCGCGAAGACAACCCTGCTCGGGGACTACATCGTGAGCCAGTTCCTCGCAGCGAGGAACCAACCCTTCGGATCGGCGCTGTCGTTTGCCGTGTTGGCCGTCATGCTCGTCGCCACCATCGTGTACTTCAGGACGGGGGCGAAGAACCTGTGAGTGTCGGCGTCCGATCCAAGAGTCCCACCGAGCGCATACTCGCCGTCGAGGCGCTCATCGTGTTCGCCTTCCTGTATGCGCCCATCCTTGTCCTCGTCGCGTTCTCGTTCAACGAGAACGACAATGTCGGCATCTGGACCCGCCCGTCCTTCAAGTGGTACGGGGAGATGTTCCAGAACGATGCCGTGATGGGCGCCCTTCGGAACTCATTGATTGTGGCCGCCATCTCCACGGTCGTGGCCACCGTCCTCGGAACAGCGACAGCTGTTGCACTCGAGCGCCACCGCTTTGTCGGGAAGCGCACCTTCGATGGGCTCACGTATCTCCCCGTGATCATTCCTGATGTCACCATGGCGGTGATGATGCTCCTGTTCTTTGCTGCCGCGTTCCGCATGATCAATGGACTTGGGATCTTCCACTTCCAGTTCGGCCTCGGAACCATCTCGCTGAGCCATATTGCTTTCAGCATCTCATTCGTTGCGATCGTGGTCAGAGCACGCCTCGGGCAGCTCGATCCTTCGCTTGAGGAAGCGGCAGCTGATCTGTATGCAAGTCGGTGGATGGCATTTCGGAAGGTCACGTTGCCGCTGATCGCACCCGCCGTCGTGGGTGGCGCCTTGCTTGCCCTCACCGTGTCGCTCGACGATGTCGTCGTGACGAGCTTTGTCGCAGGGCCGGGCGCTACAACGCTCCCGGTGTATGTTTTCGGATTGGTGCGCAGGGGCGTGACGCCTCTCATCAATGCCGTTTCGGTGCTGATGCTCGGAGCATCCATGGTTCTTGTGCTCGTTTCGCTGGTGTTCCAGAGGGACCGAGGGGCGAGGACGAGATCGGACGCGGGCGGTGCATGAAGCCAGAGTCGGGATACAGATCAACCAACGAAGGAAGATAGACATGATCAAGAAAGCACTTGTGCTCGTCGCAGCACTCGCCGTGCTCGCTGCCGCATGTGGCGGCGGCGATGGCGATACGGTCGCCGCAGGCGACTGCGCGGTCGATCAGGTAGACGGTGACCTGAACTTCTACAACTGGTCCGAATACATGGACCCTGACCTGATCACCGCATTCGAGGAGCAATATGGCGTCTCGGTGACCGAGTCGTTCTACGAGTCGAACGAGGCGATGCTCTCTCAGATCCAGGGGGGCGTGTCGTATGACCTCATCGTCCCTTCGGACTACATGGTGAACATCATGATCCAGGAAGGCCTCCTGGTCGAGTTCAACAAGGATGCGATCCCGAACTTCGCCAACATGGATCCGCAGTTCACCTCCCAGCCGTATGACGACGGAGCCAAGTTCTCGGCCGCCTATCAGTACGGAACCACCGGGCTCGGCGTGAACACGGCGTTGGTCGGGGAGGACTATCCGAACAGCTGGGCGTTGATTTTCGATCCTGAGCTCACGGCGAACTTCGCTGGCGGTGTTTCGGTCCTCAATGATCCTCGTGAGACGATGGGTGCCGCGCTCGAGTACCTCGGATACTCACTCAACGACACGAACATCGACCACCTCGACGAGGCGACAGCCTTGATCCAGGCGGCGAAGGCGAACATCGCCACATTCGACTCCGATCAGTACGACGAGTCCTTGGCGACCGGCGAGGTTGCCGTTGCACACGGCTACTCGGGCAACATGATCGTGTCGATGGGTGACGCAGACAACCCAGAGGACTTCGTCTATGTGCTGCCTGAAGAGGGCGCCACGCTGTGGATCGACAACATGGCGATTCCGACGAACGCCTCGTCGGTCTGCACCGCACACACATTCATCAACTTCCTCCTGGATGCTGAGAATGGTGCGGCGTTGACCAACTGGAACTACTACGGCAGCCCGAACGCCGCATCCGTCCCATATCTCGATCAGGACGTTATCGACTTCTATGCCGATACGTCCTCGGCGAAGCTCGAGGTCATCAAGGACCAGGGCGACTACGAGATCAACTACACGGACAAGTTCGCAGAAGCGAAGAGCTGAGCCCTCACGTGGTCAGTGGGCG
This sequence comes from Acidimicrobiia bacterium, assembly GCA_032127155.1. GTDB lineage: Bacteria > Actinomycetota > Acidimicrobiia > Spongiisociales > UBA5794 > SZUA-442. The sequence goes on from JAQAZV010000171.1 coordinate 5,398, forward strand.
GTCCGATGGGGCCGCCCACGACCGCGTCAGGGGCTGGGACACCACCACGGGAGGCGGCAATGCAACATCAGAACTTCATCGGTGGCGCATGGCACGATGCCATCGAAGGTGGTGTCGACGTCATCGTGAACCCTGCGACGGGCCGCCCGCTCGCTGAGGTGGCGGCCAGTTCGGCGTTGGACGTCGATGCGGCGGTCGCGGCAGCCAAGGCTGCGTTCGGTGGTTGGTCGTCGATGACCCCGAGGCAGCGATCCGAGATGTTGCACGCCGTTGCCGGCGCCGTCGAAGGACATATCGCCGAACTCTCACGAATCGAGTGTGAGAACGTCGGCAAGCCCGTGTCGATCGTCGAGTTCGAGATGGATCTGACCGTGGACAACTGGCGATTCTTCGCGTCGGCAGGGCGCTTCCTCGAAGGGAAGGCAGCTGGCGAGTACATGGACGGATACACATCGTTCACGAGACGTGATCCCATCGGGGTCGTTGCCTCGATCGCCCCGTGGAACTACCCGTTGAACATGGCGACGTGGAAGCTCGGTCCTGCCCTTGCGGCAGGAAACACCGTCGTCCTGAAGCCGTCCGAGCTCACACCGTTGAGCGTGTTGGAACTGGCGAGGATCGTCGCCGACATTCTTCCTCCGGGTGTGCTGAATGTGATCTGTGGCGATGGCCCGAGCACGGGAGTTCCCCTCGTCGAGCACCCCGATGTCGCGATGGTGTCGCTGACGGGAAGCGTCGGCGCAGGGAAGTCGGTCGCCCGAGCAGCGAGCGAGTCACTCAAGCGGGTCCACCTCGAGCTCGGAGGAAAGGCTCCTGTTGTCGTGTTCGATGATGCAGACATCGATGCCCTTGTCGCGAATCTGCGAGAGGGTAGCTTCTACAACAGCGGCCAGGACTGCACAGCGCCATGCAGGGTCATCGCCGGCCCGACCGTCTATGACGACGTGGTCGTCGGCCTCACGGAAGCAGCGCGTTCGGTTGTTGTGGGTGATCCGATGGATGTTGATACGGATATGGGCCTGTCGTTTCGGATACCCAGCTCGGGCGCGTCTCAGGATTCGTCGAGCGTGCCGTCGATGCCGGAGCAACGGTGACGACCGGTGGATCCCGTATCGATGCCCCTGGATACTTCTATGAGCCTTCCATCGTCATCGGTGCGGCCCAGGGTGCGGAGATCATCCAGAGCGAAGTGTTCGGTCCCGTTGTCACAGTGCAGCAAGCCGGGTCGGACGCGGAACTGATCGCATGGGCCAACGATGTCGATTTCGGACTCGCCGCCAGTGTCTGGACGTCCGATGTCGGTCGTGCGATGAGCGCTGCATCCGACCTCGAATTCGGGACGGTGTGGGTGAATGACCACATCCCGATCGTGAGCGAGATGCCCCACGGAGGGTTCAAGCAATCCGGATATGGCAAGGACATGTCGATGTATGCCGTCGAGGCGTAC
>JAQAZV010000172.1:0-8354 GCA_032127155.1 Acidimicrobiia bacterium
GACACGAGCGAAGGATCTCTGCTGGCACCGGCGCACCAGCAGACAGCAAGAGGCGAACGTCCTTGAACGCTTCTCGATGGGACTGCGACAGTCCACCAGCGGTCGCCACGACGTTCGCGAGGGCACTCGGCGAAGCAAACACGAGTGTTGCTCCGACCGCCTCCACGGCTGCGCCGAGCGCATCGGCGGTGAGGGAGCCGGGAGAGGTGACATCCATGTCGGGTACGACGGATGGGATGCCCATTGCGGGACCGAACAGGGCGAATGGGGCGAATGCCGCGACCAGTCGATCCTGCTGTCCTATGCCGTAGAGGGCCGCCAGGGCCACCCGCTGCGCATCGAGCTGGGCATGGCGGTAGGCGACGCCCTTCGCTGGTCCTGTTGCACCGGACGTGAATGCGACAGCTGCCGCGTCCTCTGTGCGTGGAGGTTCCGGGGAAGGAGATGTTTCACCGATAGCCTGAAGCTGCGGGAGGGTGGTTTCAACGCCGAGTGCCCGCATCGAGGCAGAGGGCATCCTTTTCGCCGATATCCGACGGCCGGGCCACATGAGCGCGCGGGCAGCACCCAGGGCGCGAGGAATGCCGACCAGGTAGTCAGGATCTGCGCTCTTCAGCGCTTGTCCGATACCTCGGGCACCGAGACCGGCGTCGGCGACCACGACGACCGCCCCGATGAGCCAACATGCGTAGAGGGCCACGGTGAGGTCGATACCGGGGGGCACGAGCAGCGCGACCCGATCTCCCTTGCGGACGCCGTGGGCAGCAAGTCCTGCCGCAACCATCCTCACCGTGCGATCGAGGTCAGCAAACGATATCGATGCCTTCACTCCCTCCGCACCCATCTCAACCACCGCGTCCCTGCCATCACCGCGATGCTCGGCCATTGCAGTCCACGCTCTCGGATGCGACAGGTCTCGTTCCACCGCTGGCACCGGCGCCGCATCGATGCTGAGTGCCTGAACCCAGGCAAGAACGGCTACGGCGACCTCGGCGTCCTCCGGGAGGAGGTGCGATGCGCCGATGTATCGATGGACATTCGCATGAGGCATGCGAGCTTCCAGATCATGGAGGTAACGGTCCGAGAAGACAGGGTCCGATGGTCCCCACAGCAAGAGCGCCGGTGTCCCTCCGAGGTCGGCTAGACCGGCAGCCACTTCGTCGAGCCGTGGTGTACTGGGATGATGTGGTTCCAGAGGTATGTCCTGCACGAATGAACTGATCGCTGCGCGACGCTCCGGCGTCCGATAGGGGGCGAGATACGCCTCGCGCACGGATCGAGGGATTCGGTTGCGAGAAAGTGCCAACGTTCCTCGGATGAAGCCGCTCGTGCGGACCGCGATCGCATCGAGGAGCCATCGCGTCCGCACGATGCGGATGAGCCGTGGGGCCGGAGCACCCGCTGGTTGGTGAACCGCAGTGTTCATGAGGATGATCCCTGCAACGAGGTCCTTGTGCTCCTCAGCCCAACCGAGCGAAATGGGCCCTCCCCAGTCGTGGGCAACCGTCACGACAGGCCTCTGGAGGGCGAGAGCGTCGGTGAGGCAGCCAAGGTCTGAGATTCGTTGACCCAGGCGACGCACGGTGCCCGTGCGCTCGGAAAATCCCATGTCCAGGTGGTCCACGGCGACAACTCGCACACGGGTGGTCGTTGCCTTCGCCAGCAGATCCCTCCACACGTACGACCATGTGGGGTTGCCGTGGACGCACAGGAGCGTCACGTCGGCATCCCGGACGCCGTTGTCCAGGACGTGCCACGTCCGCGGGGTGCCGTCCGCCTCGCGGGTGGACATGAGCCTCGACCATGATGGGTCGAGGCCAGGGAGTCCGGAAGGGGGGAGCGCTGCTGGCTCCGTGTGACCGACTGTCACCAGATCAGTTCAGTCGCCGATGCGTTCATGCCCGATCCGATCCCGAGGCAGAGGACCCTGTCTCCCGATCGAAGCGTCGACTGCTCCTCGGCAAGTGTGATCGGAATGGACGCTGGTCCCACGTTGCCAAGCGTGGCAAACGTCAAGGGCGCCTTCTCAGGGTCGATACCGAGCTGTGCACACATCATCGACGTATGCACCGATGAGATCTGGTGCAAGATGTATCGATCCATCTCGAGCCACCCGAGTTCGTCGACGTCGACCCATGCGCGCTTCGCGAGGTCCAGACCGGCATCGAGAAGCCCCCTGGTGTCGGTCCTCATGCGATCGAGGGTTCCAACGCACAAATCGTGGGACGCCGTGTCGCTGCGGGCGATGCCCCCGACTACCCGGTGTCCCTTGGGATGATCCGATGCCTTGCCGAGCACCATCGCCGCGCCACCAGAGCCAAGGGTGAGGGAGGCGAACTCCAGGAAGAGATCGTCGACGGTCGTTTCGGGCCCCGCGAGGCGTTCGAGCGTCCGCTCCTGCGTGTAGCGACTCCCCTCACCGTCCACAATCAACGCATACTCGATCTGACCGGAGTCGATCATATTTCCTGCGATCTGCATCGCGTTCATGAAGCCGAGGCATGCATTGGCTAGGTCAAAATTGATGCAGGAGCTTGAAAGGCCGAGACGTTGGTGCACCGTCACCGCTGCCGAAGGCTCGAGGCGGTCCTTGCACACGGACGTATCGATGAGCAGGCCTATCTGCTTGGGATCAACTCCCGATTCGGCAAGGGCCTTGGCTCCGGCGTCTGCTGCTGCGTCGGTGAAGAGATAGCCCTCGGGCCACCACCTCCGCTCGCGGATGCCTGCAAGGTTCTCCAGGAGTCCTGGTTGTGTTCCGAGCCGCTCATAGGTCGGCATCAAGATTTCATCGAAGCTCGCTGACGTGACCACTTCGGGGGCGTGGATCGCTGCAACCGAGAGAATGGCGGTATTCGTGTGGCTGAAAGTTGCGTTTCCGTGCATGGGATCTTCCGGTGGAGAAATGTAATTCTCCCATGTTCAGGGGCTACTCGATCGAGGTGCGTCGTCAGACGGTATCAGCGACGCTCAGAAGTTGGCTGCGGGGAGGAAGGCCTCGAGTCTCGGCTCCTCGTGCGAGTGCGAATCCGTGGCCTCGTCCTCGGGAACCGGAGACGGCATCGGCAGATCGATGTCATCGAACGTCAGAGAGGGAAGACCGCACTGATGGCAGGCCTCCAGCGAAAGCGGTATCGATTCTGTCGCCATGAGTACTCATCGTCCGGACGTGGCCAGAACACGAGGGCTTTCGGCACCGTGGCGCAGCACCACGACACCGCACTCGAGTTGTCACGCCGACCTTCTGTAGTGTCGATCCCACTGTCCACGTGGTCCTGTCAGCACGCCGTGTCCACGTGGATCGACTTCGTTCGTCATAGGGATGAACTGCGGAACAAGCCGCACGACTTGAGGAGGCCCCATGAACCAGTACCTGTTGTCACTCCACACACCACGAGAGCCATCGCACGCACCGTCGATGTCTGCGGAGGAGATGGAGGGGTTCATGGGGCGCATCAATGCGCTCGAGGCGGACATGCGGGCGCACGATGCCTTTGTATTCACCGGTGGGCTCCAGGGACCTGACGCATCCAGGACGGTTCGTGCCGCCCACGCGGACGTCGTGGTGACCGATGGTCCGTTCGCGGAGAGCAAGGAATACTTGGCAGGGTTCTATGTCATCGAAGCTGACGACATGGACGACGCCCTCGGGTGGGCAGCAAAGGTTGTCGAGGCCATCGGCGCACCAATCGAGGTGCGGCCGTTCTTTGACACACGGAGCTAGGGTCTGACCATGAAGGATCTCTACGCCGTCGAGCGATCCACGTCGATCGCAGCGCCACCTTCCGCCATCTTCGCCCATCTCGTGGACCTCCACCGTTGGCCTGCGTGGTCGCCGTGGGAGGGCCTCGACGCAGACATGAAGCGCACCTATTCGGGCGCGGATGCCGGCCCCGGTGCCGTGTACGAATGGTCCGGAAACCGCAAGGCCGGTGAGGGTCGCATGGAGATCATCGAGGTCGTCGATCCGTCACGTATCGCCATTGCCCTGGACTTCCTCAAACCCTTCAAGTCCAGCAGCACGACCACATTTGTCCTCGCCGAAGAGGGAGATTCAACCCGCGTCACGTGGACGATGACCGGACCGAAGACCTTCATGACACGGGTGATGGGCTTGTTCAAGAGCATGGATGCCCTGATCGGCCCCGATTTCGAAAAGGGCCTCGCACAGCTGAAGACTGTCACTGAGCCCTGACGCGCAGACCGCAACGTCGCAACTCTTGGCGACGTGACCGCGCCTTCGTCGTCGTATCACAACAACCGTGCACCCCTGGAAGGCACATCGCTAGCGTTCCACGGATCTACGGGAGAGTCGAAAATGCCGGCGGTCCACCCGTCCTGGGTCAGACACCCGTTGGGTCTTCGCTGCGTCACCGGCTGAAGCTGAGACCTCGAGCCAGATTCCAACCCTCAGCCACCACCGAATAGTCGATCATCGCCTCCGCACCACTGGCAAGTCGACTGGCACGTTCAGCCATCCCAGGGTCGGCTCCGTCGCCCTTCACTTGGAACACGAAAGCCGTCTCGGTGTGGTCGTCGCCTTTGGTGCCTCGGATGATGACCTGGTCGCCTTCGTCAGAGACGGAGGTGATGGTGATGCGTGCAATTGGCATGGGTGTGAAGCTAGGCGATCCCTGTGACACGGCGAACGTATGTGCCGATATGCGCGGTCGCGGCGGCGTGTGGTATACACGTTGTCTTGTGTGGATCGAAGGAGGTCGTGTGTTTGCCAGAACGGTTACAGCGTCGTTTGACGTGGATCTGGTGGATGAGCTCGCAGAGTTCGGGGAGTCGGTGAAGGATCGAATCGCATCGTTCCCCGGCCTGTTGGAGTGGCGATTCGTAGCCGATGTTGGATCTGGTCGAGCGGTGTCTTTCTCAACCTTCTCTGATGAGGCTGCGTTCGTCGCGTCAAGGTCCGAGATCGACTCGATCCTGTCTGAGCTTGGGAGATTCCTTGTTGAGACACCGACCGAGATCCTTGGGAACGTCGTCGTGTCAGTTTGAGCGCGTGGTCATGGGCCCGATCCCGACCTTGCCCACATCCACAAGGCGGGTCCACCGCCTCCAGACGTCTTTGTCCATCTACACACACGTTTCTGGTGGTGGGCGCTACTGGGATCGAACCAGTGACCTCTGCCGTGTGAAGGTCTGTAGGGTCGTTTCGGCGCGCCCGCCGGTCAAAGGCCGCGGTGGCAGAGTCCCTGGCAGGAGAGTTATTCGCCTTCTCGTCATTTCGCGTCAGCTCTCAGTGAATTTCATTGTCATGTGGACGCGATGTGGTCGCGAGGCCGGAATCCCTGCCGGCGGTGAGAGTCGCGTGGCGTGAGATAACCGATCCTCGACTGCCGTTGTGTGCGGCTGCCGACCGGATCAGACGAGCGGAATGATCTCGTGCTCTTCAGCCCATGCCGCAACCACCCGAGTGAGGTCCATGAACGTAGCAGCGTCAGCAATCACAGCCGCCCACTCCGGAGTCGTAGTCGCCTCTGCCGCCGCCTCGAAGCTGTCGAACCAAACCTCACCAAGCCCTGTGTAGGGCAGCCCCCCGCCTTCTGGACTGTCAACACAGTGATCTTGAACGTATCGACGAAGGCCCGGAACTTCACGCACGAGGTCAGCATGTTCGCTGCACCAGTGACGCAACGCCTCCTCCCTTAACACGCCTTCTAGTGCATGCCACATAGTCAAACGCTTGATCACAACTGCTCCTCCCGCTCGATATCACCTTCAAACTACGCAGCCTCGCCCGCTCGATATGTGCCGACACATGCGGTGGTTTGCTACCCGTTGAGGACCCGTTGGGCTTCGTGGACTACCAGGTCGGGTTCGTCCCACCAGGGCAGGTGACCTGCTCCGGAGATTGGCACGACTCGTATCGCCGCTTCCATATCGGCGAGCCTGGCCTTGCCCCATTCTGGGGTCGCCCACGGTTCGTTCTCGCCCCACAGGATCGCTGTGCCGGTAGGCATCTTCCGCCAGCCTTCTCCAAGCAGCCATTGCGGCCTCAAGCCCCGGATCCCGGCGATCCGTTTCACCAGCGTGAGGAACGACTCCAAGTGCCGTTGGGTGTTGGCCACGTCACAGTCGACGAGTTCATCGGGGAGCAGTTCTGGGTGAGCGACAGCAAGGCCGTCTCTCATGAACTTCCGTGACGCGGCGGGTGTGGGATTGCCCAGGGCGAGGCGGGGTAAGACGGGCAACGCCAATAGTCGGAACGGGAGTGGAGGTTTACGTCTCAACCCGGCCGGGAACCCGGCAAACACCAACCTGGTGACACGTTCGGGGCTGCTCTCCGCGAACCGGGCAGCCAACAACCCACCGATCGAGTTGGCCATGATTGCCGACTCATCGAGACCAAGACCGTCCAATACCTCCCCGACGAACCTGACCGAATGGCTATTCAGGTCCACACCGGTGTAGTCGAACGGATCCGCCCCTCCATGGCCGGGCTGGTCCACCGCATACACACAGTGATCCTCTGCCAGGGCCGCCATGATGGGCACCCATTCACACGACGAGCTGAGACCGCCATGGATCAGGAACAAAGGCGGACCCGAACCCAGCACCAAGACGTCAGTTCCCCCACCAGACCAAGAAACACGGCTAACCGAAGTACCCGCAGCCATCCGAGAGACGAGGCGAGAGCGAACCGCCTCAAACTCGACAGCTCCACCAGTCACAGGAATCCTTTCGGCGAAGAAGCCGCATGCTAGCCATCGACCAAGCGGATACCCCCGGTGCGTGTCGCAATGGACGTCTGGTTATCGGTTTCGGATTCCTTTGAGCAAGAGTCCCCCAGATAGGACAACGGTCCAGAGCATGAAGACGATGGTCATTATTCCTGGGGGTGTTACGAGGGGAACAAAGGCCACGACCACGGCACCCCAGCCGATGAGTTTCGGGAGGAGAGACGTACGGATGATGGCGATGCCGGATGCAAGCATGTGAACCGAGACAAAGGGTGCCTAGACCCGCCAGTAGTTCCAGTCATACACGACGATTGCCTTGGGAATGACAACGTCTGATCCACTGAACGATGTCTCCACGGTGGCACGGACATAGGCAACCACGAGCGCCATCAGCGTGACCGTTATCAGTCCACCAGCGGACGCCACCGAGGCCATCCATCGGGTGGTGCCCTTCGGGTTGAGCCGGGTCTGTAAGTGAACAAGGAACCAGACCATGAAGAACAGGCCGATCATCAGGACGCTCGTGCCGAGTTGCAGTCGGTCTTTGTTCTCCGCAAGGACCCGAGCGATCGTGGTGGCGGACGCCTGCGGGCTGATCGCGTCGGGACCAGCAATATCGCTCATCGCCAGACCGGTCATTGTGACGACCGCAGCGATCACCCCAGCAGCCGGTCCCGCCCACCGCTCAATCCGGTCCACCCTTTCGGCTGCCATGACATCGCCTTCACCTAGAGATAGAACCCGGATACAGGATCATGGCAGGAATCACCAGGGCCTGCCGATTTGGCAGAGAAGCGACAACCCTGCAGATAACGATCCAGCAATGCGCTCGGCTGGTTCACCACAGACCACTCCAGATCAGCGCCCGACGCAGACCCGATTGCGGGAATCCTCACCGCTCGATAACCCACCTCACTTGACAGAAAGGAGCCACTCGGCTCTAGCAAGACATTATCTGGAAGAGCCGATTTACTACCGACCGGGCAGGCCGTGGCAGTGCTTGTACTTGAAACTCGAACCGCATGGGCATCGTTCGTTGCGACCCACCTTGGTTGGCGCCGCTCGGGGTTGAGCAGACATCTTCAACGTGAGCTCGCCTCGCTGCTCGCGGGCCTCAAGCTCGCCCTCCCACCTGCGGAGACGCTCGCCCCACGCTTGGAGCCGTTCCTCAACTGCCGTCGCGTCCAGCTCGCGGCGGGCGAGCTGCTCCTGGCGTCTGGCCAACTCCTTCTCAGCCTGCGCGGCGAACACCGGCGACGGACCACCGGCGAATTCGCCAAACACGGCCACCAGCTCGCCGTCGATCATGGCTGCGAGAGCACGGCCCATCGAGACGCCGGCCGAGTCGCAGTAACGCTTCCACGTCGACCACTTAGATGCCGTCACCGGCACCCGGACCATTCGGTACGTCTCGCTCTGTCCGAGTCCAGCGAGCAGCTTGCGGTCAATCCTGGCCAACATGCCACGTTTGAGATCCATCACCGTCCCCTGTGTCTACATGTAGACACCCAGCAACTTGTTGCACGTGCGTGTGGTGTTGACAGGGTTCTGTGCGCGATCGCGCTGGGAGCGGGCGATGCCTGGGTCGGGTCGTCTTGTCTCATGGTCGGTCGTAGGTGTTGCATGGGATGGTCCTTTCCTTGGTTTCGGTTCTGCTGATTT
>JAQAZV010000173.1:0-8909 GCA_032127155.1 Acidimicrobiia bacterium
CTCACAACTTGCTGCGCTACCTATATCTCCACACGATGCGACCCATCGAGGGGTCGTACGCTGAAACATCGACCTCAACCGAGTCACCGGGAATGATGCGAATCATGCGACCTTTGCGCATCTTGCCGGAGGCACGCGCCGTCACCTCGTGTCCCGTCTCGAGTTTCACGCGGAACGTTGCATTGGGCAGGGTCTCGAGGACCACACCCTTCGCCCTGAAATAATCGTCCTCGCCTGCGATGAGATGCTCCAATTCCTCCGGTGGACGCGCGCTGAGCGGCGCGCACCCGTACGAGATCACCTCAGCGTAACGGCCCCGCAGATGTCACGCACTCACACGAACCGCAGATCGCGGATCCCTCACCGGAATCAGGCTGCGGCTGGGTCGATGACGAGACCGATCAATCGACCCTTATCGTCGACAACAGGGACGGGTCCCCCATCGAAGAATTCTCTGAGTTCATCGACCGAGGACAAGGGCTCGACGGACCCGACAGAGACGGGGTCCTCCATCAGGTGCCCGACCGCAACAGTCGGGGGGACCTCTCGTAGCACCGATGTTCTTACGATTCCCACGAGCTCTCCCCCCTCGGCAACCGCCGCTACCGGATGCCCCATCACCCTCAGGGCATCCCCAGCGGACAGGTGGAGACCCACGACGGCATCGTTGACGGGGCGGGCCTCGTGGAATGCGCGCCGCGGAGCGGACCTCACGAACAGGGCCCCAGCTGGTGCAGCTGCCGCAAGCTTGTGTCCCGGTCCGGTGAGCTGTCGATGGAACCACGAGCCGCCTGGAGCTCCGATCACGACGAGTGCGGATGGATCAAGCCCATCGATGAGTTCAACCACCGAGGGACTCGTGACGAGCCGCGAGCGGAGGCCCGGTCGTCCCTCGACGAGGACGTCCAGGCGCGCACTGGCCTCGACACGATCAGAGTCATCGCGATGGACCGTCGCCACCTCGACGGGAACCGACAGACGCTCCCCGATGCGTACCGCGACGTCGACAGCGAATGGTGAGTGAGGGCCGTCGCCAATGGCAGCAGTGATCGAACCGATCGAGTCGATGTCCACGCCGGTCGGGACGATGACGGGCACGAGGTCGAACGAGGAGAACTTGCGGGCAACAAGAAGGTCGATCCTGGCGTCGATACACGACCGCTGGAGATCCCCCTCAATGCGAATCGGTGTACGTGCAGAGAGGACACTCGCAACCTCCGCACAGCCCTGCCCTCGGGACCAACCGATGACCTCCTGGGCGTCGCGTGGGTGCGGAAACTGCATCCATGAGAGGGTATCGACACACAGGGCAGCCGTCTACGGTCGAGCGACCCATTCACTGGTCTCGCCATCCGGCTAGCTTCGTTCGGATGCGCAACAAGGTCATCCTCGCCGTCCTCGGAGCCGCATTGGGGTGGGGCCTCGCCGGGGTCGGGACCCGCGCCGCATACGAGCTCGGAGCGAATACCGTCACCGTGCTTGGTATCAGGACGGCGGTCGCCGCCGTGGCTCTTGGGGCCTTTGTGGCCGCCACCCGTCGATGGCCGACGTCGCTCGCTTGGCGGCACGGTACGGTGATCGGCGTGCTCAGGATCGGTGTCGCACCCCTGCTGTTCATGGGTTCGCTGAATTTCATTTCGGCTGGCGTGGAAGGACTCGTGATCACGCTGGTCCCGGCAACGACTGCGATCCTGGCTGCGTTCCTCATCAACGAGCGAATCACGAGGCATCAGGTCATCGGTCTCGGCATCGGCCTGATCGGGACAACGCTGATCGCCGTGTCAGGCGAGAGTGGGCTCGGCGCCGAGGGAAACGTTGTTGCGGGGTTTCTCCTGGCAGCGGCCGGAGTCATCGTTGGATCACTGTCGGGGGTCGTCCAACGAAAGTACGCGCCCCTGCACGACACGGTCGAGCTTGCCCTCCCGATGTTCGTCGCAGGTCTGGGTACTGCTGCGATCGCAAGCCTGTTCTTCTCGTTCGATCCCCCTGCGGCGTCCTCACACAGCCTGTGGCTTCTCCTGATCGTCCTCGGCCTTGGATCAACGCTGCTTCCGTTCGGCCTGACCCTCTATGCCTCGAAGCACGCATCTGCGACAGTCGTCGCCACGACCGGCTATGTCGCCCCGCTCGTCGCTGTTGTCGGTGGTGCGGCCCTGCTCGACGAGCAGATCACGACAGTGATCGCCGTCGGCGCGGTGCTTGCGATGGTGGGTGTTGCCCTTGTCGGAGGTGTCAGACGCACACCCACGTGAGGGAGGACCGCGTCGACCGGACAGATCGATCGATTGCTCTGGTCACAAGGTCAAACCGCAACCGTAGCCTGTGCCGTACACCACACGATGACGACACCAGGAATCATGGACGTACGTGGCCGGATCGCCGACTCGACAGCGGGGTTGTTCGCGCATGCGGAGTACCCGCTTGCCGATTCCCTTCGCTATCACGGCGACCCAGGGCTGTTCGGACCGGGCTCGGCATCGTGGGAAGTCATCGGCGACGTTGCCACCTTCGTCGGTGGGATCCGAGCGCTTCTGATCCAAGCAGCCCATCCCGAGGTGGTTGCAGGCGTCGCCGATCACTCGTCCTATGAGCATGACCCCCTGGGAAGACTGTCACGCACCAGCGCCTATGTCACCGCGACGGCGTTCGGGGCGACACCCGAGGTCGAGCAGGCGATCAACGTCGTCCGTCGTGCCCACGGCCCCGTCAGAGGTGCATCACATCGGGGACTTCAGTACTCCGCATCCGGACCTGAGTTTGCAGCCTGGGTCCACAACGTCCTCGTGGACTCATTCCTGACCGCATTCGAAGTCTTCGGACCGGGGAAACTGGCGCCAGAGAGAGCCGACGGATTTGCCGAGGAACAGACACGGCTCGGCGCGATGCTGCATGTGACAGACCTCCCGCCCACCGCTGACGGGCTCGCAGACTGGGTCGGTTCGCATCCCGCACTCGGAGGATCCCCCGGAATGGAGGCGGTGAACGCCTTCCTCAGGAACCCCCCGCTGCCCATGGCGGCCAAACTGGGCTACCGCGTGCTCTACCACGCTGCCGCAGCCACCGTCCCCGAACGGATCGCCGGGATCCTCGGCATCACGCAGTACCCGGGCGCGATTGCTGCCGGGCGCACACTGGTATCAACGCTCCGATGGTCGATGGGATCATCGCCGTCCTGGTGGCTTGCCCTCAAGCGAGTCGATGCACCCCTGCCGACCGGGGTTCACTTTCGTCGACCACCGCCAGCGGTTGGCGCGGAAGAGCTGTGGACGGTCGATTCATCGAGGGGCTGAGCCAGGTCCCGCCCTCCGCGACGGAACACGAAGGCTGCGATTCCGTGGACCCCTGATCGAGCACTCCTCGAGTGTCAGCGTTTCCGTCGCTATTCCGCCGCGGAAGCCCAGGCCTCCCGGATCGACACCTTGCCTCCGGTGCGTAATGCCGCTCCGCGGTACACCCTCGACCCGACGGCAATGAGGGCTGCCATCGCCGCGAGACAGAGGGCGACGGCGAGCACGACTTCCCACCACATCGCATCCCCGGTGTTGATCCGGTACGGCATGAGGATGGGCGACCAGAGGGGGACATATGAGGCGAGCCGTGCGAGCGGTGAGAGTTCACCCGACGTTGATGCCGTGAACGAAACGAAGAAGTAGGCGGGCAGGATCGCAATGGCAGGGATGAACGCGACGGACTGCATGTCCTCCTGACGCGAGATCGTTGCACCGAGCGTCGCATAGATGAAGCTGTAGACCATGTATCCCATCATGAACCAGAAGACGAGCCACACAACAGCTGTCACACCGATCGTCGTCAGCCCGGGAACGCCGAGATCGGGCAAAGGCGCAAGCACCAGGCCAAGCACGATCGCTACGCCGATGGCGAGGATCTGGACGAGACCCAGGAGTCCGATCCCCATCACCTTGCCGATCAGGAGCGAGGTCGCTCGGACCTTTGACAGGATCACCTCGACGACTCGGTTCTGTTTCTCCTCGACGATGCCCATCGCGACAAACTGACCGAACATCATGATCGTGGTGAGCAGCACCACCGCAGCGAGGAACGAGGCGACGCCTCGTGCGATCTGTTCCGGTTCCTCGGGGTCGAGCTCGGTCACCGTGACGCGCACCGGAGCGACGATGGCAACCACCTCTTCATCCGAAAGCCCCAGGTCAGCCGACACCTCACGCCGCACTGCGGAATTCGCAGCGGCCGTGAAGATTGCCACCACGGTCCCAGAGGGCGCCTGGTTCGAGATGATGGTGGAACCGTCGACGAGGACCGCCGTGATCTCGCCCTGCTCGATCGCACCCTCGACGGAGGCTGCCGGGTAGTTCCTCACGGTGACCGAAGTGTCCAATGCTGCGGCTGCCGCCTCGATGTCGGCGGTGATGCCCTCCGGTGAATCGCCGCTGATCCCGAGCGGAACGCTCGACTCTCCGGAACCGATGAATGACACGGCGAAGATGCCGCCCATGACGAGGAGCGCCAGCCCGAGCATGGTGAAGAGGAACACCCTGCTCCGTGCGCGCTCGAGGAACTCTCGCCTGGCAATGAGGAAGATCTGTTGAGAGGCGTTCATCGACTGACCGCCTCGTTGAAGACATCCGACAACGACGGTGGCTCGTAGGAAAAGCGCGTGATCGTACCCGAGGATCTGGCAAGGCTGAGGAGGCTCTCGACGTCGGAGGAGACGTCGACGATATGGTGGGCCCGTCCCCCGGACTCCACGCGGTGGGCGCCCTCCACGGGAGGATCCCACAGGACGCCATCGACCCAGATCTCAACCCTGCGGTAGGTCGCACCCTCCCTGATGACGTGCAGGACCCCGTCGACCACAACCCGGCCGTCGCTGATGATGGCGACGTCCTCACAGATGTGCTCGACAAGATCGAGTTGATGGGACGAGAACAGGATGGCCGCCCCCTTCGCTGCGAACTCCCTGAGAACCTCGCTGAGCGAGGCAACGCCTATCGGATCGAGACCCGAGAATGGTTCATCGAGGACGAGCACATCAGGATCGTGAACGATCGCCGCAGCCAACTGGATCCGTTGCTGATTCCCGTGCGACAGCGACTCGAGTTTCGCGTCAGCCCGATCGGCAAGCCCGAACTCGGAGAGCCAACGGTCAGCTGCCGCACCAGCCTCTGACACGGAGAGCCCGGACAAACGCCCGAAATGGACGAGTTGGTCCTTCACCTTCATACGCGGATACAGGCCACGCTCCTCCGGCATGTATCCGAATCTCAGCCTGGCGGCTGGCGTGATGGCCTCTCCGTTGTACGAGACGGTCCCCGAATCCGGTTGGACCAGTCCGAACACACTTCGCATCGTCGTCGTCTTGCCTGCTCCGTTGCGTCCGAGGAACCCCATGATCCGACCGGGTTCGACGTCGAAGGACACGTCCCTGAGCGCGACCACGTCCCCGAAGTGTTTGGAGATGTTCCGAACGGAAAGCATGAGCAAACGCTACCCGCGCCGTCGGCCAAGGCGACTCCCAGCCATGGAGAGGGGTGAAACGAGCGCCGCACACCCCAAATACTCAAGAATCTCCAAGGTCGTGCCGATACTTCGACGTAGGTGGGAGGCCGGCGAGGCGGCTTGTTCCAACAACAAGGTGATCCACACCAAGCCAGTCACCCACCGACCCTCAAGCTGTGGCCCCGCTCAACGGGGCCACAGACGCGTCACGGACGGCAGACCGTCAGGTCGATGTCGTCGATCCCTGCCAATCGCCATGCATGGCCGTGTACACGCCCCCAGCAGCAACGAGGTCGTCATGCCTGCCGTCCTCGACGACGGCCCCGGCGTCGAACACGAGAATACGATCGGCAGCCTCCGCGGTGGACAAGCGGTGGGCGATCGTGAGTGATGTCCTTCCGGATGTCAGGAACTCGATCGCTCTCCGTATCTGAACCTCGAGCGCGGGGTCTACTGCCGATGTCGCTTCATCCAGCACGAGAACGCTTGGGTTGGCAATCCATGCCCTGACGATGGCAACCAGCTGTCGCTCCCCCGCCGAGAGGTTGCTTCCCCTCTCACCCACAGGTGTGGTGACGCCTGAGGGGAGCCCATTGACCCAGTCGAGGAGGCCGAGATCGGCGAAGGCTGCCCTGACCACATCGTCGGAAGCTCCCGGATTCCCGTAACGAACGTTGTCTGCAACCGAGCCCTCGAACAGGAAGCCCTCCTGCGGAACGTATGCCAGCCTGCGCCGGAGCGAGGAA
Organism: Acidimicrobiia bacterium; assembly: GCA_032127155.1. Lineage (GTDB taxonomy): Bacteria > Actinomycetota > Acidimicrobiia > Spongiisociales > UBA5794 > SZUA-442. The sequence goes on from JAQAZV010000173.1 coordinate 6,225, forward strand.
AAGGGCACGTCGTCGATGGGGACCCCGCCAACGCTGATCGTTCCACTGGCAGGGGCGAGGAGCCTGGTGGCCAACTTGGCGAATGTCGTCTTTCCTGAACCGGTTTCCCCGACGACCGCCACGCGCTCGCCTGCGACGATCTCGACGGAGACCCGGTCCAGCAACGTCTCACCATCCGGGTACGCAAAGGTGACGCTGTCGAACACCAGTCCGAAGTCGTGATCCGGAAGGGGGGTGCCGCCAACCGGATCGTCGATCGTCACAGGAGTGTCGACGATCCCGAGGATCTTCCGAAGTCCCGCTCCTGCAGATTGCGCCTGGTCGATCGACTCCACGAGTCGCTGGATCGGGTCGATGAGCAGATTGACGAGGAAGAGGAACGCGACGAGCGAACCGGCCGTCAAACCCCATTCCGTGCCGAAGACGACGCCAGCACCGACGACGACTGCGGTCAAGGTGCCGGCGAAGAGTTCTGCGCTGGAGAACAGAGACGACGCAAGGATCGCCGTCCTCACCTCGGCCGAGAACTGGAGATCGAGCGTCTCGTCGACCCGCTCCTTCACAACCTGCTCCATACCGTACGCACGGACCGTCGCAAGACCGGAGATGGCTTCGCCGGTCACAGCCAGCGAGTCGCTGACCCGCTCCCGAACGCGGTCGTGGGCTTTGCCGAGGACTCTCTGGAAGACGACGATGAGGCCGGTGTACAGGGCGACACCGGCGACGACGACGACCGTCAATTGCCAGCTGTACACGAACATGACGATGGCAGCGAGGGTCACCTGGGCGACCCCGAGAATCATCCCGATCCCGCCCCATTCCATGAACTGTTGGATCGTCTCGACGTCCGATGTCACCCGTGCAACGAGGGCGCCCCTTCGTTCCGCCTGCAGCTCCAGAAGGGACAAGCGATGGAGGTGGCCGAAGGTTCTGATCCGTAGCTCAGCAAGGCCCGATGCCGAGGAGAACACGAGCCTCCGCAGCGACAGCCATCTCGCAATCATCGCGATGCCAACGGCAACGAGCGCCAGGAGTCCCTTACGGAGCACGGCACCGGGATTGATGGCATCGGTACCGAGGATCTCGTCATCGATCACCTGCTGGAGCACGACGGGGACAACGATCTGGAGCGCGGTGCCGATCACGGCCAGGAACAAGGTGAGCCCGAGACCCCGCCGAAGGGCAGGGGCAACCGCGAACGACCGGCGAAGGGCCGCAGATGTCCGCATCGAAGTCCGCTCGTCGCTCATGGCGCGGCCTCCTCACGTCGCCGTTCCGCCATGTCCTCGTCGTAGGCACTGAGGAGGCGCTCATATCCCGGTGTCGTGCGCATCAACTCGTCATGGCTTCCGTGCGCGAGGATCTCGCCGTTCTCGACGAACACGACCTCATCAGCGAGCGCGATGGACGAGCGCCGGTACGCAACGATCACCACCGTCGATGGCAACTCGGATCGGCGGAGACCCTTGAGGATCTCGATCTCGACAGAAGGATCCACCGCAGATGTCGCATCGTCGAGCACGAGCACACGCGGGTGCCTCACGAGGGCCCTGGCAAGGGCCACGCGCTGCCGCTGACCACCCGACAGGGATGTCCCTCGCTCACCGATCAGGGTGTCATAGCCGTAGTCGAGCTCATCGATGAACCGTGCAACCCCTGCAAGTTCGGCTGCCTTGAGGACGTCCTCCCTAGGGAAGTGGGCACCGAGGGTGATGTTGCCCTCGATGGTGTCATCGAAAAGGAAGGACTCCTGGGACACGAAAGCAACCTCTGCGGCGAGCTCCGACCGGGCGAAGTCGCGGAGGTCTCTTCCGTCGAGGGTGATTGAGCCGGTGGTGGGGTCCCACAGGCGTGTCAGAAGGAGAGCAAGGGTCGACTTGCCGCTGGCAGTGGGGCCAACGATCGCAATCGTTCTGCCCCCCGCTATGTCGAGATTGACCTCCTTGAGCACGGTCTCGTCGATGGAGTATCCGAACGAGACCGTCTGGGAGTCGACCTTGCCCCCCGTCGCGTCCACGACGGCCCGTGACTCTCCGTGCTCCACCACGTCGTCTGCATCGAGCACCGCTTGCACGCGACGCCACGCGGCCATGGAATGGGCCATCTCCCAAATGACGAATCCGAGTAGAGAAATGGGCATGGTCATCAACGACAACAGGTACGACATGGTGACCAGATCGCCCGCTGTGACCGCGCCTTCCGCAAGTCGGTAGGCACCGAACACGATGAGCGCAATCGTCACGATCGACGGCAGCGACTCCACGATGGCCCGATAGGCCATCCACAGCGAGTTGACCTTGATGATGCGATCACGAAGCCGGTTGGCGGCAATCGTGAAACGCTGGGTCTCCTCGTCCTCTCGGCCGAGGGCCTTCACCGTCAGCGCACCATCGATCGATTCGTGGGCGATCCCGCTGACGATGCCACGCTCCTCCTGGACCTCGACGAACGGACCGAAGGTGCGGAAGGCACCGTGGATGTCGATGACCAGGATGAGGAGGAGGCCAACGAGTATCACGACACCGAGAACCAGATCGGCAACAGCGACGAGCACGATCGTGCCGATGAGCAGGATCAGGGAACCCGTCGCGTACGGGAAGGGAGCCAGGACGAACGTCCCCTGGTTGGTGTCGACCTCGCTCACGGACAGGAGGTCACCGGTGGATCGCCGGTCGTGCCACGCCA
>JAQAZV010000174.1:0-3182 GCA_032127155.1 Acidimicrobiia bacterium
TCCGGGAGGCAGCGCGGCAATTCGGCGTTCCTGCGCAGAACCTGCTGTACGCCGACACAGAAGGGAATATCGGATACCAGATGCCGGGCCTGATCCCGATCCGATCGGCCGGTGACGGGACACTCCCGAATCCGGGATGGACAGGGGACCACGAGTGGGTTGGCTACGTACCGTTCGATGAGCTGCCAACCGCATCCAACCCGCCGAGCGGATACATCATCACGGCGAACAACGCAGTGATCGACGAAGCGTATCCGTATCTGATCACCGAGGACTGGTCGTACGGATACCGCGCCAAGCGGATCGCGGACCTCGTCAGTTCAAATCTCGGGATCACGCTCGAGGACCAGGAGGCGATCCAGTTCGATGGATACGACCTCAATGCCGAGCACCTACGGCCGTTCGTGATCGCTGCCGTGGCGACGCCACTCGAGCCCGTCCCGAGCAAGGCTCTGTCAGCCCTCACGGCGTGGGACCTTCAGAACCTCTCAGATAGCAGTGGTGCCGCCGTCTGGAACGCGACATGGAACCACATCCTCACCCGGACGTTCCACGACGAGCTGGCAGAGGACTTCTGGCCGGAGGGAGGATCGCGCTGGTTCGAAGTGGTGCGGGCCCTGGCGTCAGACAATACCGATCCGTGGTGGGACGACATCACGACGCCGGAGACCGAAACCAGGGATCAGATCCTCGAAGCGGCGTTCCTCGACGCGGTCACGGAGCTATCGGTGCTGATGGGGGACGAAGTCGAGGCGTGGACGTGGGGGGAACTGCACACGGCCGTGTTCCGGAACCAAACTCTCGGCGAGTCGGGGATCGGGCTCATCGAAGATCGGTTCAACCGCGGTCCATACGAAGCCAGCGGCGCGACGTCGGTTCCCAACGCCGTCGGGTGGGATGCGAGGGAGGGATACGCCGTGGACTGGCTTCCGTCGATGCGCATGCTCGTGGACCTGGGTGATCTGGGTCACTCGTACGCCGTACACACCACCGGACAGTCTGGGCATACCGATCACCCCCACTACGACGACATGATCCCGCTCTGGCTCGCAGGTGACAACGTTCCCTTCCTGTGGGAACGCGCCACGGTCATCGACCAGGCAGAATCGATGCTGATCCTCTCACCCTGACGCGGTCGCACCATCGACCCAACCGCCGGCCGGGCAACGCGATCAGCTGACCGAGAACTCCACGGTGTGCCATCCCTCTGCGCCGTTCGGACGCACGCCCACCCTGGCCTCCCCTTGCGTCTCGCCGGTCGTATCCGTAGCCCGCACGCGCACGACGTGGTCGCCCGGATCGAGGTTGGCGTCAAATCGCCACTGAACCCAGGCATCGTCCGAGAGTGGCACGCTCAGCTCGGCAGCAGTCCACGCCTCATCATCGACCTGTACCTCAACGCCTGCGATCCCCACATTCGGCGCCCATGCGACTCCCGCAATGGCGTAGTCACCGGCGGCAACGGAGCTCCGACCCTTGGGCCGATCGATTCTCGACTGGGTCTTGATCGGACCTTCCTTCGACCAGCCCCTGGGAATCCAGTAACCGTCGAAGGCATCCCACGTGGTCAACTCGATCTCCGTGAGCCACTTCGTGGTGGAGACATAGCCGTAGAGGCCGGGAACAACGATGCGGGCGGGGAAGCCATGGTTCGCGGGGAGAACGTCCCGATTCATTCCGATCGCGAGGAGGGCATCCCTGCCGTCGTAGGCAAGCTCCGTAGGAAAACCCGACGTCCACCCATCGACGGACCGTCCGACGATCTGGTCAGCGCCGCTCCTGACGCCAGCCATGTCGAGTATGTCGCGGAGGGGTATCCCTGTCCACAGAGCGTTCCCGACGAGACCGTCCCCGACCTCATTCGAGACACAGGACAACGTGACATATCGCTCGATGAGCGGCATCTCGTTGAGATCCTGGTACGAGAGCTCGACTTCGCGGTCGACCATCCCCGTCACCTTCAGCGTCCACTCCTCCGGGTCGATGGTTGGGACAACGAGGGCGGTGTCGATCCTGTAGAAGGTTGCGGTGCCGACGACGATGGGCGACAACGACTCGAGTCCGAAGTCATTCACCGATGTCGGATCCGGCTGTGACTCAACAGGGCTGGGCAGATCGAGTGCGGCTCTCTGTGCTTCGGCGCGCGACCGGAGGCGGGCTCGCCCGACGCTGATCGTCACAACCGAGACGGCCGCTGCCCCGGCGAGGCCGACCATCAACCGTCGCCTGCCAAGATCACCGACATCGCCGTCAGTGATGTCCCGCTCGAAAGGTCGCGTCCACATCGTGATCCCGTACCACGTCGCACAGCCGAGCCCTACCGAGATGAGGGTGGAGCTGATGACAAGGGCCGGTTCTGCTTCTGCCTGGGTGAGCTGCGCTGCAATGCCGATGACGGCTGCAACCCCGAAGGCGAAAATCATGGGGGCCGGATTGGTCGCGGATGCCTTCCCGACGAACCATCCGATGATCAGAGCGACAATGACGATGCTGATCGCCAGCACCGCCTTGTCCGCAGTACCGAAGGCCGAGATGGCAAACGACTTCAACCACGGCGGGGAGTGGTCGACGACGAAGGTGCCGATCGACGAGATCGCAGACGGAACGGACGTCGAGAACGACGCGAAGAGCTCGGTGAATCCAAGGGCCACCGCAACACCGGCGACCCCTGCCCACCCCGAGCGTCGCCGTGCCACGTTGGTCACTTCCGCGGGATCCATACGGTGGGAGAACTCTCCCGAGGCGCTCAAGGTTCCCGCTTTCTGCCGATCCACGCCATGAATTGGTCAACCTCCATGGCGTTGAGGACCCGCTCCTTCGGAACCCAACCCTTCCTCGCCTGCGCGACGCCCCATCGCACGTTGGCGAACTCAGAGGTGTGATGGGCATCCGTCGAAATGGCCACCATCAGCCCATCGCTCGTCATGGCCCTCCGAATCAGTGGTGCGGCGAGGTCGAGGCGATGCAGGTGGCAGTTGATCTCGATGGCTGTTCCCGTGTCCGCCGCCGCCGCGAATACGGCGTCCGCGTTGAACTCGGCCCCTGGCCGCCGTCCGATCTTTCGACCCGATGGATGACCGATCACGCTCACCGAGGGATTCGCTATGGCGGTGAGCAACCGCCTGGTCTGCTCGGCTTCGTCCAGATCGAAGTGTGAATGGATCGACGCCACGGTGAAGTCG
>JAQAZV010000175.1:0-5383 GCA_032127155.1 Acidimicrobiia bacterium
GAACATGAGCAAGGAATTCACCGGTTCTGTACTGCTCCCGGGCGAAAACGGCCCGGGTCTCGATGCAGCACTCCAGGTAGACGACGATGTCGTCAAGTTGATGGTCGGTACCGAGGAGCTTGGTGAGTGGCGTCAGCGCGACTTCGACGTGCAACCCTCCGGTAAGGGAGCCTTCCGGGTCGCACTCGCCGGCGAGGAACTCTTCTTCACGCCTTCGTCACCCGCATCCTTCGCAGAAGCCATGGCCGTTCCCCTCCAGCCAGAGCAGACGAAGGCATCGAAGTCTGACGACGACAAACCGAAGTACGACATCGACGCTGCCATCGACGAGCTCATCGCCCAGGTGAAACCACTCAAATCGATCAACGATGAGGACGACATCCTGTCGGCCCCCCTTCTGACGACGATCATGGTCGTCGCTGGGGCCCTCATGATTGGCCTCGTCGGCATGGTGTTCATGCTCTAGGGCCGGTTTCCTGCTCGAGGACCCTCAGCGGCCGTCGGGCAACATGATCACTCGGTGTCCGCGTCGAGCTCAAGCGCTGCTGAATTGATGCAATAGCGCAGTCCATCGGGTCCGGGGCCATCGGGAAAGACGTGTCCGAGGTGTGCATCGCACTTCGCACAGCGCGATTCGGTGCGCACCATGCCGTGCGAGACATCCCGGTTGTCCTTCACCATCGAAACATCGATCGGGGCGGTGAAGCTCGGCCAGCCCGACCCTGAGTCGTATTTGGTTGCGCTGCTGAACAGCGGCTCGCCACATACGACGCACCGGTACGTCCCGCTTCGCTTCTCGTTCCAATACTCGCCGGTGAAGGCTCGCTCGGTACCCGCTTCCTGGGTCACGTGGAATTGCTCGGGAGTGAGCTTGGCTTTGAGCTCGTCCTTGGAGGGTGTTGCGTCCATCGCCGAACGGTAACGCGGGAATCAGCCGTCGATGACCGTTGTCACGATGTCGATGGCCTTCGTCGTGTCCTCGTCGGTGACATCCAGATGGAAGACCGCCCGGACTCGTGATGCACCGAGAACCAACATTGCGACGCCTGCTTGGAGGCTCTCGTCGACCACCCTTCCAGGGTTCACCACATCGAAGTACACGATATTGGTGTGCACCGCATCGAGGTCGATCGTTGCGGAGGTCGTCGATCCGATGGCCTCTGCGAATCGGCGCGCATGGTCATGGTCGAGCGTCAGTCGTTCTCGGTTCGTCGTGAGCGCATGGAGTGCACCTGCGGCGATGATGCCGGACTGGCGCATGCCCCCACCGAACATCTGCTTGAACCGTCGCGCTTCGCCGATGAAGTCCTTCGTCCCTGTGAGGGCTGAGCCAACAGGGGCGCCAAGTCCCTTCGAGAAGCACACACTCACGGTGTCGAAGGAGGCGGCATAGTCATGCATGGGTACGCCCGTTGCTGCGGTTGCGTTCCACAAGCGTGCGCCGTCCAGGTGGGTCGCCATGCCCAACGCCCGAGCCGCGCCGGTTACGGCGTCCATCTGGCCCACGTCCCAGATCGTGCCCCCAGCCACGTTGTGGGTGTTCTCCAGGCAGACGAGGGTGTGCGGTTCGAAGAGATACGACGGAAGCGACGGGTGGGGAATGGGAACCACCGAACGCAACTGATCGGCCGTGAACGCACCCAATGTGCCAGGCACTCGCTTCAGCGTCACGCCTGAGTGGTGCGCCGGGCCGCCCATCTCGTGCGAACCGATGTGCGCGGCGGCTTCGAGAACCACGATGTCACCGGGCTGTGTGTGGCACCGAACGGCGACCTGGTTGGACATCGTGCCGGTCGGCACGAACATGGCGGCTTCCTTGCCGAGCAATGCTGCCACCTTCTCCTCGAGTGCGTTCACCGTGGGATCGTCGTGATACACGTCGTCCCCGACAACGGCGTTGGCCATTGCGGTTCGCATCGCCTCCGAGGGTCGAGTGATGGTGTCGCTGCGGAGATCGATCATGAGAGGAAGTGCCTCGGCTGGAGGAGGGTCACGAGCGATCCTGATGAGGTCGGCACTTCGTTCCAGGTTCCCGCGAACACCTCCATCACGGCGCACGTTGCCGTGCGGATCTCGGCGTGGGCGCCCGTGATGCGTCGCACCGTCATGGACCACGTCGGTTCGTGCCCCACGAGCATGACTCGTTCGTGGCCGTCCCCGTATCGTGCGGCAACCATGAGGGTCTCATCCACGGATGCGCCATAGAGCGCGCCCTCGAGGATGAGACGAGAACTCCAACCCCCGCTGATCCGTGCCAACTCTGCGGTGGATCGCGCCCGCGTTGCCGTCGACGAGATCACGATGTCCGGCACGAGGTCGAGGTCACGAAGCACCTCGCCCATGCGTTCGGCGGAGCGAACGCCCCTGGTCGAGAGCGGTCGGCTGTGATCGTCGGGTGCGCCGGAGTCCCAGTCGGACTTCCCATGGCGAAGGAGCATCAGGTCCATCGCGCAATCGTACCGGTGCTTGTCACCCGACTGAGAAGGCGAAGAGCACCTGGGCGGCGAAGTAGAGCGGGAGGCCGATCACGCGGTTCGTCGTCGACGGGGTGGTGAACTGATTCCGAGCGACGAGAACGTCGCTTCCGGCGAACAGGACGGCGGCGATGGGAAGCCATGAAGCGCCGGGCCCTCCCACCGTTCCGAAAGAGAATGAGACCATCGCGCCGATGATCACGACATAGCCGCCGACAGGCAGCACGAGAGCATCCGGAAGGTGCGGTCGAAGCCAGCGGATCACGAGCGCTCCCACCACGGCCATGAGCACGACACCGGCGCAGAGCCACCCGACACTCGGAGGACCGATGCTGATGAATGCGACCGTGTACAGCACATGTGCCACGGCAAAGGACAGCAGGCCGATCACGAACGCCCTGCGTGAATCGAACGACAGGGAGAGGTCTCCGATCCACGACGAACACAGCGCGCCGATGACCAACGCAAGGTACGCCGTCGCTTCGTCGGCAGCCACGAGGGCAACCACCACCACGAGGGATGATGCGGCCATCTTCAACCAGCGACTCAGGGCTGCGTTGGTGCTGACCGCTCCACTCGCCCCACCGAGTCCGACAACGACCAGGAACGCCGGGACGATCACATCGCATCAACGACGAAATCGATACAGGCGGTGAGCGCCTCGATGTCGTCGGTGGGGATCGTCGGGAACGTCGCTACCCGCAGTTGGTTCCGTCCGAGCTTTCGGTACGAATCGATGTCGACGATGCCGTTGAACCTGAGATGGCGGGACACGTCATCTGCCGGCACCGAATCGTCGAGGTCGATCGTCACCACGGTGGGGGAGCGGAACCGTTCCTCGGCGACGAACGGCGACGCAAAGGCCGATCCGCTGGACCATGCGTAGAGGTGGTCCGACGACGCCGTCGATACGGCGAATGCCTGCGCGAGGCCCCCGCCGTCGATGAGCTGTCGGATACGGAGGTCGAGGAGAAACAGGGTGGCGAGGGCAGGCGTGTTGTACGTCTGATCCTTCGTGCTGTTGTCGAGAGCGGTGGCAAGGGACAAGAACGGCGGAATCCACCGCCCGGTCCCTGCGATCTCCCTGACACGTGCCTGCGCATGTGGGCTCATCAATGCGATCCACAGCCCGCCCTCGGACCCGAATGCCTTCTGGGGAGAGAAGTAGTAGGCGTCGACCGATGCAGGATCGATCGGAATCGCGCCGGCGCCTGAGGTACCGTCGACGAGGACGACCTCATCCCCGAATCTGTCCCACGCGCCAATCACACCTGTCGACGTCTCGTTGTGGATATAGGCGTAGGCATCGGCGCCGTCGACGGAGTGTGGCTCGGGAGCAGACCCCGGAGGAGCCGCAATGTCCACCACACCGTCGAGATGCGGCGCACCGGAGCAGACTGCTGCGAACTTCGAGGAGAACTCCCCACATGTGAAATGGGCAGACCGAGAAAGCACGAGGCCGAAGGCAGCCGCATCCCAGAAAGCGGTCGCACCTCCGACGCCGAGGACCACCTCGTACCCCGCAGGGAGCTCATAGAGGTGTGAGAGTCCGGAGCGGACATTTCCGACGACCGATTTGACGGGTGCCTTGCGGTGGCTCGTACCCAGGAACGACGATCCCGTTGAGCTGAGCGCTTCGACCGCATGCTGGGGTACCCGGCTTGGTCCGGATCCGAAACGCCCGTCGCCGGGGAGTAGGTCCCGTGGGATCCCGATTGCAGGTGTTTCGCTCATGTCCCGGCTGAAGGTCCGTCGTTCGCGTTTAGTGTGTCCACCATCGATCGGACAGGGAGAGTAGCCCCGGTGACGGACCGCACATCCATCTCACAACGCGCCATCGCCGTCGCACCCTCGGCGACCCTGGCCATCACGAACAAGGCGGCCCAACTCCGAGCCGAGGGAAAACCCGTCATCGGTTTCGGAGCCGGCGAGCCCGACTTCCCGACCCCTGCAGCCATCGTGGAGGCGGCGGTTGTCGCGGCACGAAACCCTTCATCGCACAGATACTCACCTGCGGCTGGGCTTCCGGCGCTGCGCGACGCTGTGGCAACCAAGACCATGCGCGACTCGAGCTACGACGTCCGACCGGACCAGGTCGTGATCACGAACGGCGGAAAGCAGGCGGTGTATCTCGCCTGTCAGGTGCTCCTCGATCCGGGCGACGAAGTCCTGCTCCCTGCCCCGTATTGGGTCACTTATCCCGAGGCAGTTGCCCTTGCGGGTGGTGTGACGGTGCCGATCATGACCGACGAATCGACGAACTTCACTGTCACGGTTGAGCAACTCGAAGCAGCCGTCACTGATCGCACGAAGATGTTGATCTTCGTGTCGCCTTCGAACCCGACAGGTGCGGTGTACACGAAGGAGCAGATCGCCGACGTCGCAGGATGGGCAGCCGCTCGCGGCATCTGGGTGATGACAGACGAGATCTATGAACATCTCGTGTACGGGGATGCCGTATTCCATTCGATGCCGACCGTTGCGCCGGAGATCGCCGATCGGTGCGTTGTCGTCAACGGAGTGGCCAAGACCTATGCGATGACCGGATGGCGGGTCGGTTGGTTGATCGGACCGATCGAGGCGGCAAAGGGTGCCACGAGGATCCAGTCACATCTCTCATCCAACGTCAACAACATTGCCCAAGCAGCTGCACTCGAGGCTGTGACGGGATCCCTGGATGCAGCCCATGAGATGCGCCTCGCATTCGATCGAAGGCGACGCACCATGGTGTCGATGCTGCAGTCGACTGACGGCGTCACGTGCCAGGACCCCCAGGGCGCCTTCTATGCATTCCCCAACCTGACCGGCCTTCTCGGCAGACCCCTCAGGGGGAAGGTCGCTGACACGACGCTCGACCTTGCAGCGATCCTGCTGGACGAGGTCAACGTGGCAATCGTTCCCGGCGAGGC
>JAQAZV010000176.1:0-6496 GCA_032127155.1 Acidimicrobiia bacterium
GGAAGGCCCTGTGTTTCAAACAGGCGGGGACTCCGGAATATGCGCAGTACGCACAGCAGATCGTTCGCAACGCGTCCGTGCTCGCCGACGCGATGACCGGAGCGGGCGCCCGCATCGTTTCCGGTGGCACCGAGAACCACATGTTCCTCACGGACCTGCGATCGATCGACGAGGAGCTCACTGGGAAGGAGGCGGCAACTCTGCTCGATGAGATGGGGATCACCCTCAATCGCAACGCCATTCCCTTTGACCCGCGTTCGCCGTTCATCACCTCAGGCATTCGCATCGGCACACCAGCGGTTACGACAGCGGGGATGAAGCAGGAGCAGATGGTGACGCTTGGGAACGCCATCGTCGAGATCCTGCGCAGGCGGAACGATCCCACGGTGCTCGACCAGCTGCGGGACAGGGTGAGCGAGCTTGCAGGAGCGTTTCCTGCCTATCCCGTCGAGTTCAACGGGTGGGTGTGATTCGCCACACCATCTCTCTCGGTGGCGTCCTTGAGCCCTGTGACGGCCGTCGCCTTCGATTGCCGGTGAGTCTCCCGCGTCGGGTAGCCTTGCGCCAACGACGCACCTGGTTCGCGAGGACGCCGCTTGACCGATCCTGACATCCCCATCGACCGCCAGGAGACTGGGACCGACGTGACCGCTCGATCGAATCTCGTCCCGCCGCGCGATCTCATCACGGGTGGCTTCTCGAAGAAGGCTGACCTGCTGTCCTACTTCATCGCAGGCCTCCTCATCGGACTCGCCCTGGACCGGATCTTCGACACATCACCGCTCATGACGGTGGTCTGGACCCTGCTCGGCCTCGCCGTCGGCGGCTACCGCCTCTGGATGGCTTCGGCGGACCTCGAGGAGGAAGGGAGGCGACGTGGCCACGGTGTCTGACGATCGAATGGATGAAGCCGCCATGCATCGCGCTTCTGTCGAGAAGCGACCGATCGAGGCGATCATCGGGAAGAACATCGCGAAGCGGGCGCTCTACGTTGCCCCCGTACTCATCATCGTGTTCGGGATCGTCGCCGGATGGTTGGGCGCCGTGTCGGCAGCGATTGGTGTTGCCATCGTCGTCGCGAATTTCGTTCTCGGCGGCTACATCCTGGCGACCGCTGCGGCAGTGTCACTGACCCTGTATCATGCCGCCGCGCTGTTCGGATTCTTCGTCCGACTTGGCCTCATCACGCTCACGATGGTTCTCGTCGTGTCCGTGACCGACATCGATCGGGTGGCTATGGGCATTTCGGCGGTTGTCAGCTATCTCGTGCTGCTGTCGCTGGAGGCGGTAGCGGTTGCCAGAGGGGCGGAAAGGGAATACGAGTGGAGCAATTGATCCTGGCGAGTGGCGAGTGCGACCTCACTTCGAACGCGGTCTGCGCCCCTGAGAACGTCAATGAACTCTTCGAGTTCCGCACACCGATCTTTGAAATCTTCGGGTTTCCCGTCACCCGCAGCGTTGTGCTCGTGTTCCTCGCTGCGTTCCTTGCGATCCTGTTCGTCTACCTCGGCCTCCGGAAGAGCAGCACGAAACCGGGAAAGCTCCAACTGAGCGTCGAGGGCCTGATGTCCTTCGTCAGGGATGAGATCGCGATTGGCATCATCGGTCCCCACGGGATCCGTTACTTCCCCTACCTATTGTCGCTCTTCCTGTTTGTGCTGATCGGCAACATGTTCGAGATCACGCCATTCATCAACTTCCCGATCACCGCCCGGATGGCGATCCCGCTGTTCCTTTCGCTGCTGACGTGGGTGATCTTCGTCTTCGCGGGCTTCAAACGAAACGGCATGAGCTACTTCCTCGGCATCGTGTGGCCGCCAGGGGTGCCCGTCGCACTCAAGCCCCTCGTCGGTCTGATCGAGTTCTTTTCGATCTTCTTCATCAGGCCGTTCTCGCTCGCCGTCCGACTGTTTGCCAACCTCGTTGCAGGCCACGTGATGCTGACCCTCCTGCTCACAACGGCGTTCGTATCGGTCACGTCGATCGGTTCGATCGGGCTGGTGAAGGGCCTCTTCGGCCTGGCGTGGTGGGCACTTGCCCTTGCGATCTTCATGTTCGAGATGATCGTGATCCTCCTCCAGGCATACATCTTCACGCTGTTGAGCGCCGTGTACATCGATACGTCCATCAACGTCGAACACTGATCAGGTCCCGTCTCTCAGACAAGGAAAGGGAAACAATGGAAGAACTCAAGGGAGCGATCTCCCTCATCGGGTACGGCCTTGCGGCCATCGGTCCGGGTGTGGGTATCGGCATCATCGCCGGCAACGCCGTGCAGGCCATGGCTCGTCAGCCGGAGGCTGCTGGCATGGTCCGTACCACGATGTTCCTCGGTATTGCATTCACGGAGGCACTTGCCCTCATCGGCTTCGTGCTCTTCTTCCTGGCATAACCGGAGGCGCAACCGATGATTATCTACGCCTTCGCACAGTTGGTGCTTGCAACAGAGGCGCCGGCGACCACGGGAACTGCCACCGAGAGTGGCGGCATCGACCTGCTGCTCCCTGCGGCGGAAGAGCTCTTCGCGGGGGTCATCGCGTTCGCCATCGTCTTCTTCTTCATCTGGAAGTGGGCAATCCCTGCGTTGAACAAGTCACTCGAAGCACGACAGGCGGCGATCGCAGCCGAGTTCGAGGCTGCTGAAAAGGCCAAGCTCGAGGCTGAGAGCCTTCTCACCGACTACCGGGCGCAACTCGCAGGTGCAAACGCTGAAGCTGCAAAGATCGTGTCGAGTGCCCGCGACGCCGGAGAGTCGGTGAAGTCGGACATCGTGTCGCGTGCCGAAACCGAGGCAACGCAGATCAAGGCTCGGGCACATGAGGAGATCGCCGGCGAACGCGAGCGCGTCGCAGGAGACCTCAGGCGACAGGTCGCCGACCTGTCGATGGACGTGGCACAACGTGTCGTCGGATCATCGATCGATACGGACGCCCAGCGTCGCCTCGTCGACCAGTACATCGAAGAGCTCGGCGGGGTGCGATAGCTGATGGACCATGGGACCGAACAGGTGAACCGCATCGACGGTTATGCCGCTGCCCTTCTCGACATTGCCAGCGTCGAGGCGGTACCGAGCGAGCGTATCGACGAATTCTGTACCGCTGCGACGGCGCTCGGTGGCAACGGTGAACTGATCGAGGTCCTCAGGGATCCACGGATCCCGAGCGAGCGCAAGCAGGGGATCATCGACGATCTCCTCGGAACCCGAGCCGCACCGGTGACCGTCGCTGCGATGAATTTCCTTGTCTCCGCGGGGCAGGCACGCCATCTCGCGGACATCGCAGCCAAGCTCGCCGAGAAGGCTGCCGACGCCGAGGGCGAGGTGGTGGCGGAGGTCAGGACTGCCATGGATCTCGACGAGGACCAGGTGGATCGCCTCAGGGGCGCCATCGCACGAGCAACGAACAAGCGCGTCCAACTCCGCGTCATCGTCGACCCATCGGTCGTCGGCGGCGTCGTGACAAAGGTCGGCGACACCGTGCTCGACGGATCGATTCGAGGTCGATTCGCCGAGCTTCGAGAGCAATGGGGCTGAGGCACGATGGCTGAACTCACACTCAACACAGCAGATATCACGGCCGCGCTTCGGTCCAACCTCGACGGTTGGTCACCTTCGCTGGAATCCGAGACAATGGGCTACGTGGCATCGGTGGGCGATGGAGTCGCTCGCGTGACCGGGCTCCCAGGGGCGATGGCATCGGAGCTCCTCGAGTTCCCCGGTGGCCTCCTTGGTGTCGCATTGAACCTGGATGAGGACTCCATCGGTGCCGTGATCATGGGTGACTCCTCCGGCATCGAGGAGGGCGACGAAGTGCGCTCCACCGGTCGGGTCCTGTCGGTCCCGGTCGGTGATGCCCTGCTCGGGCGAGTCGTCGATCCCCTCGGCCAGCCGATCGATGGCAAGGGTGACATCAACACCACTGAACGTCGGTTGCTCGAGACACAGGCCCCATCCGTCGTGGAGCGCCAGCCTGTCCACGAACCCCTCCAGACCGGTTTGAAGGCCATCGATGCCATGACCCCCATTGGACGTGGCCAGCGTCAGCTGATCATCGGAGATCGCCAAACCGGAAAGACGGCAATCGTCGTCGATACGATCCTCGCCCAGAAGGGCCTGGGCGTGAAGTGCATCTACGTCGCGATCGGCCAGAAGAACTCCACGGTCGCTGAAGTGGTGGACACGCTCGAGAGCCATGGAGCGATGGAGTACACCGTCGTGGTGAACGCTTCTGCTGGTGATGCTGCGGCATTGCAGATGTACGCGCCGTACGCCGGATCCGCCATGGGGCAGCACTGGATGTACAACGGCGAACACGCCCTCGTCATCTTTGACGACCTCACGAAGCAGGCGATCGCGTATCGCGAGATCTCGCTCCTCCTGAGGCGGCCGCCTGGGCGTGAGGCCTACCCCGGCGACGTGTTCTACCTCCACAGCAGGCTCCTCGAGCGGTGCGCCAAGCTGTCGGACGAACTCGGAGGAGGGTCGCTCACCGGGCTCCCGATCATCGAGACGAAGGCGAACGACGTATCGGCCTACATACCGACGAATGTCATTTCGATCACCGACGGCCAGATCTTCCTTGAGACGGATCTGTTCTTCTCAGGCATTCGTCCCGCCATCAACGCTGGCATCTCCGTCTCGAGGGTGGGTGGTGCAGCCCAGGTCAAGGCCATGCGCAAGGTGGCTGGACCGCTTCGTCTGAACCTCGCCCAGTTCCGAGAACTGGAGGCATTCGCCGAGTTCGGGTCCGAACTCGACGCGACATCGCTTGCCCAGCTCGATCGTGGTCGGAGGGTCGTCGAGGTGCTCAAGCAGGGCCAGTACAACCCCGTCCCAGTCGCGGAACAGGTGCTGGTCATCTATGCCGTCACCGAGGGCCACATGGATGACATCGACCCGAGCGACATCAAGACGTTTGAGAGCGGCTTGCGTGCGTTTGCCCGTGAACGGTACGGCTCGATGCTCGCTGGGATCGCAGACACCGGTGCCCTCCCCGAGGACGAACTTCCTGCCGCGATCAACGCCTACAAGGCAACGCTCGGGGACGGCGAGCCAACGGGCGAGCTGGAGGCGTAGGGAACCGTGGCATCCGCCGAAGTCCGCCAGATCCGCAGGCGCATTCGAAGCGTCGAATCGACGATGAAGATCACGCGCGCCATGGAGCTGATTGCGACGGCGCGCATCGGCAAGGCGCAAGTCAGGGTCGCCAGGGCCAAACCGTACACCGAGAAGATGAATGACGTGATCCGCAACATCGCAGCGGCAACAGGCTCGTTGAGCCATCCGCTCCTCGATCGGCGTGACGTCGCCACCGTGGGCGTGCTCGTTGTGACGTCCGATCGCGGCCTCGCAGGCGGATACAACTCCTCGGTGATCCGGCTGGCCGAGTCCTCGATCCGTCGGCACCAAAGGGCGGGAAGATCGGTCAGGGTCTACACGGTCGGGGCGAAAGCCCAGTCCTACTTCCGGTACCGCAAGTACTCGATCGACCACACATGGCTGAATGTCACGGACACTCCCACGTATGCCGATGCACGTTCGATCGCCAACATCCTGCTCGACGAATATGCCACGGAGCGGGTCGATGCGGTAGAGGCCTATACGACGGAGTATGTGTCGGCGCTCACCCAGAACGCAATGCACTTGGCAGTGTTGCCGATCGAACCGCCGGCGTCGGACGAGCTTGGCGACATCGGGCCGGTCGGGTACACATTCGAACCCTCGCCAGAGGCGATCCTCGGCCGATTGCTTCCCCGATACCTCGAGGGAACGATGTTCGGCATGCTGCTCGAGGCATCGGCATCAGAACACGCTGCCAGGCGACGTGCGATGAAAGCAGCGACCGAAAATGCAGAAGAATTGACCCGCCTGCTGACGCGTGAGGCGAACCAGGCTCGCCAGGCAGAAATCACAACGGAAATCAGCGAGATCGTCGGTGGCGCCGAAGCGCTTTCGAACGGTTGAGACAGGAAGACGGAGAGCAGACATGAGCGTGACAACCCTTGCATCCGGGCGAATAGTCAAGGTGGCCGGACCGGTCGTCGATGTCGAGTTCCCCAGGGACGCCCTCCCCGAAATCAACACCGCGATCGAGGTGGACCTCGAGGTCGCCGGAGTCAAGAGCACCGTGATCTGCGAGGTCGCACAGCAGCTCGGGGATGACGTCGTCAGGGCAGTCGCCCTTGCTCCGACCGATGGTCTGGTCAGGGGAGCCGAGGTTCGGAACACCGGTGCCCCCATCTCGGTCCCGGTCGGCGATCAAACGCTTGGGCACATATTCAACGTGTGGGGGACGGCGCTCGACGATCCCGACCTCACGTTTGGTGAGCGCTGGCCCATCCATCGGGAGCCACCTGCGTTCGAGGACGTCCAGCCACAGAAGAAGGTCTTCGAAACAGGCATCAAGGTCATCGATCTGATCTGCCCCTACCTCGAAGGTGGAAAGATCGGCCTTTTCGGAGGTGCCGGTGTCGGCAAGACGGTGCTCATCCAGGAGAT
>JAQAZV010000177.1:0-3323 GCA_032127155.1 Acidimicrobiia bacterium
GCCAACCAGGCCGTGATCGAGATGCTGCAGGCGATCCATGATGATCCGGACGCGACCATCGAGTCAACGATCGCACGGGCCAAGGACAAGGACGACGACTTTCGGCTGATGGGCTTCGGACATCGCGTCTATTCGAACTATGACCCGAGGGCCAGGGTGCTGAAGGACTACGCAACTGATGTCCTCAACCTGCTCGGTCAGGATGATCCCCTCCTCGACATCGCCCGTGCACTCGAGGATGCCGCCCTCGCGGACGACTACTTCGTCGATCGCAAACTGTTCCCGAACGTGGACTTCTACTCCGGCATCATCTTCCGTGCCCTCGGCTTCCCCCTCAGGATGTTCACGGTCCTCTTCGCGATCGGGCGTCTCCCCGGATGGATCGCCCACTGGATGGAGATGAACACGGACACCGAGACCCGCATCATGCGGCCCCGCCAGCTCTATATCGGCGCGACCGAGCGGGATCTCCCACCGCTCACAGATAGGTAATCCACGTCAGGGAAGGTCGACGGCTTCCTCGTATCGTCCCGTGACGGCACCTGACATCGCATCGACGGTCACCAACGCCTGACGGTCAGGTGACGAGGTGGCGGAATAGACCAACACCTGCCACACCGGCTTGGCGAGGAATCCCCGGTACCCCAGTGTCGCCGACCCGTGACCGACCGGGAATGAGGCTGCGGACGACGCGATATCGATCGCCTGCATGTCGGTCACCTTCATCTTCCAGCTTCCTGCGAAATGCAGGATTGCCGCGATCACGAGCGGTACGGCAGCGGTCAACCACATCAAGGACGTGCTCGAAGCGACGATCAGCACGGCGCACAGGACAGCGATGCCGAGGTAGACGAGGCCTGCTCGCGCCCTCCGACGAGTATCGAGTACCCGGTACGGTCGAACGCTTCCGGACGACTCGTCGAGGGATCCCACCGTCAGGTGGTGTCGCCGATGGCGTGTTCGAAGACTTCGACGTCGAGGGTTTCGTCACCGCGGCGTCGGTGCCAGCGATCCCAGAGGATCAGCATGCTGGGGAGGACGAGCACGGCTGCGAGCAGCGCAAGCAGGATCGTGTAGGCGAGGACGAACCCGAACTGGCGGAAGGGGATCGTCGTCGAGATCATCAGGATGCCAAAGCCCGCCATCGTGGTGATCGCCGAACCTGCAAGGGCACCGCCCGTGTGGGTGAGGGTCTCCTCCATCGCTTGATTCTCATCGTCCTGGGCGATCCGTTCCTCGAGATACCGATGTGTGACGTGGATCATGTAGGGGATTCCGATGCCGATGCCGATCGCCGAGATGGTGGCCGTGACAGGACCGAAGGCGATGCCGAACGCTGCCATCAGGCCGAACGTCCACAACACCACCATCGCAACAGGAAGGGTCGTGAGGACCCCGAGCATGGGGCGACGAGACTCGAACCAGAAGTTGATCACGAGCAACACCAGAGCTGCACCCATTGTCAGGAGTAGTGACGAGACCTGCGAGTCACGAAGGACGTTCACGACCAGGTTGCTGATGATGAAGTTCGAGGTCGGAACTGCTGTCAATCCCGCCTCGTTCGCAGGGGAGAATGCCGCGGTGAGGCCTTCGTCGAGTTCGCCGACGTTGTCCTCGCCCGCTGTGGTGTCGAAGTTGAAGAGCGCGGCGTCGTACACCCCATCCGTTGCAGCAAGGACGCCTGCCATCACCTCGGGGTGGGCAGCGACCGCGGCGTCGTACAGCGGAGCGACATCGGCATCGTCTGGGACCATCCGTTCCTGGTTGAAGCCGACCTGCAGGGCGACGTCGAAGAGTTCGGGATCAAAGGTCTCCGAGGACGGGTTGAGGAACTGGAACATGACGCCCATGAGTGAGCGACCGGTCGGGTACTCGTCGTTGGGTGCCTGGATCGACACGACATCGGGAACGTCTGCAGCATTGAGGTAGGACTCGAGCATGGCATTCCAGGACGTTCCTGCAGCCACCTCACCTGTGACGAGGACGGACGTCGTTTCGGGGAATTCGAATCGGTCGGTCAGCGTCACGGCGGTGTCGCGCAGCGGCGATGTCGTCGGCACGAAGTCGAGGAATGAGAACTTCGTCGACAGATTCGTCATGCCATAGCCAGCGAAGCCGGTGACGAGGATGGCGACGACCAAGGTGCCGACAGCGAACTTGCGGGGGAACACGGAGGCGCTACCGATGACCCTCGGGAGGAGCCTCGCATCCCCGCTCTCGAGACCATCTGTCGACAGGCGGTCGTTCTTCTCTGCACGTCGGTCGAGCAGTTCGCGAACCGCCGGAACGAACGTCAGCATGAGGATGAAAGAGGCGACGATACCAAACGCTGCAAGCTCGCCGAACTCCCTGAGCGCGGGGATCTCGTTGACGACGTTCGTCAGGAACCCCACGGCCGTGGTCAGGGTTGCGAGGACAAGGGCGATGCCGACGGTGCGGATGGCTGTTGCGATCGAGGGGTCCACGCGCACACCGGCCGCGAGTTCCTGGCGGTAGCGGGTCGTCATGTGGATCGAGTAGTCGACACCGAGGCCGATGAGCAGGATCGGGAGGATCTGGACGAGCTGCGACTGGTCCTCGAAGCGCAGGAATCCGTACCCGTTCATCCACTGGATCGCGAGACCGATCGTCAGGAAGGTCAGAAGCGTGTCCGACGTCGAACGTCTCAGCTTCCGGGGGCTCCCGATCGACCACAGGAGGAACGCTGCGGCGAAGAAGATCAGGGCAGCGAGTGCAACAGTGCCAAGCGAGGCGTCTGCCCATGCTTCGGGGAATGTGTCCGGCATGATCTGGGCCAGGGTCGGCACGACGGCAGCGCTGATACCGATGAGCATCAGGACGACACCGCCGTAGAACAGCAGCCGATCCTTGACATCGGAGGGCTTCACCAGGAAGACGATTCCGAGTACCAGGAGGATGATCAGCGCCGCGCTGAGGAAGAGCCGGAGGATCTCGGTCTGGAAGTCATCGCCAGAGGCAAAGATCAGTTCCTGGGAGAAGGGCTTCTGCGTGATGGTCGACGGGTAGGTCCCATCATCGACGGCTGTGGCAATGGCCAGAGCGCGATTGGCGAGGAGGTCGAAGTCGTCGCTCGACTCGTATGTGATGGAGCTCAGCCCGAGTTCCGCTGTCCCCGAGGACAGGTCGGCGTCGTCCGAGACGAGTGCCGTGAGGAACTGGCGAGCTTCAGGAGGGACCGATTCGAGGCCGGCGACATAGAGGGCCTTGACTTCTGCGTCGGAGGTCGGAACCGGTGCGCCAGCCTGGATGGCGAACTGGACAGGAGCCATGTAGCTGAGCACTGCGGGCTGGTTCGGGAGGTC
>JAQAZV010000178.1:0-2667 GCA_032127155.1 Acidimicrobiia bacterium
GTTCGACAGCGCCCGTCCGATCGTGTGCGATCGCTCCAGACGCGGCAGAACACGCTCTACCTCAGCGAGGACGCGGTCGGCGAATGCGTCGTCTTCAACAATGAGCGCGACGGCAGACTCGTCGCCGTGCTCTGCCTGACACATCAGGTCTGCGGCCACAACGGCGACATCAGCCGTCGCATCGGCAACGATGGCTGCCTCGCTCGGTCCCGCTGGGAGGTCGATGCCACATCTTCCCAATACTGCGAGCTTTGCGGCAGTCACCCAGGGGCCGCCCGGTCCGACGATCTTGTCGACGGCCTGTATGCGCTCGGTACCGAAGGCCAGTGCGGCAACGGCCTGCGCCCCGCCCATCGCATGGATCTCCTCGATGCCGAGGAGTGCAGCTGTACCGAGGACGACGGGATGGACCGTGCCTTCCGGAGATGCAGGGGTAGCGACGACGACGCGGTCCACGCCGGCCAGCCGAGCAGGCACAACCCCCATGATCATCGACGAGGGATATCGCGCCCGCCCACCGGGCACATATACGCCTACCGAGGCCAGGGGAGACCACATGCGCTCGACGGTCACGCCTGCGATGGGTGTCACGGAGTGATTGGCTGGGACCTGTCGCCGGTGGACAGCTGTCACATGAGCGATCGACACCTCAAGTGCCTTCCTGACCTCCTGGGACAGGGACGAGAGTGCAGCCTCGA
Source organism: Acidimicrobiia bacterium (assembly GCA_032127155.1). GTDB lineage: Bacteria > Actinomycetota > Acidimicrobiia > Spongiisociales > UBA5794 > SZUA-442. The sequence goes on from JAQAZV010000178.1 coordinate 699, forward strand.
TGGCAGACGGCGGAACGAGGGTGCCCGCTCCCTCCCGTCCACCACCGAACTGCTCGGCGTAGCGATCGAGCGCAGCGTCTCCGTCCCGCGCAACGCCGGCCACGATCGCCGATGCCGCTGCGAACAGATCGGGATCTGGGATCGCCGAGCGTTGCGTCAGGGAGCGACGGTCGGCGTCAGACAGGAGATCGAGGCGGATGCGCCGAATGGCCACCATCACGCCAGCACCTGGTGGACGGGAAGCACGAGGATTCCGGAGGCGCCTGCATCGCTGAGCCGTGGAAGTACGTGCCACACATCAGCTGCATCGACGACGGAGTGGACGGCGACCATGTCCGCGGCAGTCAGCGGAACAACGGTCGGTGCCTGGATACCGGGGATGATGCGCGCGACGTCCTCGATGGCTGACTCGGGGGCGTTCATCACGAGATACCGCTTTCGTTTAGCGGCCATTGCTGCAAGCAGCATCGTCAGGACCCGATCAGCGGTGGATGAGCGATCCGCACCGACCCGTTCGACCACCACAGCCTGCGACTCGAGGATCGTACAGACCGGGCGCAGACCATTGACGAGCATCGTGGACCCTGACGAGACCAGGTCGACGACGGCATCGGCGATATCGAGCTTGGGAGCGACCTCAACGGATCCCGAGAGCGGGATCGGGATGACGTCGATCTCCTTGTCTGCGAAGAACGAGGAGACCGTCGAGGGATGGGACGTGGCAATTCTGAGACCCGCAAAGTCCTCGATCGACGTTACGTCGCTGCCATCGGGGACGGCCGCAACCAGTGAGCATCGCCCGAAGCCGAGATCGGCAGCAACGGTGACACGTGCCTGGGCCTCGATGACCATGTCGAGCCCGGTGATACCGAGATCGGCAACGCCGTCTGCCACGAGTTCGGCAACGTCCTTCGTGCGCACGAAGAGCAGCTCGATGGGGGCATCCTGGACCGGGACGGAGAGGCTCCTCTCGGTGCGCTCGAATCGGAACCCCGCTTGTCGAAAGAGGTCCGCTGCCGGAACCTCGAGCCTGCCCTTCGTGGGCATCGCGATCCGTGTCTTCATGCGCCGTCCTCCACGATGTCTCTGGCTCGGTCGAGTGCTTCCTGGTAGCCACCTGTGCCATGCTTGAGCCACTGGGCGATTCGTGTGATCGTGGCCGTCGAAACGCCCGTGATGTCGTGGATCTCCCGGTACGGGCGACCCTCTGCCAGTTGCCTCACGACGGCCCAGCGCGATGCCATCTCCTCGAGCTCGTGGCGTGTGCAGAGATCACGAAAGAACCGGGCCGCCTCGTCCCTGGTGGTCAGCAGGACAATCGAGTCCATGAGGTCTGCTGTCGACTGGTTGCGCCAATCATCGCTGGTGGATGGAGTGTGCATCGTTACCTCGTGGGCGGGATCATGGCCCCGACCCGTGTGTTATTGTATTAGCATGTTAATACAATGTAGCGAGCTGTCGTCGCTCCACGATCCCTCTCGGCGAAAGGGGCCCGTGTCATGCTGCTGATTCCTGCGATCGACATCCTCGGAGGTGTTGCCGTGAGGCTCCTCAGGGGCAACTACGCGGATGTGACCGTGTACTCCGACGATCCCGTGGCCCTTGCATCCGGGTTCGTGACTGACGGCGCCGACCTCATCCACGTCGTAGACCTCGATGCGGCGCGAGGCGGGCCCAGGGATGGCAGAGTCCCTGCAGCGCTGGGTGCCGCGGGGATTCCGTTCCAGATCGGGGGAGGCATCAGGACGGCATCGCAGGCGTACGATGCCGTTCGCGAGGGAGCCTTCAGGGTCGTCATCGGATCAGTGCTGGTGTCGGCGCCGGACGAAGCGGAAGCGATCGTCCGTGCGGTCGGACCAACCAGGGTCGTGGCAGCCATCGATGTGCGGGCAGGTCACGCACGAGGCTCTGGCTGGACGGACGGCGGCACGCCACTGCACCAGGTCGTCGAGCGAGTCACGTCGCTCGG
>JAQAZV010000179.1:0-2785 GCA_032127155.1 Acidimicrobiia bacterium
CTGTTTCGTCGATGTGGCGGTATGAAGCACAGAGGGGCTGTCCGGGCGTCGGAATCCTGCGCCGCGTACCCTCCGCCGGTGACGCAGGACACCGCCGTTGTGATCGTGATTGCCATCGTGATGGTGGTGGGACTCGCAGGGACGGTCCTGCCAATCCTGCCCGGCATCTGGCTGATCTGGGGCGCCGCCCTCGCTTCCGCGGTCCTGGTCGGGGAGGGTTCCGGCGCCTGGGTGATGGTCGCGGTGATCACGGTTCTTGCCGTCGGCGGAACTGCGGCGAGTGTGTACGTTCCCCAACGACGAGCCTCTGCCATCGGCGTACCGTGGTGGGGTCAGCTCATCGCCGCCATCCTGTCCGTTGTCGGCCTCTTCGCCGTTCCGATCGTGGGTGCACCAATCGGCTTCACGATCGGCATCGTCGCTTCCTCGCTCGTGCAGACGAGGGACCTTCGATCAGCGTGGACGGCAACCCTGTCAGCACTGCGGTCGATGCTCGTTGCATCGGGGGTCCAATTCGCGGCGGGCGTTGCCATGATCGTGGCCTGGACGATCTGGCTGGTCCTCTGAGCGGGAGCCGGTAGACATTGTTCTGCGAAACTTCTTGACACCTAGGGAAACTTTGTATAGGTTCTCTGGGTATGAGAGGGCAAGCGCTGAAAGGGCATCTCGATCTGCTGGTACTTGCAGTCCTGGCAGACGGTGCAAAGCACGGATACGCCGTCATCGACGAACTGCGCGAGCGCAGCGATGAGGCATTCGACCTTCCGGAGGGGACGGTCTACCCGGCACTGCATCGGCTGCAGAAGGGCGGATTCCTGAGCAGTGAGTGGAGCGAGGTGCAAGGAAGACGGAGGCGTACGTACCGGCTGACCGACAAGGGCCGGGGTGCGCTCGGAGAGCAGCGCTTGGCGTGGGATGAATTCACCGACGCCGTTGGCAGGGTATTGAAGGGGGTCCCGTGGCCCGATACGCCCTGATCGACGGCTATCTCGATTCGATGCGGTCGAACATCCGCTGGCGCCGTGACCTCGATGACCTCGTGGCCGAGATGGAGGACCACCTCTACTCGACGACCGAGCAGATGCTCGCACGGGGGACAGATGTGGTCGATGCCCAACGAGCGACCCTGGCACGATTCGGTGACCCCAAGGTCTTGGCCGCTGCCTACGCCTCGAACCATCGAGGAGGAATCGCCGTGCCAACGAAGTTCACCAAACGCGCAGGTCTTCTTGCGCTCATAGCCGGAGGGTCGTGGATCACCGCTGCCCTTCTCATGATTGCCATTGACGACACCGACAACTGGCAGATCGCATACTCACTGTTCAGCCTTGCCGTACTGGTCGCAGGTGTGCTGACGGTCATCGCCATGGTCGGTCTCGGCAAACGTGTCGGTGGCCTTGGCATCTTGGGCATGGTCGGTTTCGTCGTCGCGTCGATCGGCGTCCTGCTGAGCATCGTCGCTTGGGCCGTACCCCTGTGGATGGGTCTCGAGGGCGTCGGGTTCCTCCTTGTCGGCGCAGCAGCGCTTCGATCAGGAGCAATACTCCCCCGAGTTCCCGTCGTGCTCACGTCGTCCGCGTTCCTGGCTGGTCCCGTCGTCTTCGTCGTCGTTGATGCGCTCGAGCTCGGATGGCAGGACAGCTACGGCGACTATCCGCTCGCTTGGATCCTCGGGGCCGCAGTTGGGGCTGGACTCATGACGATCGGTCTCGTGGGTATTGGCAAGTGGCTCCGATCGGAAGAGCCGGTCGATGTCGAAGCGACAGCCATCGCCGCATAGTTCTGCGCCGCGCCCTCATGCGCGAAGGCCGGGTGGTCCATCCACCCGGCTCGAGCGCGGAACATGAGAGGAGCAGCTGACGTGGACATGACGGACCTGATGGCCACGACCGCCGATCCCGAGGCTCGCCTCGCGGACCTCTTTCGCCAAGCGACGGCAATCCTGATCGCTTCGCTGATCACTGGGCTGCTCGTCGGCGGTGTGGGGGCCAGGGTCTTCATGCTGATCGCGAGGCTGCTTGCGCCCGAAAAGAGGGGATTCATCACCGAGGCGGAGGCGCGAGTGGGCGAGGTGACCGTCGTCGGGAGCTTCTTTCTCATCATCTTCGTCGGAATGTTCGCTGCGATCGCCGTGGGTGTGATGATCTTTGTCAGCGGTCCATGGACCGACTGGGCCGGGATCTTCACGGGGCCCGTCGTGGGCGTACTTCTGCTCCTGACCTTCAACGCGCTGGTCCTGGATCCCGGCAACTTCGACTTTGCCTTGCTCGGTGACGAGGCTGCGACTGTTGCCATGATCCTCATGCTCTTCGTGGCGTGTGGCATTGGTGCCGTTTGGCTCCGGAACCGTGTTCTCGGACGCCTACCTCGGCACCCGACTCTCTCCGGAAAGGGTTCTGGCTATGTGCCCGCTGCGCTGCTCGGGTTCGTCGGCTTCCTGCTGGTCATCGTGATCCTGCTGACACCCGACAACAGGGCCGATGGCGCCATGCCGACGATTGTGAGTTTCATCGTCTTGTCGCTGGTCACCGTGGTCGATCGTGGCTGGTGGGTGAAGGAAGGGAAGGGCTCCCCGCTCCCAGTCCGCTTCGCTGGTTACGCAGCCCTGCTGTCCGTCACGGTGTTCGGTTTCGCACAACTCGCGACATCGATCGACCGCATCGTTGGCTGACCCGTCTCCGGGGCGATGCGAACCCGTCTCCTGTGGCCCTTCCACCGTGAGAAGGGACAACGCATGCCTATCGTCCGCGGATGAGAGTCGGATTCCAGGGTGAGGCCCACAGCT
>JAQAZV010000180.1:0-5022 GCA_032127155.1 Acidimicrobiia bacterium
AACGACCCCACCACCACACCCGACTCAACATTCACCCACACCCCACCAAACGGATCCGCCTCACCCACCACCCACACACCAGGATCAAACTCCGACCCCCCAAACCCCACAGGATCCACGATTGATGGTCCCTCGGATGCGACTTCGGTACCGCCGATATCGCTCATGGTCGATCCTTCCTTTGGGCCTTGTCAGTCGGCCTCACCGAGGCGTTCTGAAATGGATAGAGACGCAGGTCACTGCAATGGTTGGGCGGATCCCTCAGATCGGGGTTGCCTTCGATCATGGCCGATCAACCTGACGTCGCAGGTGTGAATTCGACGCTGGCGAGGGCCCGGTCAAGGGCAACGAGATGTTCGTCTTCCGTCACTTGCGCCACAACGAGATAGAAGTAGTCGCCACCGTTCGAGACCGCCACAGTGATCAGCGTGTTGCCCGTGCCGTCACAGTCAAACCAGATCCTGGTGTCCCCGATCAACCCGCCACTCTGGTATTCGTCAGCTCCGCCATCTACACAGGCATCGGCATACCCGAACGCGGTGGCCATGGCCTCGTTGAGAAGCCCCGGATCGTCGGCGTAGACGGAATCGACGACGGACACCGTAAGTCCGGGGGTCGTCCAGGTATCCAAGTACCCGAAGAGATTCGGAGAGGCAGAGATGTGAGGACTCGGCGTGGAGAAGAGGAGCAACCCCTCCCGATCGATGTCGATCCAAGCCTCCGGCACCTCTACGGACAAAGCACCCGTCGCATCGACAACCCGCACATAGCCGGGCGTCGCCGTCCTGATCGTCGTCGTGGTCAATTCGGGCACGGTCGACACGGGAGGTTGCGATGTCGTCGTGGTCGAGTCGGAGAGAGCACCGGCGACAACCGTGTCGGGAGGCAACGTCGTGCTGACGGATGCGGTGTCGGGAGGCAACGTTGTGGCTGCGACACCGGGGTCATCCGAGCCGGATGTCAGAATCCAGATCGTGGCGATTACCGCGAGCGCCGCTACGGCCGTGGCGGCCATCATCCACACCGGCACCCTCCGACCCGAACTGGGCTGGCCGGTGTCACCCGGATCGGACTCGAGTTCCTCAGGAGCCGAAGGTACGGCAACTGCGGGCGGATCGGGCGCAGCCTTCTCGGCAGCCACGGGAATGGTCGCAGCCAATAGGCCGGGAGCGGATTCCTCTGCTGCCGGCACCGGAGGGAGGATGGCTGTCGGCGAAGCATGGAGGGCTGCCCCTAGACAGATCGTGGTCTTCGGGTGGCTGTCGAGGGTCACCGGCAACCCGGTCTCGGAATGCACCATTTCCCGAATGAGCGGGATCCGAGAGGTGCCTCCTACCAACAGAACAGCCGCCGCATCGGTCATGTCCATCCCGGCGCTGCGAACCGTCCGCGCGAGGGTCTCAATTGTCTCCGTGATCCGCGGCCGGATCATCGACTCGAATTCCACGCGAGTGATGCGAACTTCCGTATGAAGTTCCGGAAGGATCACAGAGACCACGGCGTCGGTGTCGCTGGAGAGGGCCTCTTTCGCCAGCCGACAGTCGGTGCGAACACGAGCCAGCGCCGCCCGAGCCTGCAGGTCACTCGCGTCGACTTCCGTGAGCATTCCGTCTACCGCATCATTGACATGGGCAAACACTGCTTGGTCGAAGTCGATGCCACCGAGGCGCTCCATGCCCGCGGGCTGTCCGACCAGTTCGAACTGATCTGCGGCCACGCAACGCACCAGCGCAACGTCGAGAGTGCCTCCCCCGAAGTCGTAAACCGCAACCACGTCGTCGGGTTCGACTCGGCCCTCCTGGGCGTAGCGCAGTGCAGCCGCCTGTGGTTCACTGACGAAGTCGAACGGTGGACAGTCCGCCAGGTGGGCCGCCTGGCCAAGCAGGTCGAGCTTGTAGGTTCCCCATGCGGCGGGGTGGGTGAGCACGACGCGATCCGGTGGCGCTCCTTCTCGTTCGGTTGCGAGGGCCAACACCCACTTGATGACGTGGGCGGTCAGCGCTTCCACACCGTAGGGGGTGCCGCCCACGATGAACGGGGTCGGGTCGCCCATCCGGCGCTTGAATTCGCGAGCGACTCGTGTGGGTTCGGTGAGGGCTCGTCGCTCGGCAGCCTCGCCGACCAGAACGGTGCCATCACTACGGAGGAGCACGACGGTGGGGACGGTCGGGCGATCTGTTCCCAGCGACAGAACCTCGGGGCGACCCTCACGATTGACGGCGGCGGACGCATAGGTAGTGCCTATGTCAATGCCAAGCGAGTAGCCCATCCCATGCCCTCGTGTGCTTAGAGTCTGAACTGTACTCTGTGGGAACGGCCCGAAGTCGGAGGCAGTCGTGGCAGAAGCCGTCCAGGAGACGCTGGGCGAAGTAGTTGCAGCACTGATGACCCGCGGCCGCGATGACCTGGCGGCCAGGACCAGGGCTGCTGCCGTGAGGGCGTCCCGCCCCGCCACCGTGGTGTGTGTGGTCGGTGAGTTCAAGCAGGGCAAGAGCCTCATGGTGAACGCCATCTTGGGAAGGCCGATCTGCCCGGTTGACGACGACCTCGCCACGTCGGCAATCACCGTCATTCAGCAGGGAGCCGAACCAGCGGTGGCGATTCACCGGCGATCGGGGAACCGGATCGAGAAGGCGGTGGTCGACCCGACCAGCCTGGCGGATTGGGTTACCGAGGGAGGATCCGGTCCGGGTCGCGAGGACGTCGAGCGAGCGGTGGTCAGCTTCGATCACCCGCTGCTTCGGCAGGGTTTGACTCTGGTCGACACTCCCGGAGTCGGCGGATTCGCTGCGGCCCATGCCCGGGCCACCATGGCCTTCTTGCCGTATGCCGACGCGATGATCTTCGCCACGGATGCTTCCGCCGAACTCAGCGCTCCGGAGATCGAATTCCTTCGCTCCGCCATCGAACGCTGTCCTCAGGTTGTGGTGGCGCTAACGAAGATCGATCTCTACCCGGAGTGGCGAAGGATCCTCGAGTTGAATCGGCACCATCTCGCCGACGTGCTCGAGAATGTCCAACTGATCCCGGTCTCCGCGTCGGCAGCGATCGCTGCCATCCGTCAGCGGGATTCCGCCCTCGATGCGGAGAGCGGAATCCCGGAGCTGCGCGATCAGATCCTTCAGGGTCTGCTCGACCGATCCCGCTCGCGTGCCGCAGCCCGCTCGCTGCGCGAGGCCGGGGAACTGGTCGATCACATGATCGCGATCGCCGACCATGAGCTCGAGGTGATCCAAGACCCAGCCCGGATCGCCAGGGCCAACGCGGCCTATGAAGACGCCGTCGCGAAACTCGAGCAGTTGCGAGGTCCCGGTTCACGGTGGGGCCAGGTTCTCAGCGATCAGATGTCAGATCTCTCCAACGCAGCGGCCTTCCGACTACGAAGCGGAATGCGCGACATCTCCGGATCCATCGACACCGCTGTGGAGGGATTGAGCAGTCCCGGCGAGTGGGACGAACTATCGAATCAGCTCCAGGACGACATCACTGAACTGCTCGCTGAGGTCTTCGGAACGATCGAACAGGGGACGATTGCGATCCACCACAGTCTGACTGAACTGCTCGCCGACGAAGCATCCACAATGGTGTCGGAGGAAGCCAGAGATCTGGCTGCGTCGATCCTGGCTCGGATCGACACCATCCCAACGGCGATGGACAGCGAAACGGGAACGAAGCGAGCCATCGGATCAGTCGTCCCGGCACTGCGGGGAGCCCAGAGTGGTCTGATGCTCTTCGGGTTGCTTGGACGCGTGCTTCCGATCGGGGCGGCAGGACTATTGATGTCTAATCCCGTCACCTTGGTGATCGGCGCGGCGTTCGCCGGGAAGCAGATCTACTCGGTACGCCAGCACACGCTGGCCACGCGCCGACAACGAGCGCGATCGTCGGTGAGGAGCTTCCTGGATGAAGTCCAATTCCAGACGTCGCATCAACTCAACGAGAGCATTCGGCGGGTGCAGCGCATCCTGCGTGACGAATTCTCCTCCCGCATCGTCGAATTGCAGCGCAGCTATCAGGAGATGGCCGAGCAAGCCAAACTCGATGTAACTTCGACTTACGGGCAGCAGGTTGAGCGCGCCAAGAGTCTGCGGATCGACCTCGAAGAGCTACGGGGTTTGCGGGGCAGACTGGGCGCGGCGGGTGGTGCAGCGTGATCAGACTCTCCGACCGGCTGCGAGATCTGTGCGCCGAAGCGGCCCGCCGGCTGCCATCGGACGACGCCCAGACCGCTGCCGGTCTTGCTGCCCGGTTGGACGGACCGCTCCGAATCGCAATCGCTGGAAGGGTCAAGGCGGGCAAGTCCACTCTGCTCAACGCTCTGGTGGGCGAACGGTTGGCGCCAACCGATGCCGGAGAGTGCACACGAACCGTCACCTGGTACCGACATGGAGACTCCTACGAAGTGGCGGCACTGCTGCGCGACGGGACCACCCGTCCTCTTCCCTTTGATCGGTCGCAAGTGGCTCTCCAATTCGATCTGGACGGGATCGAGTTGGACTCCATCGAGCGAGTCGATGTGTCGTGGCCGTCCGCTCGGCTTGCTGAAATCACCCTGATCGACACACCGGGCCTGGCCTCTCTCGACGACCGGAACTCGTCGCGTTCGGTTGAGTTCCTCACTCCCGGGGATGGCGAGCGGTCGACAGATGCCGACGCCGTCGTCTACCTCATGCGTCACATTCACCGGAGGGATGTCGAGTTCCTCGACGCCTTCATGGACCGGACCGTAACGCAGGCTTCGCCGGCCAACGCCGTCGGCATCCTGTCGCGAGCCGACGAGATCGGCGGTGGTCGACTCGATGCACTGCAGTCGGCCGAGCGTATCGCCGCCCGGTACCGAGCCGATCCGGTCATCAAGTCGTTGTGTGGCACCGTCGTGCCAGTCGCCGGTCTCCTCGCGGAGGCCGGTGCGACGCTTCGCCAGGAGGAGTTCCGCGACCTTACGCTCCTTGCGAAGGAATCCGACTCGACGTTGGGCACACTGTTGGTCACCGCTGACCGCTTCCGGATGGCAGGTATCGG
>JAQAZV010000181.1:0-3576 GCA_032127155.1 Acidimicrobiia bacterium
AACCGACGGCCAATCGCAGCACGGTCGACTCCACGCATAGCAGGCTGGGTGGGATGACTGTGGTCGGTGGCGCGTGCGAACCAGGTTCAAGTCTTCGCATCAGACTCGCGATTGATCCAACGGTGTAAAGATCTCGGTCGAGGCGGGTATACGCCCGATCGTCCGTGATCCACCTCCCTTGCGCCGAAAGGGGGTCCAGACTTCTCCGAAGCACCCACCGACCAACCAACACCAGCCCAAAGAGAAGCCGCCAACCCACAACGGTTCCCAATCTCCAGAGTCGCCGCTCGGCAACCGGAAGCCGATGTCGTTTGGGCAAACGGATGATCGGGTGGTCTGCTGTCTCTCCCACCGGCGCGTGTTCGGCAGATGTAGCATCTCAATCCGTGGCAGCGGAACGACAACTCGTAGCAATCATGTTCACGGACATCGAGGGCTTCACCGCGCTCATGCAAGCCGACGAGGAACGTGCCCTCGCCACACGAGCCAAGTACGTCGATGTCCTGACCGAACAGCATGATGCTTTCGGGGGCACCATCGTTCAGTACTTCGGCGACGGGTCGCTCAGCATCTTTCCCAACTCCGTCGATGCCGTCTCGTGTGCTGTCGCCGTACAGCAAGCGTTCCGAATGCCACTTGAAGTGCCTGTCCGCGTCGGGGTGCACGTGGGCAACGTGATCGTCGAGCCAACGGGTGTCATCGGGGATGCCGTCAACATCGCGTCGCGCATCGAGTCATTCGTATTTCCTGGGGCCGTCATGATCAGCGACTCCGTCCAGGACCAGGTCAAGAACCAGCCAGCGTTTGAACTCGTCGATCTCGGCACATTCAAGCTCAAGAATGTCGCGCGCCCTTTCTCCATTTTCGCCGTTGACGCCGACGGACTCGCTGTGCCGGCGCCCACGGCTCTTCACGGCAAGGGAGACCAGCTGGCGAGTCTGCCATCCAACCTCCCCGATCCCGCTTCGACGTTGGTCGGACGCGAAGAGGACCTCGCCGCACTCACAGATCTCGTTGGGACACATCGAGTCGTGACGATCACCGGACCCGGCGGTATTGGCAAGACCAGCACCGCCATCGAGGTGTGCAGGAAGCTGATGCCAGAGTTCCTCGATGGCACCTCCTTCATCCCCATGGCGGACGTGCGACAGGTCGAAGGGTTCATCCCGGCCATCGCTGACGTCCTCGATGTGAAAGAGGCGGAGGGGCGAAGTCTCAGCGATGGAATCACGGCGCTCATTGGGGACAGGAAGGTTCTGCTCTGCGTGGACAACGTCGAGCAGGTGATCGATGCGGCACCCAGGTTGGCGGGGCTGATCGCTGCATGTCCGCATCTTCGGATGATCGTCACCAGCAGGGGGCCGCTTCGGATCGGAGCCGAATACGAGTATCGGTTGGAACCGCTGTCGGTCCCATCCCTTCCGGACGAAACGGGCCTCGAGGAACTGCGGAGATACCCAGCGATCGAGTTGTTCGTCGAACGGGCACGGTCAGTCAATCCTGGCTTCGCATTGACCTCAGGGAACGCTGCTGCGGTCACCGAGGTGTGCAAGCGCATGGACGGCCTACCGCTCGCCATCGAACTCGCCGCGGCCCGCATCCGGATCCTCACACCGGAGGCTCTGCTCGACCGCCTCGAACATGCCCTCGATGTTCTCACGGGTGGACGGCGAGATGTCCCTGACCGGCAGAAGACGTTGCGCGCTGCGATCGATTGGAGTTACTCATTGCTGAGCGACGCCGAGAAGCAGCTGCTCAACCGAATGGCGGTGTTCGCGAGCGGTGCAACGATTGGCGACATCGAAGCCGTGTGCTCGGAAGAACACGGTGGGGTCATCGGTGAACTCGAGGCGCTCATCGACAACGCCCTTGTCGCGGTAGCGGCCGACCGGTTCTCGTTGCTTCAGACCGTGAGGGAGTTCGCTGCTGAGCGCCTCGGCAACTCGGGTGATCTCTTGACGGTCACCGACCGTTTCGCCGACCACTACGCAGCTCTGGCCGAGAGAATCGGCGCAGGTGTCGAAGGCACAGACCAACTCGCGTGGATGGAGCGTGGCCTCGCCGAGGAATCCAACATCCATGCGGCGCTCGACCATCTGGCGCGTCAGGCAAGCGCAGGGAACGCCGATGCCTGCGAGCGCGGGATGACAGCAAACGGCGATCTCTGGATCTACTGGCACATCCGTGGCAAGCACGTCAGGGCACGGGACTACTCCGTCAGGTTCATAGCAGCATCGGCCGAGCGCACGAGAGGCCGCGGGAAAGCCCTCAACACGGCTGGCATCTCGTGCCTGACCCTCGGAAGAAGCGAAGAAGCAATGACACACTTGACCGAGGCGTACGCCATCGCCGAGGAATTGGGCGACACACACACGCAGCACGCCGCAGCCGTCAGCATCGCTGTGATCAACATGTTCACTGATGTGGGCTCGTCAATGTCGTGGGCCAAGCGATCGATCGCCCAACTGAGGGAACTCGACCATCCGTTCCTCCTGTCACTCATGCTCTCGTTCGATGGGGTGTTCCACGCGATAGCCGGAGACAAAGATGTGTCATCACTCCGCCTCGAGGAAGCACTGGAGATCAAGGGGGAGCGCGGAGATCAGGAGGGAGCTGGTATCTAGCTCGCTGGCCTTGCGATGCTCGCAAACGGGCACGGTCGGACCGATACCGCTCTCGATCTGTATGCGCGATCGCTCGCTGCCTACGCGCTGGTCGGGGACCGCGCCGAGGAAGCAAGGGTGCTCGACGAAATGGCGTGGACCTACCTGGCGCACGGCAACCCGAAAGCGGCACGCTCGACGGTCTTTGAGTCTGCACGAGCCTATGAGGACATCGGAAGCGTTCGTGGTGTCGGAATCTCACTGGTCGGGCTGGCGGCGGTGAAGACGGTCGAGGATCAGCATCGCGAGGCGATGATGATCGCCTTCGCCGCAGAGCGGTTCTCGGAGGAGGAAGGCGTCGTCAATGTCTACTCAGAGGAGAATCCCGGACGGACATACCTCGACAGGTCCACTGATGCGTTGTCGTCCAGCGGACTCGAACGGGCCAGAACCGATGGTCACAGGCTCACTCTGAAGGAGGCCTTGGAGATGGGGCACCGCATACGCGTCGACGAGGAAGAGTCGGGAACCTCAATCTGATCGCAGATCATGACATCGCCCTACCGGCGGCCCGCAGTGACCTTGGCGGCAGGGACCGCGACCCGCGATATCGGACGCTGTCGCCGCACTCAACACCGATGATGAGGCGCTCCTGAACGCTATCGATGCCTGCCCAAGACCGGACACCGATGCTCACGACCCTGTCCATGTCAAGGTCCTGCGACGCTGGCTACGGGAATCGCAGACTGTTCGCAGCGGCCTCGCCCGCCTTCCAACCAGGTGCCCTACCACCCTTTGGTGGGTGAACCATGTCAGTGGCCACGTCTGCGCGGACCAGAAGCCAGGAGACAACCGAGTTCGAGTTCCACATGTCGCCTGAACCGAGTTCGTCCCTTCCCCACACGAACGCTGGTACCGACGGGACGAGCTCGATGATGCGTCGCGCAACCTGGACGTCTCCGGTGAGATGCTG
>JAQAZV010000182.1:0-3223 GCA_032127155.1 Acidimicrobiia bacterium
CAGGGCGTCACGCAATAGCGTGACATTCCAACCCCCAAAGACACTCGGGATCATTTCACGGGGCGAATTGCCCGGCCCCCGGCGCGATCGTGACGGCTCATTCGTACCCAGGTCTCCACGGACCGGACGAAACGCGCCCCAGAACGACAGCGCACGATTCTGTGGAACCATTTGTCACGCTATCGCGTGACTGGCTGACACCAAAACGGGTCTACTTTAGGATCGCTTGGCCGATGGCGGCCGTGAATGTGTTGTCTCCATAGGAGAACACACCGGAGCCATTGATCTCGTCGAGGGAGATCACCTTGAAGCTGCCGGCGAAGGTATCGCCGACGCTGACACTGTAGGTCACTCCGTCGACACTCACCTCGGCCCGGATGACACCGGAAACATCGGACACATCCTCGAGGGTGAACTGGGTCCTCTCAACAACGTCGATGTCGGGTACGCCGTCACCATCCGTGTCGATCATCGGGGTATCGCTGATGAGCGGAACGAACGGGTCCCGCGGCTGCGACGTCTGCAGGCGGGTCGAGATCCTCACGCCCTCGGCGAGCGCGACGTCCTGCGGTGCCGCCACTGCAGCGGGAGCGAGGGCCCCACCGAGTGCTCCACCCGAGTCGAAACCAAGGATGCTGGGGGCCAGGGCCCACCACGAAATGGCGAGACCGAGGCCCACGAGAAGGATCGAGGCGATGGCGGCGGATCCGCTGCGGGGTTGGCTATGCGATGCCATCAGCTTCCCTCCTCCATTGCGTCAACGAGCGGGAGTCCCACCCCACCGGTCGTGAACGCTACGAGTGAGATCGACGTGCTCAACTGCGTGAGTCCATCTTCGTCTTGGGATGGCGAGAACGTCGCAGAATCAACACGCAGGATTCGCTCCATGTCCTGGACCGCGTAGAGATAGGCGAGGATCTCGAAGTACTGACCCTCGATCTGGAGGGAAATACCAACCTGGTTGAGACCATTTCCTGCACTCGAACCAGCGGGCTCGGCGAAGGAGGCGCCCGACCAGGTGACGTTGGCATCGGCTGCCAAGGACTCCAGGTCGTTGAGCAGGTCGCTCTGCTGGGGCGTTGGCGGAATCATGCGAGCGATCTCACCGACGGCGTCGATGTATTGGAGTTCCGACTCCTGGATTCGACGGAGGCGGTTGCGTTCCTGCAGGAGCACTGACTCTTGCTGGACCGCCAACTCCGTCTGTGCCTCCAACTCCGTGATGTTGTCGAACACGGGTTGGAGCAGCAAGTAGTAGAAACCGACTCCGGCGAGCATGACCAACAGGAGCCCGATGATCAGTCCACGTCTCATTCCGGCACCTCGGGGATCAGTGTCTCGGCCCGGTCGGTGAGGGACGCTTCGGAGAGCACACCGGTGATCGCCCATGTGGTCAATGCCGGAGTGCCGTCTTCAACTGCCTCGGTGTTCGTCACGGTCGAAGCCCACGCGGCCCCGACGTCCTCCCAGTCCTGCGAGTCGAGGGTCACCAGCCATGTGGCCACATTGGCCACCTCAAAGCCCTTCCCGGACATGGAGATCGCACCGTACGCCGGCGCAGAGACGACTTGACCCTCCTGCACCAGCGGGGCCATCGTCTGGATCGCGAGGCTATCCAGCCACACGCCCTGGGGGATCATGCGGCCAAAGTCGCCCAGCACCCGACCCCAAGCCACGTCAAGCGACAGCGCCTCTTGAAGCTGCATCACCCCGGACTCATAGTCGCGACGGAGCGCCGCGTACGGCTCAAGTTCGGCGATTTCGGCCTGCAGAAGTTGGTTGGCCTGGACTTGGGCCGCAAGGTCTTCCTCGGCGGTCGCCTCGCGTCCCTTGACCATGAAGAAGACGAGGGCGAGTGCGGCGATGTAGACGAGACCGACGAACAAGGCGATGGCGAGTCCTCGGCGCTTCGCTGCGGACTCCGCGCGTTCTTGGGGAAGCAGATTGATCTTTGGCATCAGACGAGCCCCCACTCTGCCAGTCCGACGGCGACCGGAAGCACCGGCTGGGCCTGTGCTAGCTGCTCCTCCGTTAGGCCGGTCCTTCCGACCTCAACCGACTCCCCGAGCAGCTTGACTGGCGTGAGACGCAACTCAAGGAACCGGCCCATCCGAGCTGCCAAGTGCGGAAGACGGGCCGCGTTGCCCGAGATCTTCAGCTCGCTGACCGGCGCGTCCCCACCCTGCGTGCTTCCGTAGAACTCCAAGGAACCCCGGATCTCATCGATGAGTTGGTTCGCGGTGCGGGTGAGGATCTCACGTGCCCGGTCTTCCTGTGACTCGAGAGCGCCGGTCTGTCCGTCGACGGCACGGACACCCACCGTGCGTTTCAGTTCCTCGGCGGCGTCGCGGTCCATCCCGAGGCCGTTCATGAGTGCCTCGGTGAAGTCGTTGCCACCGAATGGCACGACGCGGAAGAACACTGCTTCGCCGTCCCTCGTGATGACGACCTGCGTGAGACCGGCACCGATGCTGACGATTGCCTCGGCTGGCTCGCCGAGCGGAATCCGTGAGCCGTAGACCGCCCTGACGAGGGCGAATGCTTGAAGGTCGAGGGCGAGAATCTTCAGGCCCGCTCCTTCGACAACTGCGATGAGCTTGTCGACCATTTCCCGCTGGGCGGCGACGACGAGGATGGGTCGTACACCCAATTCGGCCGGTCCGTCGTCATCCGTCTCGACAGTCTGTGACTCCTTCATTGCCCCGCCGAGGGGCATGAAATCCAGCACAGCGTTCTCAACGGCCATGGGAATGAAGTCGGCGACGTGGACAGCGAGGGACTCCCGGAGAGCGTCGTCCGAAAGGGCCGGCACGTCGACTGGGCGGACGATGATGCGCTGGTTCGCCAAGCCGAGGACGATGTTCTTCTTGGGGAGCTTGGCCCGTTTCCAGAGTTGAGCGATCGCCTCCTGCACCACGTCTGCATCGATGATTTCGCCGCCATCCACTGCACCATGGGGAAGCGCCACCTCGCCGTACTTCTTGAGTACGGGAGCGCCTTTCTTCCCACCTTGGAGCAGGGCGGCGCGGACAGCGGAAGTCCCGATGTCCAAGCCGACGTAGAGGCTCATCAATGCTCCGTTCTGGTCCGGTTCCCGAGGCCGTGCATCCCCGAGGGGACCTTGCCCCGCACACGTTACCAATCAATTGTCGGAGATTGATGCTCTTCGCTTGAGCGGAAATCCGGAGGTGAGCGGCCCAATCCGCGAGCTGTCCGCTCGGTC
>JAQAZV010000183.1:0-8833 GCA_032127155.1 Acidimicrobiia bacterium
CCTTGAGCGTTACCCAGTTCGTCGCGGCCTCGACCCGCTTCCTCGATGGCTTCGGTCGTTTGGGACGCGGCATCGCCCCGTCTCGCAATGCTTCGGTCTCCCAGCGGGTGGTGGCATCCATCGAAGCGCATCCTATCGGGCGGCGGTACCCGTAGGCAGTGGTCCGCCATCTAGGATGGCGGGGGAGGATGACACCGCTGTGACCGCGCGCGACCCCAACATCGAAAAGGACGTGAGGGCCATCGTCCAACGAATCGTCGACGGCCTCTTCTCCTCAGGCGATGTTGCCGAGGGCTCGACGGTGCCAGCCGTTGCATCGCCAGAGCCCCCCAAGACGTCGTCCGAGATCTCGAGGGTCGCCATCGGTGCAGACCATGGCGGATACGGGCTCAAGGAGCGCCTCGGGTTCCGACTCAAGGAGCAGGGCTACACCGTCATCGATCGCGGTACCGACTCGACCGATGCCGTCGACTATCCGGATTTCGCTGTTGCGGTTGCCTCGACGGTTGCCGCGGGGGAGGCGGACATCGGGGTGATGATCGACGGAGCGGGTATTGGCTCGTCGATGGTCGCAAACAAGATTCCCGGCGTGCGAGCTGCTCTTTGCTACGACCTGTCGACGGCGCGAAACGCACGCGAGCACAACCATGCGAATGTGCTCACGCTGGGAGCAGGACTCGTTGGGGAAAGCCTGGCGTGGCAGATCGTGCAGGAGTTCATGGCCACACCGTATGGTCAGGGACGGCATGCGAGACGAGTGGACAAGATCAACGACCTCGACCGCCATCTCGCGGGGGCGCCCTGATGGCCGTGGCTGATATCGACAGGAACCAACTCGTCGAACTCGTGACGCGTGAGGTGCTGAGTGCCCTCGCCGAACGAGCGGACATCCTGTCGAACCCCGAGAAGCTCAGGCAGGTCGTCGCAAACGGTGCCGACAGGGTTTCGTTCCATGGTGACGCCCAGGACGTACCGGTCGATCTGGCAAAGTACATCGACCACACGCTTCTGAAACCGGACACCGCGGCCGCCGAGATCGACGAGTTGTGCGACGAGGCACTCGAATACGGATTCGCCTCCGTCTGCATCAATCCCACCTGGGTCAAGCGGGCGGCAGAACGCCTCCGAGGGTCATCGGTGAAGGTGTGCACCGTCGTCGGGTTCCCCCTTGGGGCGACCACTCCCGACATCAAGGCATTCGAGGCGCGAAAGGCCCTGAGGGACGGTGCGAGGGAAGTCGACATGGTGATCAACATCGGGGCCCTCAAGTCAGGCATGTATGACCTCGTTCGCATGGACATCGAGCGGGTCGTCGACGCTGCGCATGAGAGTGGCGCCATCTGCAAGGTGATCCTCGAGACGGTCCTGCTGACCGACGAGGAGAAGGTCATTGCATCCTCGCTGAGCAAGCAGGCAAAGGCGGACTTCGTCAAGACCTCAACCGGCTTCGCAGGCGGCGGTGCGACGGTGTACGACGTCGCGTTGATGCGCGAAACCGTCGGACCCGACATGGGGGTGAAAGCCTCTGGTGGAGTCAGGACCCTCGAGGACGCCGAGGACATGATCGCAGCCGGGGCGACGAGGATTGGCGCATCGGCTGGGGTCCAAATCGTGAGTGGAGCAGGAGGAGAAGAAGATGGCGACAGGTATTGAGCTGCGCTCATATGCGTTCCTCGACAGTTTGCAGCCCCAATACGCTGCGTTCCTCGGGACGACTGCCCAGGGCTTCCTTCCGCTCGCCGGGGAGGCATCCCTGTTCGTCGAAGTCGCACCCGGCATCGAGATCAACCGATTGACAGACATCGCCCTGAAGGCGACCACCGTCAAACCTGGGATGCAGATCATCGAGCGTGTCTTTGGCCTGCTCGAGATCCATTCACCCGAGCAGGCAGAGACCAGAGCCGCAGGTGAAGCGATCCTTGATGCCCTCGAGCTCACCGAGGATGACAGGGTGAAACCCCAGGTGCTTTCGAGCCAGATCATCCGCAGGATCGATGATCATCATGCGCAGCTGATCAACCGGATGCGACACGGGCAGATGATCATCCCCGGTCAGACCTTGTACGTCCTGGAGTGCAACCCCGCTGCCTACGCAGCCCTCGCAGCCAACGAGGCGGAAAAGGCCTCGAACATCAATGTGCTCGAGGTGCGGGCATTCGGAGCAGTCGGCAGGGTGTACCTCGGCGGTGAGGAACAAGATGTGGAAGTCGGATGGCAGGCGGCGGTCGGGGCCCTTGAAGGGCTGTCCGGCAGGGACGTCTCGTAACGAGTCACAGGAAGCACAAGGAGGAAACGAATGGCAGATGCACTCGGGATGATCGAATGTCGGAGCTTTGCGGCGATGGTCGAAGCAGCGGATGCAATGGTCAAGGCGGCGAAGGTCGAACTCGTGAGCTACGAGGAGACTGGCGGCGGCTACGTGACCGCCATCGTTCGCGGTGACGTCGCTGCGGTCAAGGCTGCGGTCGATGCAGGGGTTCGCGGAGGAGAAAAGGTCGGCGAAGTCATCGCAACGCACGTGATTGCACGTCCGCATGTGAACCTCGATCTTGTGTTGCCCCTCGGGCGGCAGAGCGAGGCAAGCGACGCCGTCGGCTGATCGTTCCTGCTCGGCTTCCGAATCGGGAAAGTCCAACACGGATCTGAAGGAGGACCATGCATCTCGGCAAGGTGACCGGAACCCTCGTCGCGTCACGCAAGGAGCCCATGCTCGATGGGCTTCCCCTGCTCGTCGTGAGGCAGCTGGACGAATCAGGTGAACCGTCAGGTGGCTATGTCGTGGCGGTCGATTCTGTGGGGGCGGGTGTCGGTGAGGTCGTGCTCTTTGCGTCGGGCAGTTCCGCGCGCCAGACCCAGGCGACCAGGGACAAGCCGTGCGATGCGGTCATCATGGCCATTGTCGACCAATGGGACCTCGACGGCGAGACGGTGTATGTCAAGTGATGTGTGATCAATGCCAGAGTTGAGCGAATCCGAGATCCAGGCGATCATCGCACGGGTGCGGGGTCGCGTCGCAGCGGGCGACATCCCAGGGCGCGTCGGGCAGGCGATCCAGGCCGCCGATGATGTGGCGTCCATGGAGGAGTCCCTCGGTGAAGGGACATTCAGGACCGTCGACGATGCTGTCGGTGCGGCCAAGCGAGCCTTCGGTGCGTATCAGTCTCTCGGCCTCGATCGACGCAAGGGGATCATCGAGGCGATTCGGGCTGCAATGCGCACGGAGAACGAACGCCTCGCTTACATGGCGCGCCAGGAGACCGGCATCGGCAGGGCGGACGACAAGGTTCTCAAGAACCAGCTGGTCATCGACAGAACGCCGGGACCCGAGGATCTCGAACCGACCGTCGTGACCGGTGATCGAGGGATGATGGTGCGCGAATATGCCCCCTACGGGGTGATCGGAGCGATCACCCCGACGACGAACCCCACATCGACGATCATCAACAACACGATCGCGATCCTCTCCGCAGGCAACGCTGTCGCATTCAACGTCCACCCGAGCGCGCGCAGGGTGAGCGTCGAGACCGTGAAGCTGATCAACCGCGCGATCATTGGCGCGGGCGGGCCTGCCGACCTCGTCACCTGCGTTGCACACCCGACCCTCGAGTCTGCCCAGGAACTCATGCAGCATCCCGACGTCAGGGTCCTCCTCGTGACCGGTGGTCCCGGAGTCGTCAGGGAGGCGCTTCGCACGCCAAAGAAGGCGATCACTGCGGGACCCGGCAACCCTCCTGCCGTCGTTGACCAGACCGCAGACATCGCGAAGGCTGCGAAGGACATCGTGTACGGAGCGTCGTTCGACAACAACATCATTTGCGTTGACGAGAAGACCACGATCGTCATCGATTCCGTGGCTGATCGCCTCGTCCAGCACATGGCAGCGGTCGGCGCCTATCGGCTGAAGGAGCATGAGCTGAAGAGGCTCGAACGCGTCATCTTCAAGGAGATGGGACCACCGAACAAGCCGGGGGTCATCGATGCTCGATTCGTCGGCAAGGATGCTTCGATCATTGCGAGCGAGATTGGTCTCACGTTGCCTCCCGAGACCCGCCTCCTCCTCGCCGAGGTCCCGGTTGAGCACAACCTCGTGTGGACAGAGCAGATGATGCCGGTGATGCCGATCGCACGGGTCAAGGACGTCGAGACCGCGATCGACCTCGCGGTTCGGTCAGAGCATGGCTTCCGACACACTGCATCCATCCATTCGACGAACGTCGATGCGATCACCCGCATGGCGAGGGCGATGAACTGTTCGATCTTCGTCGCCAACGGGCCGAACATCGCAGGACTGGGAGCCGACGGCGAGGGATACACGTCGTTCTCGATCGCAAGTCCGACAGGCGAAGGCCTCACCCGACCGAGGACCTTCTCGCGCGAGCGGCGCGTGTCGGTGGTGGGAGCGCTCCGCATTGTCTGAGGCATCCATGTCCGATAGCGGTGCGTCCCGCACCATCCGCCCCCCGGCCGTTGCTGTTTGGGAGTTCGCATCGATTGTTGATGGCGTCGCATGTGCTGACGCGATCGCCAAGGGAAGTCCGATCGATGCACTGCTGACGGGAACGACCCATCCCGGCAAGTATGTCGTGTTGGTGTCAGGGGACACGGCGTCGGTTGCGGTTGCCATCGACATCGTGGACGACATGGAGGTCGATGTCATGGACAGCCGGTTCCTTCCGGATATCGCTATCGCTGTCGCCGACGTCGTGACGAGGAAGGACACCACGGTCACGGCGGCTGGCGATGCAATTGGCGTCGTCGAGACGTCCACCGTCGCCTCCGGTATCGACGCCGCCGATGCGGCCGTGAAGGCAGCAGATGTTGCGCTTGGAGCGCTCAGGATGGCCGACGGCATCGGGGGAAAGGCGTATCTCGTGGTTGATGGGACGGTGGGCGAGGTCGAAGCCGCCGTCGAAGCTGCGGTCGAGCGGGCGGGCCACCAGATCGTTGCCTGGGTCGTGATCCCCAATCTCACGGAGGACCTCCGCACCGATCTCGCTGCATCTTCGCGATTCCTCGAACGCGTCAGGGCGCACCGCAGATGAAGCTCGGCAGGGTGCGCGGTTCGGTCGTCGCCACGGTCAAGGACCCGAACATGGTTGGCATGACGATGCTGATCGTCCAACCGCTCGACGATGGACAGAACGATTTCGGTGCATGCGTCGTCGCTGCGGACGCGGTTCATCAAGCAGGTCCGGGCGACCTGGTCTACTTCGTGTCGAGTCGTGAGGCGGCAGAGGCGATGAGCCCGAGGTTCGTCCCCGTCGACCACGCGATCGTTGGCATCGTCGACGCTGTGGATGTGCGTACATGAAGGTGGCTCGCGTCGTCGGGACCGTCGTGTCGACGATCAACCACCCGTTCTTCGACGGAGAACGCCTCCTGATATGTCGATTGATCGACAGGGGCAAGGACACAGGTGGCTACCTCATCTGCACTGATCGCGTCGGTGCCGGAGCTGACGAGACCGTCCTCATCCTCGACGAGGGATCATCAGCCCGTCAGATGTACGGCATCGACACCGGGCCGATTCGATCAGTCGTCGTTGGCATCGTCGATGACGTCCACGAGATGGAGTGAACGGGTTGCTCGCCCCGTCGTGGGTAGCCTCTCAACGATGCGTAGGGCAAGATGTGTCGGCGTCGTGGCCATCGTCGTGGTCGCTCTCGGTTGCACGGCGTGCAGCGGAGCTCGGATCTCGGCGAGCACATGTGACGAGGTTGTCGACGAGACGATGGAGCTCCTCCAACGATTGATCGACGACGTCGATCAGCAGGCGGGCGACACAACACTCGAGGACTACGTGGCTTCCGGCGAGGAACTGCCATCCATCGACGAGTTCAAGGCGGACGCGGCGAAGATCGATGAGATCGCCGCAGACCTCCAGTGTTCCCAGTCCGAGATCACCGCAGCAGTCGATGCGAGGGTTGGCGAGCTCTCGGCGACCACCGATCTCGGAAGGTTCGTCGTGAACGCCATTCGCTCCGGTGGTCTCTAGGGCATTTGAACCCCTGCCCGGGAACGCGGTGCCCCGGCGCGCGTCACGAGGTCAGGCTGGCTGCGGCCTCATCCATGAGCCACACGACTCGCTCCTGTGCGCCGACCCTGGCTGCAGGGACATCGTCGCCAGCAGCGATCCTTCCGACCATGGCAGCTTTCGCCTCGCCGGTGACCAGGAAGATGACGATGTGGGCCGTTCCCAGGAGTTCGAATGTTGCCGTCAGTCGCCAAACGTCGAGTTGGGGCACGAAGTTGGCGACGTAGGAACGCCCCGACACCTCGAGTGCCGTCGTACCGGGGAACAAGGAAGCTGTGTGCCCATCGGTCCCCATGCCAAGCATCACGATCGACCGCCGTCCGGGGTCCGTCAGTACGGGGATCACTCGGTCCCCGTAACGGCGAGCGACTTGTGCAGGATTGCCGGAGGTGGTGTCCGGCGCAAGCAAGGTTGCACCCACAGCGTCGGTCAAGGACTCTCTCACCATGCGTTGGTTTGCGTCATCGTGGTCGGGTGCCACCCAGCGTTCATCGGGGATCCAGGCGGTGACGTGGGACCAGTCCATGTCGCGTTCGGCAAGGAGGCCATGCGTCGCAAGGGGGGTCGAACCACCGGCCAGCCCGAGGGCAATGGACGGCCATGCCGAGATCTCGTCGTGGACGAGGGCGGCGGCGGTCGAAGCAACAGCGTGAGCATCCGCGACGACGATGCGTTCCATGGAGCAACGATACGCACCTGTGACGCGCGACGGTACGGTTGGCATCATGGCAGCTGGCTCACCTCCTCCGCCCGAAGGAGGGCACTCACAATCCGTGGCTCTGGCCGTTGAGACCGTCCATGGCGTGGTCCCGTGCATCCTCGAGACGCCGAACGACGAACATGGTGATGCGGTCGCCGTTCTGCTTGCCCATGGTGCGGGGGCTGGTCAGCAACACCCGTGGATGGTGGGCATGAGGGAGCGACTGGTCGCCAGGGGCGTTCCCACGATGACCTTCGAGTATGCATACACCGCGGCAGGGCGGAAAGCCCCTGACCGTATGCCAAAGTTGCTCGATGTCCATGAAGCGGTCGCAACACGACTCGCTGAGGACTTCCCTGCAGTGGTGCTCGCAGGCAAGTCGATGGGAGGAAGGGTCGGTGGCCACCTCGTCGCAGATGGTCGATTTCCTGCTTTCGGTCTTGCCTACCTCGGCTACCCACTTGTTGCGCTCGGTGCCTCGGAGCGACGGTCGACGGTGCACATCGAAACGATCGAACAACCCCAGCTGTTCGTGTCAGGCGACCGCGACCGTCTCGGGCCGATCGATATGGTCACGCAGGTTGCCAGGTCGGTGCCACACGGCACCATGGTGGTGATCGAGGGAGGGGATCACTCCTTCACGCCGCTCAAGAGTTCGGGGAGGACCCTCGGGGACGCTCTCGATGTCACAGCCGATGCCCTCGTGGGGTGGATGGTGGAAATCGAGGGGGGTCTCGGCGGACTGGCTCAAGCCGGGGGAGCGACGTAGCGCCCGGCAACGACGCGACCCTTGATGGTCCTGAGTTCCCATATCGAGCCGCGCTGCCACTTGAGGGGCCCATCCATCGGGATGTTCTCCGCAGCAAGGGTGCCGATCATGTTCTCGATGACATCCCCGTGGCTGCACAGGACGGCCGCTTCTCCCTGGAGTTCGTGGATGAGGTTCTCGAGTCGTTCGGGGTGGCTTCCCTCGACGAGGGCAGGCTCGAACTCGACAGGGATTCCGAGGCGTTTCGACAGTGGCTTCACGGTGGAAACGCAACGCTTGTAGCTCGATGACCCGATGCGCGTGATCGGGTGGGCCTGAAGGAGCTGCCTGAGGGCGCGACGTTGTGCGAGGCCGCGGTCATCGAGGGGCCTCGCGGAGTCTTCCGGGTCGCCCTTCGCTCGCTTGCCGGCCCACCCGTGGCGGACGAGGTACACGATGCCTGCCGACTTTGCGAGGTGGAGGTCGTTGGCACGGTCGAGGACCTCGCGATCGTTGCGGTAGGTCAGCTTCTTCTGGCCCTTCTCGAAGGTGACCCACTTGATCTTGTTCACCTCCTGATTCGGGGTGAACGTCCCGTCGTCGGCGTCCCCGAGCCACCAGCGGACGACTTTCGGGTTCCCGTTCATGGTGTGGTAGGCGATGGTTCCGACGAGTCGTGGATTGCCCGCGGTGTATCCCGTCTCTTCGAAGGTTTCCCTGATGGCGCCCTCGAGGAAGGACTCGTTCTTGTTCAGCTTGCCCTTCGGCAGGGTCCAGTCGTGGTAACGAGGACGATGGACGAGGAGATACTCTGCTTCACTCCCCGAACGCTGTCGCACGATCGCGCAACCAGCTGCCCAGATCGATTCGACGGGAGGTGGTTCGCGGAGCATCAGGTGTCACCGGGTGCGTCAGTCAACGGCATGAGCGTCAGGATCCTATCGTCGGTATCAGCCTCGGTTGCGGTCGAGTTCGACGACCTTCCTGAGGCGGCGAGCATGGCGTTCCTCGCCGCTGAAGCGGGCCTCGAGGAAGGTGTCGACGATCTCGGTCGCGGTCGTGATCCCGATGACCCGTGCCCCAAGGGCAAGGACGTTCATGTCATCGTGCTCCACGGCCTGGTGTGCCGTGTAATGGTCGTGGACCACTGCGCACCGCGCCCCGGTGATCTTGTTGGCGGCAATCGATGCGCCAGCTCCGGAACCGCAGACGACGATGCCTCGTTCGGCATCGCCCCCGACGACCGCCCTGGCAACGGCAGCGGCAATGTCCGGATAGTCAACGGGATCGGGGGAGTGGGTGCCGATGTCGTTGACCGAATGCCCCGAACCTTCGAGGTGGGAACGTAGCT
>JAQAZV010000184.1:0-9121 GCA_032127155.1 Acidimicrobiia bacterium
GACGTTCGATATCGAGGATGTGGAAAAAGACCTGATCTTCGTGGGCCTCTTTGGCCTGATGGATCCCCCCCGCGAAGAGGTCAAGCTGGCGATTGCCGAGTGCGCCAGTGCCGGCATTCGTCCGGTGATGATCACCGGTGACCATCCCCTGACGGCCAGCCACATCGCCCGAAGCATCGGCGTTACGACGAACGACATCGTCGTCACGGGCCCTGAGCTGGACGCGATGTCGGAGGAGGCACTCAAGGCCACGGCTGAGTCAGTTTCGGTGTTCGCCCGAGTATCACCCGAGCACAAGCTTGACCTGATCGCTGCCCTCCAGGCTGATGGCGAGCAGGTTGCCATGACCGGGGATGGCGTGAACGACGCACCGGCGCTCAAGAAGGCAGACATCGGGATTGCCATGGGCATCACCGGGACGGACGTAGCAAAGCAGGCGGCGGACATGGTCCTGCTCGACGACAACTACGCAACGATCGTCGCTGCTGTCGAAGAGGGCAGGGTCATCTATGACAACATCCGCAAGTTCGTGAAGTACCTCCTCACCTGCAACGCCTCGGAGATCCTCGTCATGATCATCGGTCCCTTCCTCGGCATGCCGCTACCCCTTCTCCCCCTGCAGATCCTCTGGATGAATCTGATCACCGATGGCCTTCCGGCCCTGGCCCTTGGCGTCGAGCCGGCGGAGGACGACGTGATGAAGCGTTCACCACGCTCGGCCACGGAGTCGATATTTGGAGGAGGCACCACGACGTTCATCGTCCTGTTCGGAGCCCTCCTCTCCGTGATGACCTTGGCCGTCGGATTCGGTCTGTGGGATACCGGCGACCAAACGTGGCAGTCCGTCCTGTTCACCGCCCTTGTCTTCGGTCAGCTCGGCCTTGCCCTCGAGGTACGCAGCGAGAAGCGTTCACTCTTCACCATCGGCCTCGCGACGAACAAGGCAATGCTCGCTGCAGTCGGCGCCGGGATCGCTGCCCACCTCTGCATCATCTACGTGCCGTTCCTCCAACACGTCTTCGGAACCGTGGCCCTCGACGCCGTTCACCTCGGCCTTGCCGTGGGAGGAACCCTCCTCGTCATGGCGGCGGTCGAGGCGTACAAGTGGTTCCTGAGGCGTCCGGCGGTTGCCTGATTCCTCTCAGGGGAGGCGATTCAGTCGAATGACTGGGATGATCCGATCCGTCTTGGTCTCGTACCCGACGAAGAACGGCATGACGTCGATGATCCGCTCCCAGGCGAGCGCTCGGTCCTCGCCCTCGAGTGTCGTTGCGACGGCCTCGAAGAAGTCTTCCTTGTTGCGCACCCACACGTTCGGATCGGCTTCGAGGTTGAGGTACCAGGCAGGGTGTTCGGGAGCTCCGCCCTTCGAGGCGACGATGATCAGATCGTTCCCGTCGGCAAGGGAAACAAGGGGAACCCTTCGGATCACCCCGGACGACCGCCCGCGCACGTACAGCAGGATCACCCGATCGGCATAGGGATGATCGACCGTCTGCCCGTCGGAGTCGAGGTACTGGCGAGCTTGCTCAGCAATCGGCGGGTACGGACTGTCGACCGCTGACTGTTCGATGTCATGCATGGGAATCCTTCTGGTCGGGGAGACAGAAGGGAAACCTCTCTGAGACTCGCCTATTCCGTTCTGCGCGTCTGTGGACGCCCTGACTGGGCCGGGCGCTCCGCTCGCCGTCCTTACTGCACCTCGTCTCTGCATACCTCTGCATACCTCCACTCGAATGCTCGGGGGGATCGTGTCCCCGAGGTATACATGCGGTCGGCCCGGGAATCCGCTCCAACGGTCTTCCGAGGGAGAGTCACGGGGGTTTCCCTTCCCAGATCCCATATGATGACCGCCATGACCTCTCGCCGAGATCAATCCGTCGACGCCGCCACCGTGCCTCGGTCGGTTCCCCGCTATCTCGCCCTGCTCTTGTTGCTCCTGACTCTCGTCACGGGCGGTCTCGCCCTTCACTTCGCAAGCGCCGCTGCTCGTGCAAATACCGAGGCCGAGATCCTCATGGATGGTGTTGACCGATCGGGATTGCCTCGCGAGGAAGCCGTCGCAATCGCTCAGCTCGCCCAGAGCCGCAGTTCCGCAGTGCCGGAGTCCGAGTTCCACGACCACGACCACGGCGGATCCGCCGATTCTGAACGGACCTTGTCACCAAAGGAGCAGGAGGCGTTCGACGCGCAATGGGCAGAGGCGGTTGCCCGGGTCGAACACCTCGACACACTCGAGGAGATCACCGAGGCCGGGTATGCGATCGGTTCAGGTCACAGCGATGGTGCCGGGGTCCACTACATCAAGTGGTCCCTGATCGACAAACCCTTCGACCCGGCACAACCATCGATGCTGCTCTTCGATGAACTCAAACGCGGCGAGGAGCCAGAGCTGATCGCCTATTCCTACTGGGTCACATCGGACGGACCTCCTGAGGGATTCGTCGGCGATGGCGATGTGTGGCACCGACATCTCGGCGTGTGCTTCGAGAACGGATACATCAAGGACGAGCACGTGGAACGGAGCGACTGCGATGGAGACTGGGTCAACGGTGTCGACATGTGGATGCTCCATGCGTGGGTGGTTCCCGGCCTCGAGAACGAATTCGGCCAATTCCACACCGTGAACCCGTTTCTGTGTGAACGCGTGTGTGGCAGGGAGAACTAGGCGTGTCGAGCCGCGGGTTGGTGCATCGAACGCTGCTTCAATCGTTGACATTCCGGCTCGGCATGGCCGTTGGCGTGTTCCTGATGCTGCTTGCGGCCCTGTCGTCTCCCGCTCTTGCCCACTCCGAGCTCATCTCTACGAATCCTGCGGATGGCGTGGCAACGGACCTGGCCGACGGCCGCATCGAGCTCACCTTCTCAGAGGCCGTGACGCCGACGGGCGCTGGATCAAGGCTGCTCGACTCGCGTGGCGCACTCGTTCCCGCGTCCGTCTATCAGCCGACCCGATCAACCCTTGTCATCGAACCAGACGCACCCCTCACGGACGGCATCCATGCCGTGATCTGGAACGTGCGGTCGGACGACGGTCATGTGCTCTCGGGGTCCCTGTCATTCACCATCGTGTCCGCAGGCAGCGAGGACGAGGAGGGTTCCGCCGCACCAAACCAGACGGCAACGGCTGAGGAGGGCGATTCCCCTCCCGCCGGGGACAGCACACCAACGACCGTCGTCCTCACGCCGATCGCGCCCGCTGTCGGCTCGGAAGCAGATGGACCGTTGGCAGGCACCTCTGATGCCGAGTCACCGATGGATGACATTGCCCGCCAGCAAGGGGGCGCTGCAGCGGAAGTTGTCGCCGACATTGGCCGGTGGTTGGCGATGGTGGGGGGCTTGCTGGCGATCGGCGCTTTCGTGTTTGCCTCCACGTCGCTACTCGGCACCGTCGATGAGGTTCGGAGGGCCGTCGTGTGGATGCGACGCGGCGGAGTGTTGGTTCTGGTCGGCACGATGCTTGAAGTCCTGGCGGCCTCGTGGGCCATCGCAGATTCTCCTGCCGCTGCGATGTCGATCGCCAACCTCTTCGATGTGCTCGATGGTCAGTTCGGCGTCGCGGTTCTCCTCCGAATTGCAGGAGGTGTTGCGATGCTCCAGGATCCTTCGCTCGTGGGAGTTTCGTCGGTTGTACCCCCACCAGACGCTCACGCCATGGAGGAGAAGGTCGGACCGGGTCACCCGCCCGGAACGAGTACGACGACAGCACTCCGACCCTCCGCCCATCGGCTCGAGGGTGAGCACGAGTGGACGGCGATGGTCGGCATGGCTGCGTTTGCCGCATCCTTCCTGTTCTCAGGTCACACGGTGACCGCCGAACCATTGATGGTCGCGCGGGTAGCGACCGTGGTGCACATCGTCGCCGCAGGCGTCTGGTTCGGTGGGATCGCGCTGATGGCGACCACCCTCACTCGGCGCTGGCGCAGGGCGGTTCCCCTTGATGCGTCGCCGATGGCGCTCAGGTTCTCGCGGATCGCCTCGGTCTCCCTCGTGCTCGTTGCCGTTGCAGGGATCGCATTGGCGTGGACGATCCTGGACAGCCCCTCGCAGTTGGTGTCCACCCCGTGGGGTCGCGTGCTGCTCGTCAAGGTGGTCCTGGTCGGCCTGACGGCGTCAATCGGTGCCTACAACCACTTCGTCGTCGTGCCGCACCTCGAGGGTGACGAACATCGCTCTGACCTGCTTCGCAGGACGGTACGCGCCGAATGCGTGATCCTTCTCGGAATCCTCGCCGTGACCGCCGTTCTCGTCAGCGCAGCGATCTGACAAGCAGATCGCCCTCGGGGTTCCCCACCGATCAGAGGATCTGGCTCAGGAACAGCTTCGTTCGGTCGTGCTGCGGATTCGTGAAGAAGTGCTCCGGGGTGCCTTCCTCGACAATCGTCCCGTAATCGAAGAACATCACTCGGTCGGCAACCTCGCGGGCAAAACCCATCTCGTGGGTGACCACCATCATCGTCATGCCATCGAGCGCGAGCTCCTTCATGACGTCGAGCACTTCCTTGATCATCTCGGGATCGAGCGCAGACGTCGGTTCATCGAACAGCATGATCCTCGGCTTCATCGCCAGTGACCGCGCAATGGCGACACGCTGCTGCTGGCCACCCGACAGCTGACCAGGGTATTTGTCAGCCTGTTCGGGGATGCCGACGCGCTCGAGGAGTGCCATCCCGTACTCCTCGGCCTCCGCCTTCGGCTGCTTGCGCACCCATTGCGGAGCGAGCGTGATGTTGTCGAGCACCGAGAGATGTGGGAACAGGTT
Organism: Acidimicrobiia bacterium; assembly: GCA_032127155.1. Classification (GTDB taxonomy): domain Bacteria; phylum Actinomycetota; class Acidimicrobiia; order Spongiisociales; family UBA5794; genus SZUA-442. Next base: position 4,763 of record JAQAZV010000184.1, read on the forward strand.
GAATTGCTGGAACACCATGCCGACCTCGGACCGGATCTTCTCGATGTTCTTGATGTCGTTCGTCAGCTCGATACCGTCAACGATGATCGTGCCCTCCTGATGCGCCTCGAGGCGGTTGATGCACCGGATGTACGTCGACTTGCCCGACCCTGACGGGCCGATGATGACGACGACCTCCCGCTCGCGAACGGTCGCGGTCACGCCCTTCAGCGCCTGGAAGTCCCCGAACCACTTCTTGACACCGTCCGTGATGACGATGGGTTCCCCGAGTGTCCGGCTCGCTGTCTGTTCGTTGTCCATAGTGCTCCCTTACGAATCCTGATTATCGCTCGCCGACGCCGAGCTTCTTCTCGAGACGGAGGCTGATGCGTGAGAACGTGAAGGTGAACATCCAGTAGACGACGGCCGCAAAGATCAGCGTCTCCTTGATCGATCCGAGGAAGCTGAACGGCTGGCTCTGAGCCGGAATCACCTGGCGGGCGATGTGGAGGAAGTCGAAGAGCCCGACGATGGTCACCAGCGATGTGTCCTTGAAGATGGCGATGACCTGTCCGACGAGGGCGGGGATGACAGCCCTCAGTGCCTGCGGGAGGGTGATGAACACCGTCATCTGGAGGGTCGACATACCAAGCGCCTTGGATGCCTCTCGCTGACCTCCAGGAATCGACTGCAACCCGCCTCTGACGTTCTCGGCGAGGTACGCCGCGGAGAAGAAGGTCATGGCACCCACGGCGCGCATGACGCCACCGATCTCAACGCCGGAGGGGAGGGCAATGGGAAGCATGAGGAAGGCGACCAGGAGCCACGTGATCAGCGGCACGCCGCGCACCAGCTCGATGTAGGCGGTGCAGAGCAGGCGGAAGATCGGCATCGTCGACGTCCTACCGAGCGCGAGAACCACGCCGAGCGGGAACGACAGGACGATCGCTGTGAAGGCGAGCACGATCGTCAGGGACAGGCCACCGAGGAAGAAGGCGCCAGGCACATCGACGAGGGACTCCGTGGCCACGATGAACACGAAGAACGTGATGAGAAGATCGGTGATGATCCATCCACCGATGATCCCCTTTGCGCCTTCACCTCCGAAACTCGGGGCCGCGAGGGCGAAGACAGCCAGGGCGATGGCGAGGAAGCGGATCACCCACGGCATGGGGAACAAGATCGTCGCAAAGGCGCCAATCAACAGGAATGCACCGAGGACGCGTGCGACCTCACCCACCCCTGGCTTGGATACGAACCACAGGACCACGGCACCGAGGACGGCGAAGAACAGGAATGCAGGCAGGTACACCTGGACGGCCTTCTCCCAATCGAGGTAGGGATCTCGAAGGACGAGGAGCAGCAGCACAGGGAACGCGAGCAGCCACAACCCAGTCAGTGCCCTCTTCAGCCGATGGTGTGCTCCCTTGCGGGTGGCGACCCTGAACCCGATATAGGTCAGGAGGCCGAGGGCAGCGATGATCGTCCACGGGCTGGTCGTGCTGGTCGCGATGGGTCGGAGGACCTTGATCTGCTCGCCTTGGACCTGGCCGGCGATCGCCCCGTCGGTGATCACCTCACCGTCGATGATCTTCGCGGGCACCGGCACTTTGATGACCCAGATCACTGCGATCAGGACAACGATCAGGATGCCAATGACACCCATGATGGGGATGATCGGCTCCTTGGCGTTGTCTCCCGTGAACCGTTTCAGTGCCCAACCACCAACGATGAAGATGCCACCGACGACGACGAGGCTGGCTTGCACCGGCGTGGAGAACGGGCCAATGACGCCTGAGAACGCCACCGCCCCGCCGAACGCCATCAGGATGGTCGCAACCTTCCGAGGCTCGGCCATGCCACCGATCCTCCAGACCGCAAGCGAGGCCGCAAGGAGGAAGACGATGACGCCCACGGTCAACCAGACACGCCACATCGCGTCCTGCGGGTACGCCTGCACCATCAGGAGCTTCATGTTGTAGGTGTCAGCATCCCAGCGGCGGGCAGGATTGAAGACGAAGTCGAGCAAACCCTTGGCGGCCAGCACCACGATGACGAGGGCGACAACTGTCATCACACCCGACGCAGGGGTGGAGAACAGGTTGTCCCGCATCCAGATGCGAGGACCCTTCGGTGGTGGCTCGGGAGCGAACTCGAGCTCCGGTGCTGTCATGGCATCAGTCATCTCAACGCTCCACCAGTTGCAGCTTGCGGTTGTAGCGGTTCACGACGGCAGAGATCAGCAGGCTTCCTGTGAGGAAGAAGGCCATCCACACAATGACAACCGGGAGGGACTGCCCCGTCTGGTTGATGATCGTCGTCCCGACAGCAACGATGTCGGCATAGGCGACGGCAAGGCCGAGTGAGGTGTTCTTGAAGAGGTTCAGGTACTGGTTGCCCAGCGGCGGGAGGATGATCCGGAAGGCCTGCGGCAGGATGACTTCCCTCAGGTACCGACCGCGTTTGAAGCCAAGAGCCATGGAGGCTTCCGTCTGACCCTTCGGCACGGCGAGGATTCCTCCTCGGACGATCTCGGCGATGAAAGCAGCGGTGTACAACGTGACACCGGTCCAAATGGCGAAGAAGGGAATCGTCACGACCATGCCGGTAGGTCCGTACTGCGGAATCTTGGCAGCACCCTGCAGGAGCACTTCAGGACGCTCGAACACGAGTGGCCCACCCGATCGGATGCCCTCGATCACGGTGTTGGCATTGTCGGTCGAGAAGGAATGGGCGAGCCATCGGAAGAAGTTCCCAATCGTGAGGATGAGGAGTTCCGCCACGCTCTTGATGTCGCCAGCGACTGTCTCGATCTCATACGCAGAGATGCGGAAGGCGAGGAAGGCGAGGACGAGACCGGACAAGCCGATGAAGATGATCCGGAACCAATCGTCGTCTGTCATCTTGCCGAAACCGGCCGGTGTCCGTCGCGACTCGAAGAAGTTTCGGATCCATAGGGCTGACAGGACGATCGCGAGCGCAGCAAAGACGATGGGGACGACGATCGGTGGGAGGTTGTCGACAGCCTTTGCGATCGCATCGAACACGGGTTGCATGAAGCCGAGGATGGGCCACGCGAACCAACCCACGACGGCAAATACCACGATGACCGCAGCCATGTAGCGGCCACCGTGTCCGAGGTTTCCGGTCTCTTCCTGGTACCGCTTCCGACGCTTCGACACATATCTGCCAACGAGGAAGCCGGCGGCGACGAACACCATCCAGGGCCAGAAACCGCCATCGGTGAAGATCCACGCAAACGCGAATCCCTTGTTGGACACCTTGAACCAGTAGACGCCGACATCGGCGGCAACAAGGCTCGGGAGGCTGACAGCGAGTGCTGACCAGAAGAAGATCTGGACCAGCAGCGGGATGTTACGAATCGTCTCGATGTAGACCGTTGCGAGCTTGTTGACGATCCAGTTCTTGGAGAGCTTGGCGATGCCGATCAGCGTCCCGAGCAGTGTGGCGACGAGTATTCCGGAGATCGCCACGCGCAAGGTGTTGACGATCCCGACCATGAGAGCGCGGGCACCGCTGTCCGGGCTCGTGTCGATGCCCTCGAAGATCTGGACACCGGTCGGGTTCGAAAGCCATTCCCAACCGAAGGAGACGTCCGACTGCTCGAAGTTGGATGCAGCTCGGGAGCCGAGAGTGACGAAGAGGGCGATCACGGCGACGAGTACGACCAGCTGGGCAGTCCATTTCAACACCGTGGCGTTTCGCCACAACGGTGTCTTCTGCGTCTCTCGTACCTGAACGGTCATGTGCCTTCCCCTGCATCCTGTGACCTATCGGGATGCATGCTGTGCTGGCACCATAGCCATGAGTACCCGAGGTTTGCAGGGAAAAGGGAAGAGAGTTGTGAGTTGTGAGTCTGGTGTCGCCAGGAGCGAGGGGGCTTGATTCGTCGGAGCGGTCGGGGTACTTGTCATGGCATGCAGGATTATCACAAGCTGACGGTGTGGTCGAGGGCAATGGACCTGGCAGAGAACTGCTACGCGGCCACCAGATGCTTCCCGACGACCGAGCGTTTCGGAATTGCCTCACAAATGAACAGATCCGCTGTCTCGATTCCGGCGAATATCGCCGAGGGTTGCGGGCGCGGGACCAACCGCGACTTCGCCCGATTCCTCCGTATGGCCTACGCCTCAGCGTGCGAACTCGAGACCGAGGCATTGATCGCCAAACGGGTAGGACTCTCGGAGCCGGCACCGCTCGAACAACTCATCGACGAAGTCAACGAGGTTCGACGCATGCTGAACGGACTCGTGAAGCAAGTAGCTGCGACGGCCGATTGACCCGTCCCACAACTCACAACTCACAACTCACAACTCACAACTCACAACTCACAACTCACAACTCACAACTCACAACTCA
>JAQAZV010000185.1:0-4836 GCA_032127155.1 Acidimicrobiia bacterium
TGACATCTACGCGGACATCGCCACTGAGCTCATGCCTGGACTCGTCCCAGGGCGAAGCGATCCCAGGGAGCGTACGATCATGACCCACATGGGAATGCCAGCCCTCGATGCAGCGGTCGCCTCCCTCGTCTTCGACCTCGCGCTCGAGGAGGGTGCCGGCACATGGATCAAGGTGTTCTGATGGCTGTCGACATCGACATGGATCTGCTCGAGGCGGCACTCGACGAGATACGACCGGCCCTTCAGGCCGACGGCGGAGACCTCATCCTGCACGGCATCGATGACGACGGCATCGTCAGCGTCGAACTGCTCGGGGCATGCGGCACCTGCCCGCTGTCGATCATGACCATGGTCGCAGGGATCGACGTGATCGTTCGGCGGCGAGTCCCTGGGGTGGCAGGAGTGATGGCACACTCGGCCAACCTTCCCCAGGTGATCGAGCCGACAGTGCGGGTGCCCTGACGACCACAGGGCACCCAGGGAAGGCTCAGTCGCCGGTCCTCGTGGCCACAGCGTCAATTTGAACCTTCGCACCTTTCCACAGGAACGCAGCCCCGAAGCTGGTCCTGGCTGGATAGGGAGTCGGGAAACGTTCCCCGTAGACGCGATTCATCGCGTCGAGATCGTCCTCGTCGACGAACTGCACACACGTGCGCACAACCCGACCCAGAGATGATCCGGCCTGCTCGAGAATCGCCGCAAGATTGGTGATCGCCTGCTGGAACTCAGGTTCGAACCCACCATCCACAAAATCCCCCGTCGACGGGTCGCGCCCTATCTGGCCCGTGACCCACACGTGATCCCCATCGATTCGTACATGCGGGTACGGGCCCCTCGGGTCAGGTGCCCGATCCGTCGTGATGGCGTCGCTCATCGCCTGTCTCCTCGCTTCGCTCACGATGCGCTGGTACGCATCTGCTCCAAGGTTCGTTCCGGTCCATCGCGACGTAACCAGTCAACCTCGACGATCACCTCGGTTACGCCAACAGCCGCCAGCTTGGGCACAGCCGCTGCCGCATCGTCGAGAGAGCCGGTGAGGCGGACCACTGCATGCGGCGCGTACCGACCACCCTCCTTCGCCTCTTCATGCATGAGAGCAAGCCCCTGCTCGATGGCCGGAATGTCAAGGTGGCTGGCCCGCTGGAAGGCCAACCAGCCCTGGCCCCGACGTCCGGCTCGACGTATGGCAGCATTGGACATGCCGCCGATGAGGATGGGCATCTCCCGCACGGGCGTCGGGTAGCTGAGCAACCCTGGCTGCATTTCGAAGTGCTCGTAGGAGTGGGCCTCGGGGCTTCCTGTCCACACATCGCGCAGGATGTCGATCCACTCGTCAAGTCGCCGTCCGCGCCCCTCGAATGCCACCCCTGCAGCTTCAAATTCCTCGGCAAGCCAACCGGCACCCGTCCCGACGACAACCCGTCCGCCGCTGATGGTGTCGAGCGAGGCGAGCTGCTTGGCGAGGATCAGGGGATTGCGCAGTGTTGCGAGAAGGATCGCGACACCGACTTCCACCCGATTCGTGGTGGCGCACGCGACGGCCATGGCGACGACGGCGTCGAGTCGCGGTTCGGTCGCATCCCATGTGATGGTGCCGTCGTCGGAGTAGGGATAGGGCGATTCGGTTCGGTCCATCATGACGATGTGATCGCTGACCCACACCGAGTCGAAACCTGCGTCCTCAGCTCTGCGGGCTGCGTCGCCGAGCGGGATTTCGTGGACGATCGGCCCAAAGACCGGGAGCTTCGCCCCTATGCGCATCTCGTTCAAGGTGCCTCCGCGTTTCGCGTTCTGATCATGTGAGCCAACCGCCGTCGACCACGAGAACGTGGCCCGTAACGTAGCTCGCCTGGTCCGACGTCAGGAAGTCGACCGCCGCGGCCATCTCGAAGGGGGTTCCGAGCCGACCAAGCGGGATGTGCGTTGCGGCCAACCCCTCGAGAGCACCGAGATCAGCGGACAGGGACCGTGTGAGGTCTGTGTCAACCGTTCCGGGCGCCACCGCATTCACGCGGATGCCCATCGGCGCAAGCTCGCGTGCTGCGGCAATCGTCAGCATTCGTACGGCACCCTTCGACGTGTCGTAGGGAACCATCGGCGTCGTCGACGCCGTGAAGGCGGACGTCGAAGCAATATTGACGATCGACCCCCTCCTTCTCGGTTCCATTACGGACGCTGCTGCCTGAAGAACGAAGAAGGTGCCACGGAGGTTCACCGCCATCAGTGAATCAAACTGCTCAGTCGTGACCTCGAGCAGCGGGGTGATCCATCCCACCCCTGCGTTGTTGACAACGGTTCCAAGAGGGCACTCGGCATCTGCCGCGGCAATCACCTCACGTACAGCGTCGACGTCACGGACATCGAGTTCCATGGGACGAACATCGAGACCCAGCGACTGCAGCGCCTGCGCTGTGGTCGTCGCGGCCTCGATGTTGCTGTCCGCGGCAAACACGGTATCGCCGCGTTCGGCGAGCCGGGTGACTATGGCACGACCGATCCCCCTGGCGCCCCCGGTGACGAGGGCGCCAGAAGAACGGTCGCCGGAGGATGGTGTGTCCTCCATCGTGCGATGTACCGCCGATCGATCAGTTACACGCCGGCAGACCCTCGGTTGGGCCGATGATGTCGGTGTACAAGCCGTCAAGCGTGCCGTTGGCGATGTAGTAGGCCAACCATCCGTTGACGTACTCGAGCCACACGACGTCGCCGCGAGGGATCGCCCAAGCGCCGTACTCCTGCGCGAACGGCTGATCTGGGTTCAGGACCTCGGTGCCAGGGTTCTCAGCCACGAACGGCAGGGCCAGATACTCCTCGACCACGATGGCGTCAGCGCGGCCAGACGCGACCTCGAGGAAGGCTGGTGCCTGCTCGAGCTCTACGAGCTCAGCTTCGGGGAACTCTGTCTGGATGAGATTCGCCGCAGTTGACCCCAGCAGCGCCGTCATCGTCACGTCGGAGCTGTTCAGCTGATCGAGGGACGTGATACCCGACTCGGTGTTCGTCACGACCACCTGGCGGTACGGCACATAGGGGCATGTGAACCACAGCTGTTCGAGCCTGGCAGGGCGACCCACGAGGCCAACCGACACCAGATCGAACTGATCGGCGATGAGTCCAGGGATCAATGCGTCGAATTCGAGGTCGCTGATCTCCAACTCCACGCCAAGGTCCTCGGCCAGCTTGGTGACGAGTTCGACGTCGTAGCCAGCCGGCTCATCGTTCGCGTCACGGTACATCTGTGGCTCGAATTGGAGGGTCATGCCCACTCTCAACTTGCCGCTGTCCTTGATCGCGTCGACCCTGTTGCCGTCGAGAGTCGATGCCGAATCCCCCGCACCTGCTCCATCGTCGCTGTTCGTGCACGCTGCGGCCAACAGCGCTATGACGGCGATCATGATCGCCCATCTTCTGTATTTCACGAGTGTGTGCTCCTCTCGTCGTCGTTGATCGTCTCCGGAGGGCTTAGCTCCAGAGGCTCGATATCCGCCGTGTCTTCCGCCGGAATGCCTTCGCTGTGAATCCCCTTGGCCGCCAAAACCTCGTGTTGGAGCTGTCGCAATCGGTTCGCACGCCGCTTCGCCGTAGGCGACCACCACGAGCGCGCTGGTGCGGTGAGGACGTCGAGGGGCGCGTACCGCTTCTCGAGGTACTTGACGATGAAGTAGACCGCCATCGTCAGAGCCAGGTAGATCAGGACCGTGGCGAGGTAGCCCTCGAAATAGCGGAAGGTACGATTCGCGAGGCGGTTGCTGACGCGCAGCAGTTCGGCGACCCCGATGATGTAGACGAGCGACGAGTCCTTGATCATCCCGATGAACATGTTGCCCGTAGGGGGGATCACGATGCGGGCCGCCTGAGGGATCACGACGCGGAAGAAGGTCTGCACCCGGCTCATACCGAGTGAAAGGGAAGCCTCACGCTGTCCGTGAGGCACGGCCTGGATCCCACTTCGGAAGATCTCACCGAGCCAGGCTGAGTATTGGAGCGTCAACGCCAGGACGCCTGCCTGGATCGCCGAGGCATTCAGATTGAACTGGATCGCAACGCCGTAGTACACGAAGAGTATGAAGACCAGCAAAGGGATGGCGCGGAATACGTTGACGTAACTGGCGATCAACGGCTGGACGATGCGGTTCTTCGACATCCGCAGCACGGCTACGAGGAGGCCGAGCGCCGACGACAGGGCGAAGGATACGAGCGCGATCGCCATGGTGAGCTTCACGCCTTGGAAGAAGATCCAACGGCTGTCCCAGATGAAGTCCCACCGGAAGGTCGTCTGAGCAACGACTTCGAGCATCACAGGATCGCCTTGATGAATGTGCGGGTCCGCACCTCTTGCGCATCCGTGAAGATCTCGCGCCCACCCTGTTCGACGATCACACCATCGTCCATGAAGATGTTGAGGTCGCCTGCCTCCTTGGCGAATCCCATCTCGTGTGTCACGACCACCATCGTCATGCCCGACTCGGCGAGGGCCCGCATGACGTAGAGCACCTCACCAACGAGCTCGGGATCTAGCGCTGATGTCGGCTCATCGAACAGCATCACCCTCGGCTCCATCACAAGGGCACGGGCTATTGCCACGCGCTGTTGCTGCCCTCCCGACAGCATCGACGGGAAGGCACCTATCTTGTCGAGCAGACCCACCTTGTCCAGGTAGGTGGCTCCCAGCAGTTCCGCTTCCTTCCTGTCGACCGACTTGACACGTCTCAGGCCGAGCGTCACGTTCTCGAGGGCCGTCAGGTGTGGAAAGAGGTTGAACTGCTGGAACACCATGCCGACCTGCTGGCGCAACTCTCGCGGCTTGCCTCGGGGGAGGTTCTCACCGTCCATCGA
>JAQAZV010000186.1:0-3782 GCA_032127155.1 Acidimicrobiia bacterium
CGAAGGTGACCCAGATGCTCGACACCACGGTCAGGAACCTCGCAGGCGTGCCATCCATCGTGTACGGCCTTCTCGGACTCGCCATCTTCGTTCCGATCGTACGAATGATCGGCCTCGGAGGATCAACCGGCGGAAAGAACGTGATCGCTGCTGGTATGACGATGGCCGCCCTGGTCCTCCCCATCGTCATCATCACGTCTGCCGAGGCAATCAGGGCAGTTCCGAGGTCCATCAGGGAGGCGGGCTTTGGCGTCGGGGCGACCCAATGGGAGGTCATACGGAGCCACGTTGTGCCGTCGGCTCTGCCGGGCATCCTCACCGGAACGGTGTTGACGCTGGCGCGGGCCTTCGGGGAAACCGCTCCCCTCCTCGTCATCGGCGTCGCCACCGGCTACTTCGCCCCACCGGGGGACGCGTCCCTCCTCGACAATCTCACCGGTGCGTACACGGCACTCCCCGTCGTCGTCTTCTCGTGGTCGCGCCAGACGCAGGCGGAATTTGCAGACACGCTTGCGCCTGCAGCCATCGTCGTGCTCCTCGTCGTTCTCTTCATATTGAACGGGTTCGCCGTGTGGCTACGAAACCGGACCGAGCACAAGTGGTAGGGACATGACCGATAGCATCGAACGCGTCAGAACTCCGTCTCCCGAGGATCCCATGACGACCGACAGCACCGGCGAGCAGGCACTCGACACCGAGCAGCAGGACCCCGTGCGCACTGCAGCAGGCTCGATCCGGACGGAGAAGCCGAGGGTCACCGGAGGATCGCCAGACGACGAGAACGACATCATCATCGAACTCGACGGCGTCAATGTCTTCTACGGCGACTTCCATGCGGTCGAGGATGTCAGTCTTCCCATCAGGGACAACGAGATCACGGCATTCATCGGCCCGTCTGGGTGCGGGAAATCCACAGTGCTTCGATGCCTCAACAGGATGAATGACCTCATTCCGTCGGCGCGGGTCGAGGGTTCGATTCGATACCACGGTGTCGACCTGTACGGGGCCGACGTCGACGCGGTCCAGGTGCGACGCCACATCGGCATGGTGTTCCAGCGGCCGAATCCGTTCCCAAAGTCGATCTATGACAACATCTCCTTCGGTCCGAAGATCGCCGGCTACAGCGACGACATGGACTCGCTCGTCGAGGAGTCGCTGAGACGGGCAGCACTGTGGGATGAGGTCAAGGACAAGCTCGGCGAGAGCGCCTATGCCCTCTCCGGCGGTCAACAGCAGCGCCTATGCATCGCACGGGCAATCGCGACATCGCCGGACGTCGTGCTCATGGATGAGCCAGCCTCGGCCCTTGACCCCATCGCGACCCTCAAGATCGAAGAGCTCATGTACGAGCTGAAGAAGGACTACACGATCATCATCGTCACGCACAACATGCAGCAAGCGGCACGTGTGTCCGATCGAACCGCCTTCTTCAGCGTCGACATCAAGGACGGCCAACGAACAGGCCGCCTTGTCGAGTTCACCGAGACCGCGGCGATCTTCACGTCGCCGGCAGAGCAGGAAACCGAGGACTACATCACCGGCAGATTCGGATGAGGGGGACAGAATGACCGCAGGACACGACACCGACCTTCGCCACCACTTCGACGACGAGCTCGACGAGATCCGGCGCGGACTCGTCGACCTCGGGACGCTCGTTGTGGACAACCTGCGCCACGCCGGCCTTGTGATGCTGGAGAACCGCCTCGACGAAGTCGCGGCCGTCAAAGACGCCGACAAAGCGGTGAATGCGGGCTACGAGGACCTCGAGCAGAAGGTCTTCCAGATCCTCGCGCTGCAGCAACCCGTGGCGACAGACCTCCGATTCCTGGTGGCGGCAACACGAATCCTCTACGAGCTCGAGCGTTCAGGCGACCTCGCGGTCAATATCGTCAAACAACTCCGTCGGCTCGATGGCCTGCTACCCGACCCAACGCTCCACGCGATTCTGGCCCAGCTCGTCGATGCCTCCTCTGCGATGTTCGGGCGTGGTGTTGAGGCCATGGCGACCATGGATCCGAGCATCGGGATGGCCGCAGAGTCGGAAGACGAGAAGACGGACCAGCTCACCTCTGACCTCTTCAGCGCAGTCACCGAACGCCAGGACACGCTCGGGCTGGAAGCTTCCGTCGGCATGTTCTACGTCGGGAGATTCCTCGAACGCATCGCCGACCACGGGGTCAACATCGCCCAGAACGTCACCTTCGTCACGACCGGTGCGTTCCCCGAGGACGATTGACCTCGCCCGTCATTTGCTGAGTGATCAGGTAGTGATCTAGCCTCGCGCCTCGAACGGATCTCCCGCGAAAGCAGAGTCGCTCCAGCGCATGTCGGAAAGCTCCATTGCCTCCTCTCCGATCGCGCAGCCACCGCGTCCCTCGATGCCAGCGCCGCTGCGGGCAGCGCTGGTCATCGGCCTCCTGTACCTCTTCCTCGTCGGGGTCAAGCTCCTCGAATCGGGGGTCAAGGATCTCGGGTCTGACACGGCTGGTGGCCTCTTCAACGGCATCACCAACCCCATCGCGGCGCTCTGCGTCGGCATCCTCGCGACGGTGCTCGTCCAGTCGTCCTCGGTAACGACCGCCACCATCGTCGGACTCGTCGCAGCAGGCCAGCTTCCCCTCGACATAGCCGTCCCCATGATCATGGGTGCAAACATCGGAACGAGCGTCACCAACACGATCGTTTCGCTCGGGTCGGCTCGACAGACGGAGAACTTCCGACTCGGGTTCACCGCTGCAACGATGCACGACTTCTTCAACCTGATCGCGGTAGCGATCCTCTTCCCCCTCGAACTTGCGACGGGCTTCCTGCAGAACACCGCGACATGGATCGCTGAGCACCTCCCGATTGGTTCGGATGCGACCTTTGACTCCCCGATCAAGGCGGCTGTGGGCTGGGGGGCATCACTCGTCGAGGACTTCTGTGCCCGATTCATCGACAGCACCACGCTGCTCGGTTGGGTCCTCATCGTGATCGGGATCGGGATCATCTTCGCGACGCTGACCTTCATCACCAAGAACATGCGAGTCCTGATCGCCTCACGCATCGAGTCATCGATGAATGCGGCCCTCGCCAAGAGCGGGATGATGGCGATGATGGTCGGTGTGCTCATCACCGTGATGGTCCAGTCATCATCGATCACCACATCGATCCTCGTTCCGCTCGCGGCCTCAGGCATCCTGCTCGTCCGCAATGCGTACCCGATCACGCTCGGTGCGAACATCGGAACGACGGTGACAGCCCTCCTCGCCGCCCTTGCAACCGGAGTGGTCGGGGGCATGACCATCGCCATCGTCCACCTCTTGTTCAACGTGGTCGGGATCCTGATCCTGTATCCGATTCCAAGGTTCCGATACATCCCCGTCACGCTTGCGGAGAAACTCGCCGGAATCGCGGCGAACCGAAAACCGCTCGCCGTGGTCTACGTCGTGGGGACCTTCGTGGTCCTTCCCCTGCTTGGTATCTTGATCTTCAACTAGAAGGGATGGCCGTACATGGTTCTCGATTTCTTCCGCAGTGGCAGCACCAGCCCGATGGATCACGTGCACGCGACCCTCGTGCAAATGCTGCGCGACGGCCACGAGGTGTTCGACACCGCCACCGACGCTCTCTTCGGGGGCGGGAAATCGAAGGAGACCAAGCGGGAGGTGAAGAGCACCGACAGGGGCATCAACGAAGCACAGGGGGACATCCGGCGATCGCTGATGACCCACGCGTCGGTGAACCTCGGTGATCTGGCGCTCGTGCTCCAATATGCCTCGATCGTCAAGGATGCAGAGCGA
>JAQAZV010000187.1:0-3642 GCA_032127155.1 Acidimicrobiia bacterium
CTCGGCCCCGATGCACAGTGCGACCGGTCGGGAGAGGAGGTCAAGACCAAGGAGTGACGTCTCCGCCTCCCCCTCGAGCCCAACCGTCCACACGTCGAGTTTCGACAAGCGACTCAGTGCCTCGGCGATGGAGGAAACGGCCACCACCGGGACGTGCTCGAGTGCACCGACGGCCGCTTTGAATGCCGTCGCACCAATCGGGGCACTTCGGCGGTGGGACACAACGAGGGCGGTCATGCCCATGGCCCATGCCGTCCTGGCCGCAGCGCCGATGTTGCGCGGATCCTCGACGTGATCGAGAACCAGCAGAGCCGGTAGATCTGAACCGCGAACGGCGTCGTCGAGGCGTACGGTTGGGATGGCGACCGCCCTGGCGACCACTCCCTGGGGAGCATCGGTTGCAGCCAGTGGCCTGACATCGTCGACCATGGTGACGTGGGCACCTGAGGACTTGGCCTTGGAGATCAGGCGAACGACATCGTCCCTGCCTGCGCGCCGACGCTCGACGATGAGCTCACGAACGCGCCCCGCGTCGATTGCTGCCTCGACGGCGTGCGTGCCTTCGAGGTCAGCTCCGATGCCAGCGAGCGCCATCAGGCGTGTCCTCGATCGTGATGCCGATGGCATCGAGCGCTTCACGAATGGCGTCTGCTGTTGCCCAGTCCTTCGATGCCCGTGCCTCGTCCCGCACGATCAGGAGGTCGTCGATGGATGCCGCTGTCACGCCGAGGGCGGAGGCCACCGCATCGATGTCGATGTCGCCACGATCGGGGCTGTCGATGTCGAGACCAAGGACCGAAACCATGTCGTCAAAGGCCACGGCCAATGCTTCGACGTCCTCACCGCTGTCCAGGCCCCCGTTCCCGCGACGAACGACGTCGAAGACGACTGCAAGTCCACCTGCGACGTCGAGATCGTTGTCCATGGCCGCTGCAAAGGCACCAAGCGCATCACGATCCGGTTCGCCCTCGAGGTGATCGGGGAGCCGTCGGCGGAACGCCTTGAGCCGGTCGAGGCTCGCCTCGGCATCGGCCAATGCATCACTCGAGAACTCGAGCGGCTTGCGATAGTGCGTCCGCAGGTAGAAAAGCCGCACAGCCATCGGGTCCCATTCCTCGAGCGAGTCGAGAAGCGTCACGACGTGACCAGTCGATTTCGCCATCTTCTCGCCGCTGAGATTCAGCATGCCGTTGTGCATCCAATACCTCGAAAAGACAGTGCCGCTGGCTGCCTCGGATTGGGCGATCTCATTCTCGTGGTGAGGAAAGATCAGGTCCGTCCCGCCCCCGTGGATGTCGAACCCCTCGCCGAGATATCGCGACGCCATCGCTGAGCATTCGATGTGCCAGCCTGGTCGGCCGGGCCCCCACGGCGAGGCCCACGACGGTTCGCCTTCCTTGGATGCCTTCCACAGAGCGAAGTCGAGCGGATCACGCTTGCGGTCGTCGATGCCGACGCGCTCCCCCGCCCGAAGGTCGTCGAGATCATGGCGTGACAGCTTCCCGTATCCCTCGAAGGAGCGGACCGCAAAGTAGACATCGCCGTTCAACTCGTACGCATGGTCACGATCGATGAGCTCTCCGATGAGCGCGATCATCTCCGGAATGTGCTCGGTTGCCCTCGGCTCGATTGTCGGTGGAAGGTTGCCGAGGCCGTTGTACGCCTTCGTGAACGCCCGGAAAGCTGCTGCTGCGACGTGCTCGGTCGTCGTACCGAGCTCCGCGGCCCGATCGATGATCTTGTCATCGATGTCCGTGACGTTCCTGACGAACACAACGTCGTGCCCCGACCACTCCAGGTACCTCCGCAGCACGTCGAACGCGACGGCGGAACGCCCGTGTCCGAGATGGGGCTCTGATTGCACGGTCGGACCGCAGACGTAGATCGTGACAGGGCGGTCGCTCCCAACCTCGAGCGGGACCACCGCGCGTTCGAGGGTGTTGTAGACCTGCATGGCCAGGATGGTACCCGTGCCGGGATCAGCCATACCGCCGGAAGTAGGCTGCGACGATGAACCGATCCCCTCTTGGGCCCGCTCCCCTCATCTACGCACACAGGGGCGACCGGTCTCGGGCACCGGACAACACCATCGAGGCATATCGGCTGGCGGTCGAGGCGGGGGCCGATGGCATCGAACTCGATGTCAGGCGTACGAGGGATGACGTCCTGATCCTCGTCCACGACCCGAGCCATGGCAACCGTCCGCCGTTTGCCGAAATGAGCCTTGAAGAGGTGAGATCTGAGGAACCGTCAATCCCGACGTTCGACGAGGCGCTCGCCTTCGTGCCTTCCAGCGTCTACCTCAATGTCGAGATCAAGAACACCGCCTACGAACCCGGATTCGACCCTTCCCGTCGCATCGTCGATGAGACGCTTTCGGCAATCTCGTCCATCGATGACCCATCGAGGATCCTGATGTCCTCCTTCGATCCCGAGAGCGTCCGGCGATCCATCGAAATCGCACCGAACGTGCTCGCCGGGCTACTGATCGGGTCGGGCGTCGAGATCGGGGCAGGGATCGACATGGCGCTTGCCCTCGGAGTTCAGGCCATCCATCCACCCATGACGACGCTCCTCACAGACCCGAGGGCCTCGGTCGACCGCTGCATACAGGCCGGGCTCGCAGTCGTCGTCTGGAACGCGAATACGCCCAAGGACGTCGAGATCGCCGTGGAGGCGGGTGTGGACGTCATCATCACTGACGACCCAGGAATGGCGAGGGCTGTGATCGGGCGCGACTGACCGATCAGCGGGTGAGGTTCACGACCGCAAAGGCAGCGAGACCCTCACCAGCTCCTATCCAACCGAGACCGTCAGTCGTCGTCGCCTTCACCGAGACATTCATCGGCGCCAAGCGGACCGCCCTGGCGAGTTCCGCTTTCATATCGTCCCGGTGGGGTGCAACCATGACGCTCTGGGCGACGATCGTCACGTCGACGTTCGAGATGTCGTACCCACGGTCGAACACCATCGTGACGCACCGTGCGACGAGATCCATCGAGCGCACACCATTCCACTGGGGATCGCTGCTCGGAAAGAACGTTCCGAGATCACCGATTGCCGCCGCGCCCAAAACCGCGTCGCACACCGCATGCGCGGCGACGTCACCGTCGGATGTCGCCATGATCCCCGACTCGTGGTCGACAGGGACACCACAGAGGATGACCGGCCCAGGGCCACCAAACCGGTGGGCGTCGTACCCGAAGCCAACACGTTGGTCAGCCACGGCGGTCCGCCACGGCTGCGATGGCTCGCGCCCGCTCGAGGTCCTCGGGGTAGGTGACCTTCAGGTTTGTGGCTTCGCCCGGCACGGTGACAACGGTACCACCGAGCCGCTCCACCAACCCGGCGTCGTCCGTGACGTCCTCATGGGGATCAACTCGATGAGCCTCGACCAGTACGTCTCGACGGAAGCCTTGAGGCGTCTGGACGGTCACCAACGACGCTCGATCGAGCGTGTTGATGATCCTGTCACCGCTGACCTTCTTCACCGTATCGCTCACCGGCATCGCCGGAATGACCGCATCGACATCCCCAACGTGAAGGCGCTCGAGGACGGAGAGGATGAGCGCACGGGATACGAGCGGCCGCGCTGCGTCATGGATGAGGACCCATTCCACGTCGCCCAGCGTCGCGAGACCC
>JAQAZV010000188.1:0-3282 GCA_032127155.1 Acidimicrobiia bacterium
GAACCCGGCGACGAGTGCCACGGTCTCTGCCGCTGTCTCGATCGCCCAGTGCAACTCGGCGGTCAGCGGTCGCAGCTCCTCCCTTGTCGGTGACCGGTAGAAGCCGCCGACTCTGACATTGATCGGGTGGATCTCGCTCCCTCCTACCACCGTCATGATGTCGTTCCCGAGGCGTTTGAGCCTGAGGGCGTTCGTGACGATGTCAGGTAGGTCGCCCGCCATTTCGATGGCGCTCGGGTATCCGAGGAAGTCAGGTGCGTGCAGCATGTAGACGTGCAGGGTGTGGCTCTCGATCCACTCCCCGAAGTACAGGAGCTTCCTGAGGTCGCGAATCCCGGTGCCAACCGTGACTTTGGCAGCATCTTCCATGGCATTGACGGCACTCGTCTGATAGGCAACAGGGCAGATACCACAGATCCTCGCCGTGATATCCGGGGCTTCGGAGAACCGGCGACCTCGCAAGAACGCCTCGTAGAACCGAGGAGGTTCGAAGATCTTGAACCTCAGATCCTTGACCTGGTCTCCTTCGAGCTCGAGGTACATCGCTCCCTCGCCCTCAACCCTCGCGAGGTAGTCGACGCTGATTTCCCTTGTGGTGTCAGGCATAGGTGTCACTTGCTTCCCTGAACTCGGGTGCGTAGGCATTGAACGTCCTCAGGGCTCGCACGAGCTCTGGGTCGTCGATTCCGATACCGTGCCATGCCTCCCTCAATGACTCGACGTTCACCGATTCGGCCGGTCCGAAACATCCGTAGCACCCTCGGTTGAAGGCGGGACAGATCGCCCCGCAGCCTGCTTGCGTAATGGGCCCCATGCATGGGGTTCCATGGGCCACCATCACGCACGATGTGCCGCGCAGCTTGCATTCGACGCACACCGAGTGGGTCGGAGTCGTTGGCTTCCTGCCATGGACGAAAGCATCGACCACATCGACGAGCTGCTGCTTGGAGATCGGGCACCCACGGAGCTCGAAGTCGACGTTGACATGGTCGGAAATCGGTGTCGAGGTGTCGAGCGAGCTGATGTACTCGGGGTGGGCGTAGACGATGGAGATGAACTCGTCCACGTCCGCCCAGTTCTTCAGCGCTTGGACCCCGCCTGCTGTTGCACACGCACCGATGGTGATGAGCGCCTTCGATGCTGCCCTGATGTCGTGAATGCGTTCGGCATCGTGGCTGTTCGTGACCGATCCTTCGACGATCGACAGGTCGTACGGGCCGTCGCGCATGGATCGGGTTGCTTCTGGGAAGTAGGCGATGTCGACAGCTCCGACGATCGTCAGGAACTCATCCTCGCAGTCGAGCAGCGTGAGTTGGCAGCCGTCGCAGGAGGCGAACTTCCACACGGCGATCGTGGGACGGCGCTTCGTTGGCGTTGTCATAGTTCCTCGATCCCGATCTGCCTCGCGACATTGGCGTAGGGGACGACGGGTCCGTCCTTGCACACGAAGGTGGGTCCGATCTGGCAATGTCCACAGATCCCGAACCCGCATTTCACGTTGCGTTCCAGGCTGATGAAGATGTCGCCCCGGTCGACTCCGCGGGCGGCGAGGTCCTTGGCCACAACCCGCATCATGATCTCCGGTCCGCATACGAAGGCTGTCGTGTTGGCAGGCTCGAATGTCAGGACACCGAGGAGGGGCGTCACGACGCCGACATCGCCGCGCCATGTTGGGGATCCACGGTCAACGGTCACCTGGACGTTGATGTCGAATCGGCTCCGCCATTCGAGGACGTCATCACGGTAGAGGAGGACGGTGGGGGATCGGGATCCGTAGACGATCGACAACGTTCCATAGGCATCGCGATGGTCGATGAGGTGGCGGATCGCGGGCCGCACCGGGGCAAGGCCGATGCCCCCGGCGACGACGACGATGTCCCTGCCCGCTGCTGAGTCGACAGGCCACGACGTGCCGAACGGGCCTCGTATACCGACGGTCTGTCCCGGCTTCAACGCGCAGATCGCATCCGTCACGGCGCCGACCGCGCGCACCGTATGGACCAGGCGTTCGGGGTGTGCAGGGTCGCCAGAGATCGAAAGGGGCACCTCGCCGATTCCGAAGACGTAGAACATCGTGAATTGACCGGGCGAGAAGGCGAGGTCAGGACCTCTGTCGGCGATGACCAGTTCGAGGGTGACTGTGTCGTGTGTCTCCTTCATGGTGCGGTCAACCCTGAAGGTGCGGAGCATCATCGGCTCGGCCATTGCGGTAGCGGTGCTCGGGTCGGTCATGGTCATGTCCGGTCATCTCCATATACATCGAGCAGTTGGAGTCGGACGTTCTGGAGTCGCTTGAGGGCCTCTGAGGCCAGGACCCGCATGAGTGCGAGCTCGAGTTCGGGTGAGGTTCGGAACCGTTGCCGCACGGTCTCGGCATCGAACATGGCGAGGGTGGTGGCATCGATCGACTGCGCCGTCCACTGCCAGAGATGAGGAGGCATCTGCCAACTCAAGCCGAGCACGCCGCCGGACCGCACGGTCTGGATGGTGACTGCCGGCCGTGTCGGTCCTGCCATGCGGAGGGCGACCGTCCCTTCGGCAACCATGAAGAATCGGTCGGCTGGTGTGTTCACCCTGAAGATCACTCGGTCCGGTGGATACTGCACTTCCTCCGAGATGTCCTCGAGGAAAGCGAACGACTCATCATCGAGGTCGGTGAGGAGAGGGCTGGTCGTGCGCCACGCGGCGAGTTTCATGTCGATGCCTCCGATTCCTCGTTCAGCTGTGCCATTTCGGCAGTGATATCGATGGCGACGGGGCACCAGGTGATGCACCGACCGCAGCCGACACATCCCGACATACCGAATTGGTCATACCAATACGAGAGCTTGTGTGTCATCCACTGGCGATACTTCGAACGCGTTGATGAGCGAACGGGATGGCCGTGGAGGTTGCTGAAGTCCGACGAGAAGCAGGAGTCCCATCGTCTCGTCCGTGTTGCGGTGCCGAGGAGGTCTGTGGCGTCCTCGACCGTTGAGCAGAAGCATGTCGGGCACACCAGCGTGCAGTTCGTGCACGCGAGGCATCGGGCAGCTATGTCATCCCAGATCGGGTGGTCGAGGTTCTCGATGAGAAGGGCTCTGGTCGCCGTCTCATCCATGGATCTGCCCATGTGATCGACCGTGTTCTTCATGATCGAGGCGATCGTTTGTTCATCGGATTCCGTTGGGGCTCGGCCGGCGAGGTCGCTGAGCACGGCAGCACCCTGCTCGCTCCCTGACTCCACGACGAACTCGTGGCGGTTGCCTTCCAGGATCTCGGTGACGACGAGGTCGAAGCCGT
>JAQAZV010000189.1:0-10438 GCA_032127155.1 Acidimicrobiia bacterium
GCGGCGACTTCACGCTCGATCTTGTCCAGCGCCGCTGTCACGTCCGCGAGCTCGTCCTGGTCGAGGCTCTCGAGACCACTGACAGGACTCGCGTTGTTCCGGGAAGGCTCCGAGTCTTCGACATCTGCGGTCTCTTCGACACCGTCCTCGGACGTCGTGTCGGAGCCGATGACGTCCTCGACGTGGACATCCGAGTCGGCGGGTTCGACGGTCGAGGCGGGGTAATGCCCTGCGCCATCGTCGGAAACCAGGGGTTCCGGGAGCTGGTCGACGAGCTCCTGGTCCGATATCACGGCCCGAACCGTGTCGATAGCCACCGAGATCTGCACGGCGTCCCCACCGATGGCATCAGGAATGGCTTGCGCCAGGTGCTCCAGCGTCCGGGCGAGCATCGAGGAAGGAGTGAGATCGCCCTGCTGGATCCAGCGCCAGACGAGCTCGCAGGTCTCGCCTCCCCTTGCGATTCCCTCGTACCCCATCACACGCCCGGTGCCTTTGATCGTATGACCCTCCCTGAGCATTCGCCCGGCGAGGTCCATCGTCAGTTCACCAGCTGCCATCGCACGCGCGCCCGATGCAAGCGATTCGGATCGCTCATCGAGCTCGTCCTTGAAGAGCTTCTCGAGTTCAGGATCGTTCTGGAAGTCCATCCCGCACCACAGGTAGAGGCGTTACTTCAAGCGATATCGGGCGTCAGCCACCGCCCCTTGAGGGTTATGACTAGTCAATCGACGCGCCATCACTCCCTGAAACGCGCTGCAGTCGCCCTCCGAGCCGATCGGACACCCGGAGGGCCTGACCGATTGATTCGGGGACCGCCGCGAATCGTCCTGCTGCCCGTCGCTCAAGTAGGCTCATGAGGACGGGAGGGGCTGACCCTTCCCAACAATTGACACCGTTCCAGCAGGAGGTACAACGATGAAGAAGCAGTTGATCTGGCTGAGCGGACTCCTCGTATTTGCCCTATTCGCTGGTGCCTGCAGCGACTCGTCATCAGATACGACGACGGCACCGAGCGACTCCACCACAACGACGGCATCGGACGACGCGACGACCACAACGGCAGATTCGGGTGCGACCACCACGGAAGCCCCACCAGCCGAACCACTGACATTCGGGATGATCCTCGTGGGTCCCCAGGATGACAGGGGCTGGAGCCAGGCGCATCGTGAGGCAGGCGAATACCTCGAGGCGCAACTCGGTGCAACGATGATCCTCCTCGACAAGGTGAATCCATCCGATCGCCCTGAGGTCACCGTCGACCAGGTCGCACGTGACATGATCGATCAAGGTGCACAACTGGTCTTCATGACGTCAGACGACATGAAGGACGGAGCATTCCTCGCTGCAGAGCAGAACGCTGATATCCCGATGATCTGGTCATCAGGCGACAACGCCTGGGCAGACGGCGACGATTATCGACCGGAGCTCGCCAACCTCGGAAATATCATGGGCCAGATGGAATACGGCAAGGCGATGGCAGGGTGCAGCGCTGCGCTCACATCCGAAACCGGAAGCATCGGGTATCTCGGACCACTCATCAACGATGAGACACGTCGACTGGTGAACTCGGCCTACCTCGGCGCGAAGTACTGCTGGGAGACCGTTCTCGGCAATGACGCTGCTGACCTGACCTTCGCCGTCAACTGGATCGGCTTCTGGTTCAACATCCCGGGCTTCACGCTCGATCCGACACTGGTGGTCAACGACTTCTTCGACGGAGGAGCGGACGTGGTCATCAGTGGCATCGACACCACGGAAGCCCTTGTGGTCGCTGGCCAGCGTGCCGCTGAGGGCGACACGGTCTGGGCGATCCCGTACGACTATGTCGATGCATGCTCGGGAGCTCCTGAGGTGTGCCTCGGTACCCCGTACTTCAACTGGGGACCTGCCTACCTCGACATAGCCAAGAGCGTGCTCGACGGATCGTTTGCCCCAACATTCCAGTGGATCCCGCCGGACTGGAGCGACCTCAACAATGTTGAGACGACAGCCGTCGGATACGTGCCTGGCCCCGGTTTGTCTGCCGACAACGCAGCAACCCTCGAGACCTTCATCGCTGGACTTGCTGACGGATCGATCAACCCCTGGGTCGGACCGCTCAACTACCAGGACGGATCGGTGTGGCTCGCTGATGGTGAGGCGGCCACCCCGCAGCAGATCTGGTACACGAAGCAGCTCCTCGAAGGCATCGATGGTGCCAGCGAGGCGTGATCGGTCGGCACGGACGTGGACGTGAAATGGAGATGGGGAGGCTGCAAGGCCTCCCCATCTCGCGTGCTGACACCACTGCGAAACGGCTGGACCTCGGATCGACGCGGCCCATCGCGATCCCCTAGGCTGCGGGACGCCCATGAGTCTTGAGCTTCGTGACATCCACAAGCATTTCGGTTCGGTGCGCGCCAACGACGGCATCAACCTGTCTGTAGCGTCCGGGAGCCTCCACGGGATCCTCGGGGAGAACGGCGCAGGCAAGTCCACGTTGATGAAGGTCCTGTCAGGCTTCTATGTCGCAGACAGCGGGGAGATCAGCCTCGACGGAGAACCGGTACAGCTCGGCTCACCGGACGATGCCATCCGGGCGGGCATCGGCATGCTGCACCAGGATCCGCTGGTCCTCCTTCCGATGTCGGTCACGGACAACTTCCTGCTCGCGAGTCCCGGATCACTCAGACTCGATCGCAAGGGGACACGGGCCGCGATCAGCGAGCTCCGTGACCGTTTCGGCTTCACCTACGACCTCGATGCGCCGGCGAGGACGCTGACCGTTGGCGAACGGCAACAGGTCGAGATCACTCGTCTTCTCTGGCTCGGCGCGAAGGTCCTGATCCTCGACGAGCCCACGACCGGTATCTCCGCAGACCAGCGATACCTCCTCTTCGCAACGCTGCGCGAACTTGCGGCCGAAGGGATGATCGTGATCTTCGTCTCACACAAGCTCGAGGAGGTCGAGGAGATTTGTGAGAACGTCACCGTGATGCGCAGGGGCAGGGTCGTCGGCGAGGCAGAGATGCCAGTACCTGCCAGGGAGTTGGTCACGATGATGTTCGGGGAGCCGATCGACATCGCGAACCGGTCACCCGTGTCCCTCGGGGACTGCGCCCTGTCCCTTTCCGGCGTCACCATCGAAGAGCGGCTCCTGAGTCTCAGGGTGCCCGACCTCGAGGTGAGGGCAGCCGAGGTCATCGGCGTCGCCGGCATGGAAGGGAGCGGACAGCGCGCCTTCCTGCGAGGCATCTGCGGGTTGACACAGGTGACGTCCGGCACCGTCTCACTCGCAGGCAACGACGTGACCAGGCGCAGCTACCGCCATCATCTCGATGCCGGAATGCACTATCTCCCTGCTGGCAGGCTCGAGGAGGGTCTGGTCGAGGGGTTGACGATCGCTGAGCACTTCATCCTGGCCGACCGATCGCGGACGGGATTCCTCATCGACTGGGACGATGCCGATGCAGAGGCCAAGCGCGAGATCGACGAGTACTCGATCAAAGGCACGAGCCTCTCCCCTGCCGAAGCTCTCTCCGGGGGCAATCAACAGAGGCTCCTGCTGGCCATGCTCCCTGATGAACTCGACCTCCTCCTCATGGAGCATCCCACCAGGGGCCTCGACATCGAGTCCGCTGATTGGGTATGGACCCAGTTGCTGGCACGGCGCGAGGGGGGCACCGCGATCATCTTCGCGTCAGCCGACCTCGACGAGTTGCTGAGATACAGCGATCGGATCCTCGTCTTCTTCTCAGGCGAGGTCCTAGCGGAGCTGCAGGCCGATGCCACGAATGTCGATGAGATCGGTCACCTCATCGGTGGCAGGACTGCCGGTACTTCGGTGGGAGGTGCAGGATGACGGTGCGATCCGGCGAGGATGCGAGCGGGGTCCGCAGAGCCGCGATCGGCGTGCTCCCATTCGTCGTCGCTCTCCTCTTCGCATCCGTCCTCGTCCTCCTCGTCGGAGAGAATCCGATCGAGGCCTTCAGGCTGATCATCCAAGGGTCTCTCGGCTCTGCGGACAAGCTCTCGGACACCGTGATGGTGTGGGTGCCCCTCACCCTCGCCGCCGCAGGCCTCGTGGTGACCTTCGCTGCTGGCCTGTGGAACATCGGCGTCGAAGGTCAGATCGTTCTCGGGGCAATCGGCGCATCACTGATCGCCCGCGAGGTATCGGCTCCGCCGTACATCCTCATTCCACTGACCCTGTTGTTCGGAGCGCTGTTCGGCATCGCATGGGCGCTCCTTGCGGGCGTGCTCAAGACCAAGGGCAAAGTGAACGAGATCTTCGGAGGGCTTGGACTCGATTTCGTCGCGAGTGGTGTGACGCTGTATCTCATCATCGGCCCATGGGCGAGACCCGGAATCGCTTCAACGAGCGGGACGGAACCGTTCCCGACCGCGGCATGGCTTCCGGCGCTCGGCGATACCCGCTTCTCGCCCCTCGCCGTCGGACTCACCATCGTCCTCGTCGTCGTCGTCTGGATGCTCCTTCGCGGCACGCGATATGGGCTCAAGCTGAAAGCGGTCGGGCGTAATCCCCAAAGTGCCTTCCTGATGGGTATCCCGACGAATCGATACATCCTCGGCGCCTTTGCGATCTGCGGCGCGCTCTCGGGCCTCGCTGGTGCGATCCAGGCAACCGGATTCCACCACAAGCTCGTTCCTTCGATCTCGGGTGGTTACGGGTTCCTTGGAATCCTCGTCGTCCTCCTCGCCGGGTTCCGAGCGATCTGGATCGCTCCCATCGCTGCCTTCTTCGCCGTGATCGCCGTGGGAAGCATCACCCTCACCCTGCGACTCGATGTGGACTCCGCTCTCGGTGCCGTCATCACGGGGATCCTCGTCCTGTTCGCCCTGATGGCGTCGGGCCTGCGCTCATATCGCCGCCGAAAACGATCCTTGGAACTCCCGCCGGATCCTGAGGAATCGACATCGACGCCAACACCGGCGCGCGGTGGAGCCAGCTGATGGAAGCAACACTCTCGACCATCATCGCTGCGGCAGCCCCCCTCATGTTTGCGTCGCTGGGCGAAACCATCAGCGAGAAGTCCGGCGTCATCAATCTGTCGCTAGAGGGCAGCCTGATGCTGTCTGCACTTGCAGGGTTCGCCGTTGCCTTCAGCACGAACAACACCCTCGCCGGTTTCGCCGCTGCCGCGGTGGTTGGCGCAACCTTCGCGCTCATCGTGGCCTTTTCGAGCATCACCCTCGGCCTCAACCAGGTTGCCGTCGGGTTCGTCCTGGCGATCCTCGGTGTCGCCCTTGCCTCGTTCCTCGGCGGTTCCTATACGGGTCGACCGGGAGGTGAGGTAGCGGTGCCGCCGCTGAACATCCCATTGCTAGCGGATATCCCCTTCGTGGGACCGGTTCTCTTCCAGCACAACATCGTCGTCTACGCCAGCCTGCTCGTCGTCATCGTCGCCTGGGTATTCATGTTCAGGACGAGGCCAGGGCTCGTCCTCCAAGGAATCGGTGAGCGGCCGGAAGCGACCCACTCCAGGGGCATCAAGGTCAATCGGCTCCGCTACACCTACACGATTGTCGGCGGCGCCCTCGTCGGAATCGGCGGGGCGGCGTTCACGCTCGACGCGAAACTGGGCTGGTCGTTCCAGCACACGCGGAACTTCGGGTGGATTGCCCTCGCCATTGTGATCTTCGGCGGTTGGCATCCACTCCGAGTCGCTGCAGGCGTCCTGCTCTTCGGGTTCCTGCAATGGCTGGCGCTCGATCTCCAGAACGTGTTCCCTGACCTCACCCAGGTCCTCCCGATCATGCCGTTCGTCCTGATGATCTTCGCCCTCGTCCTCGTCAATGCCGATTGGCTCAGGGAGTGGGCAGACCGACATCCGAGATGGGGAAACCTCATCAGGGGCGACGCCCCCTCCGCGATCGGAACGCAGTTCAGCGCGGAGTGACGGCTCCGAATCCCGAATGATCGGAACCCGTTCTGCGCGCGTTCCGAGTACGGTCTTGACCCATGGAGAACCGCCCCGATCTCGGAACATCGGACGCGTTGGCCACCGACGCCGCCCGCCAGCAGGGCCTCTTCGGAACCCACGACCTGCTACCTCTCTGGATTGCAGAACCGTATGTTCCCTTGTCTCCTGACATCTGCGCAGCAGTGACAGAGCGCGCACACACCGGCTGGTATGGCTACGAGACCCGCCCGACTCGAATCATCGACTCGTTCTGGGATTGGATCCAGGCGCGACATGGCTGGAATCCGGATGGACTCCAGGCATCTGTCAGCCCGAGCATCGGTACATCCATCGCCGTTCTGCTCGACGAGCTGACCGATCAGGGTGACGGAGTGATCCTCCAACCGCCCGTATTCACGGACTTCAAGCCCCTTGTCGCACGCGCGGGTCGGAACGTCGTTCGCAACCCTCTCGTGTACACCGATGACGGATATCGCATGGACCTCGATGCTCTGGAATCCCTCGCCTCCCAGCCATCGACCCGGTTCATGATTCTGTGCAACCCCCACAACCCTGTCGGGAGGGTCTGGTCCATAGAGGAGCTGGCGAATGTCGCAGCCGTGTGCTCGCGAAACGACGTGTTCATCCTCGTCGATGAGATTCATGCCGACATCGTCCTCCCGCCTCATCGTTTCACGCCCTTCGCAGCCGCCGCCGAGGGCACAGGAGTTTCATGGGCGGCCACACACGGCCCCATCAAGACCTTCGGGCTTGCCGGCGTGTGCGACACCCTCCTCATCACAGGGGACGAGGCGATCGCTCAGACGTTTCGCACGGTCGCACGTCGGTTCCACCTGAACCGCAACAACGTCTTCGCTCTTGCCGCATTCGAAACCGCATATCGCATGGGCGGTTCCTGGCTCGACCGTTTCCTCCGCCAGGTGGGTGACAACGCGTCGATGCTGCACACCGATCTCCCCCATCCCCTCGCCTTGTCGACTCTCGAGGGGACCTATCTCGCCTGGATCGACTTCAGGGAGCTGGGTCTCGACGTTCCCGATCTCGCCGAGTGGTTGGTGAAGGCAGGCCTCGCGCTCAGTCCCGGTCACTGGTTCGGTCGAGAAGGTGCTGGCTTTGCACGAATGACGATCGCCGCCCCATCGGCCACCATCAGTGCCGCCGTTCGCCTGCTGGACGCTGCTACCTAGCCAAGGTTCGTGCGCGATGACCCGAGGGTCGAGGTCCGGTCAGGAGCCATCGAGATGGTGGAATGGGATCGGTTCTGCAGGAAGCGTCGTGGCCATGACACAGAACTCATTTCCGACAGGATCCTCCATCACAACCCATGACACATCGACCTGGCCGATGTCGATGCGCCTTGCACCGAGTGCCTCGAGACGGTGAACCTCGTCGGCCTGCGATGTACCGACCGGACATACGTCGAAGTGCAACCGATTCTTGTGTTGCTTCTCGTCTGACGATTCCATGAACAGGATGGTGGGTGTCTCGGCAGCGCCGGCAATCGCGACGCTCGTGTGGTCCTGATCCGTGATGCGATAGCCGAGCGCCTCACACCAGAAGCGCGCTGCCACGACCGGATCCGAGCAGTCGATCGCTATCTCGCCGATGCGGACGGTCACAGAGAGGACCTCAGTGGAACCACGGCGCCATCGTCACTCCCACTCGATGGTGGCAGGGGGTTTCGAGGAGATGTCATAGGCGACGCGGTTGATGCCCTGCACCTCATTGATCACTCGCGACGAGATCTTTGCGAGCACCTCGTACGGAAGACGGGCCCAGTCAGCGGTCATGGCATCGTCGCTGGTCACAGCCCGCACGATGAGGGGATACGCGTACGTCCTCCCATCTCCTTGAACCCCGACACTCTTGATCGCAGGAAGGACGCCGAATGTCTGCCAGATCTCCCGATACAGGCCAGCCTTGCGGATCTCGTCCAGCACGATGGCGTCTGCGGCACGGAGTATGTCGAGCCGCTCCTTCGTCACATCCCCGATGATCCGGACAGCGAGGCCAGGACCAGGGAAGGGCTGGCGCCAGACGATCTCGTCCGGCAATCCGAGCTCCTCTCCCACTGCCCGCACCTCGTCCTTGAAGAGGTCCCTCAGCGGTTCGATCAGTTCGAAGGCGATGTCATCAGGAAGCCCCCCGACGTTGTGGTGACTCTTGATCTTTGCGGCGTCCTTGGTCCCAGACTCGATGACATCGGGATACAACGTCCCTTGCACCAGGTAGTTTGCGTCCTGGATGCCATCAGCGACTTCTTCGAAGACCCTGATGAAGGTCTCCCCGATGATCTTTCTCTTCTCCTCCGGATCAGTGACACCCGAGAGGGCCTTGAGGAAGCGGTCCTCTGCCTTGACATGGATGAGGTTCATGTGGAAGTGATCACGGAACGTCTCTTCGACCTGGGAGCCCTCATCGAGACGCATCAGGCCGTGATCGACGAAGACGCAGACGAGTTGGTCGCCAATGGCTTTGTGGACGATGGCGGCTGCGACGGACGAGTCCACACCACCTGACAGGCCACAGATGGCGATCCCATCACCAACGGTCTCCTTGATGGCTGCGACCGACTGCTCGATGATCCCCACGTGGGTCCACGTCGGGCGAGCATCACAGACGTGCCACAGGAATTGCTCGAGAACTCGCTGCCCGTGATCCGTGTGGGCGACCTCAGGATGGAACTGGACGCCATAGAAGCCGAGGTCCGGGGCCTCCATGGCCGCGACAGGGGCATCCGGGGTACTCGCCGTGACCGTGAACCCCTCAGGCGCCTTCGACACGGCATCGTTGTGGGACATCCACACGGTCTGGGAATCCGGCAGTGTCGAGAACAGCGCTGACCCGTTGTCGAGAACGGTCAGCGTCGCAGCACCGAACTCCGAGGTCCCCGTCGCCGACACCGTCCCTCCCAGGGTCTTCGCAAGGACCTGGTGCCCGTAGCAGATGCCAAGGACCGGTATCCCGAGACCGAGAATGTCAGGGTCGAGGTCGTAGGCGTCGTCTGCGTAGACGGAGGCAGGGCCACCGGACAGGATGATGCCGACGGCATTCTTCGCTGACACCTCTGCGGCCGTGATGTCACGAGGCACGATCTCGGAGAACACGCGAGCCTCACGGACCCTGCGCGCGATCAGCTGGGCGTATTGAGCTCCAAAGTCAACGACGAGGACCCGGTCGAAGTCCCCTTCGGATGCGTGGCCGGAGGCCGTCGGGGCCGCCATCAGCCCATCCCCACGCCCTGGCTGCGCTGCAGCTGCTTTCCCTCGGTCTGGAGGGCCGGTGCCACCATGACCTCGGCCTTCTGGAATTCCTTGACCGTCGCATACCCGGTCGTCGCCATCGAACCCCGGAGGCCACCGAAGAGGTTCCGACGGCCATCGTTCTCATGCGCAGGGCCGAGCAGGATCTCCTCGAGGGTTCCGAGCTTCCCTGTGTGCACCCGCGAACCTCGCGGCAGGGTGGGATGGAACGTCGCCATACCCCAGTGGTACCCACCCGAAGGGGATTCCTCGGCAGCGGCGATCGGGGAACCGAGCATCACCGCGTCAGCCCCACAGGCGATCGCTTTCGAAACATCACCGCCCGTACGCATACCGCCATCCGCGATGACATGGACATACCGCCCTGTCTCTTCGAGGTATGACGTTCGAGCGCCAGCGGCATCGGCAATGGCTGTCGCCTGAGGAACGCCGATCCCAAGCACACCTCGGGTCGTGCATGCAGCCCCTGGCCCCACACCGACCAACACCCCGACTGCGCCTGTGCGCATCAGGTGGAGGGCGCCCGAGTAGCTCGCACACCCACCAACAATCACTGGCAGGTCCACATCGCGGATGAACTGATACAGATCCAGCGGTTCCTCGCGGGACGACACGTGCTCGGCTGACACGACCGTTCCCTGGATAACGAGGACGTCGAGACCACCGGCCTTGGCATGGTCGATGTATTTCGCCACGGTCGGCGGGGTCAGGCTCCCACACGCGACCATGCCCGCGTCCTTGATCTCCCTCACGCGCTGCGTGATGAGATCTGGGTTGACGGGCGCGGCGTACATCTCCTGCATCCGCCTCGTCGCCTTCTCCTTGTCGAGTTCGGCGATTTCCTCATAGACCGGGATCGGATCCTCATATCGTGTCCACAGGCCCTCGAGGTTGAGGCAGGCGAGGCCACCAAGGCGACCGATCTCGATGGCCGTTGCCGGTGTCACGGCAGAATCCATTCCCGACGCCATCATCGGCAAGTCGAAGGTGAACGCGTCGAGCTCCCACGAGAGGTCGACATCTTCAGGATCGCGCGTTCTCCTCGACGGAACGATTGCTATGTCGTCGAACCCCCAGGCCCTACGACCCGATTTTGCTCTTCCAATCTCGATCTCCACGAGACAACCTCCACGCCAGCGCTGGCAATGCGCTGAGCGTAGCCGCTTGGAGAAACCTCGCTGCGGCGGCCAAGGATCGAGCTGCGAGACCCGAGCCCGAAGGGCTCGGACCCCGTGGGACGCTCACATG
>JAQAZV010000190.1:0-6238 GCA_032127155.1 Acidimicrobiia bacterium
CGGTTCTACCCGACGGCGACACTCGTTACGGGTTTCGACATCATCTTCTTCTGGGTGGCGCGAATGATGAAGATGGGCCTTCATTTCACCAATGACGTTCCGTTCACCGATGTGGTGATCCACGGGATGGTCAGGGACGCCACCGGGCGAAAGATGTCGAAGTCCACGGGCAATGCCCTCGACCCTCTGGATCTGATCGATGAGTACGGAGCGGACAGTGTTCGGTTGGCGCTCATCCAGGCTGCGGCCCCCGGTCACGATGTGCCGCTGGACACGGACTGGATTGATGCATCGCGACGGTTCGGCAACAAGTTGTGGAACGCGACGCGGTTCGCAGTCGAGTTCATGGATGTGACGACCGTTCCCATCGACGGCGGCTATCCCGAGGACCCAGGGCCGGAGGATGCCTGGATTCTCTCGAGGCTCCGTGAGGTCGCAGGCGAGATGGATGCCCTGCTCGATGACTATCGGCTGTCCGATGCCTACGCCATGCTCTACGCCTTTGCCTGGTCTGAGGTCTTCGACTGGTACCTCGAGATGGCCAAGACGATCGCCAAGGACGACGAAAGGGCGCCAGCGATGCGTCAAACCCTTGGCGTCGTGCTCAGGGACGTGCTCAAGCTGTTCCATCCCGCGATCCCGTTCGTGACGGAGGAACTGTGGTCGAACCTGGCATC
Organism: Acidimicrobiia bacterium; assembly: GCA_032127155.1. Taxonomy (GTDB): domain Bacteria; phylum Actinomycetota; class Acidimicrobiia; order Spongiisociales; family UBA5794; genus SZUA-442. Next base: position 678 of record JAQAZV010000190.1, read on the forward strand.
AGAGCGCGATCTCCTCATCACAGCGCCGTGGCCGAGGATCCCGTCCTTCGACGCATCGGATCTGATGGGCCCGCTCCAGCAGATCGTCGCGGATGCTCGTCGGTTCCGAACGCAGCATCAGATTCCGAGAACGACCGAGATTCCTGTCGTGTTGGTTGCGGCTGATCCGCTTCCAGGGTGGTGGCTTGACCAGTTGTCCGCGCTTGGCGATTGTCAGCCACGGCTGGGCGAGCGACCGGATCCGATCGCTGGGCACACCCGGATGTCTGCACCGGGCGTTGAAGGGTTCATTCCGCTCGGGGGTCTGATCGATGTCGACGCCGAACGTCCACGGCTTGAAAAGGCGATAGCTGCCACCGTTGCCTCAATCGAACGCGGCCGAGCGAAACTCGACAATCCGAACTTCAAGGACCGCGCCCCGGCCGAAGTCGTCGCCCAGGAGGCCGAGCGCCTCGCCAACCTCGAAGACGAGTTGCACAAACAGCAGCAGCAGCTGGAAGAGCTTGGTTGACGCGAGTGACTGACCCATCATCCGTTGTCATCACGGACCGTGCAGGCGCGGAGGCATTCCTCGACCAGCGGATCGGTCACGGAGTCCAGCCTGGCCTCGACCGGATCGCCGGGCTCCTCGCCTTCATGGGCGACCCGCAAACGACCTATCCATCGATCCATGTCGCTGGCACCAACGGGAAGACCACGACATCACGGATGATCCAACAGATCCTGGGAGCCCATGGACTGGCGGTCGGCGGGTTCACCTCCCCGCATCTTGCAGCGATCGAGGAACGATTCTCGTTGTTCGGATCAGCTGTGTCATCGCAGGTATTCACCCAGGCGGTCAGTGACATCGCGTGGTTCGTCGTGGGATATGAGGAATCGGCAGGAACCCCCGTCACCTATTTCGAGGTCACCGCGGCTCTTGCCTTCGAGATGTTCGCCGATGCTGCCGTCGATGTTGCGGTCGTCGAGGTTGGGCTTGGGGGACGCCTGGACGCGACCAACGTGCTCGATGCCGACGTGTCAGTGATCACGGGCATCGACATCGACCACGTGGAGTTCCTCGGCTCGACGGTTGCCGAAATCGCGGCGGAGAAGGCTGCGATCCTCAAACAGGACGGTGTCCTGATCTCAGGTCCGTTGTCCGAGGAGGCAAGCGGTCCTGTTGAGAATTGGGTTTCGGAGACGAGCTCGACATGGGTTCGCTTCGGCACCGACTTCACATCGACGGACGTCGTCCCCGGGGTTGGCGGATGGCAATGCACCATCGAGGGGATACATGACGAGTATCGGGACCTCTTCCTTCCGGTCCACGGCAGGCATCAGGTCGACCACCTCGCGAGCTCGATTGCATCGTCCGAGATGTTCCTCGGACATTCGCTCGATCACGACTCGCTTGCGATCGCCGTCGCGTCCATGACCAGCCCAGGGAGGTTGGAAGCTGTCGCTCGGCGTCCCCTGGTCATCATCGACGGAGCGCACAACCGCCAGGGTTTCGAGGGTCTCGCTCGCAGCCTCGACGAGGAGTTCCCGCCGCTGCAGTGGCAGCTCGTCCTTGGCGTGCGGGGTGAACGGAAAGTCGAAGACCTCGTTTCCCCGCTTGTGGGGCTCATCGGACATGTCTTTGCAACCGCCGCCAACGATCCCGCGAGTCTCGACAAGGCTGCTGTCGGGCTCGCGGCCTCACGCGCACTCGGCGTGGATGCCAGTCCCATCACAGGGGTCTCGGCAGCCGTCGCGGAAGCGATGTCAGCGGCAGGAGCCGATGGTGGTGTCATCGTTGCAGGATCCCTGTATGTGGTCGGGGAGGCGCGTTCATTGTTCGATCTGGTGCCTGATCGTGGCGCCGATGCCCACCTTCGATTCGCGTCGGAACCAGCGATCGACCAGGACGACGAAGACGGATCCGCCCCCGACTACTACGACAGGGACGACCGCAACGACCGGGCCGACTGAACGGGGTCGGTACCCAGCGGATCATGAGCAAAGAGAACAAGGCGCCTCGGTCGGATAACCTCGATTCACACCATTGAGTCCCGTGGTACCACCACGTTCCCGATTCCGACAGGAGCCGCAGATGGCCGTTGAGAACACCTTCGTCATGGTCAAGCCGGATGGCGTCGAGCGGGGGCTCGTCGGCGACGTCATCGGTCGATTCGAGCGCAAGGGCCTCACCCTCGAGAAGATGCGCATGTTGACCATCACCGAAGAGATGGCTGGTCGTCACTACGCCGAACACACCGACAAACCGTTCTTCGGTGAACTCGTCGCCTTCATCACCTCCGGTCCTGTCGTGGCGATGGAATGGTCGGGCGAGGGCGCCGTTGTGGTTGCGAGGACGTTGATGGGTATCACGAATCCGGCCGACGCCGGGCCCGGCACGATCAGGGGAGATTTCGGTCTCATCATCTCGCACAACATTGTCCATGGATCGGACTCCGTTCAGAGTGCGGAGCGGGAGCTCGGCATCTTCTTCGGGTAGGTATCTCTAGGTCGATTGCGGTTTCGCTCGTTACACTCGGAGTTCAATCCAATGCAGGTAATCCGATGAACAGCCTCCTCTCCTTCGCGGGACGCGACATGGCGGTCGACTTGGGCACCGCGAACACCCTCGTGTTCGTGCGCGGCCAGGGAATCGTGCTGAACGAACCTTCCGTTGTCGCGATCAACACGAGGGACAACAAGCCGCTCGAGGTCGGCATGGCGGCGAAGCGGATGATCGGCCGGACTCCTTCCTACATCCAAGCCATTCGTCCGCTGCGCGACGGCGTCATCGCCGACTTCGACGTCACGGAGAAGATGTTGCGGTATTTCATCGACAAGGTGCACACCGGCCGATTCGCTGCCAGGCCGCGCATCGTCATCTGTGTCCCTTCGGGCATCACCGCCGTTGAGCGCCGTGCCGTCGAGGAAGCGGCCTACCACGCGGGTGCGCGAAGGGCGTATACGATCGAGGAGCCGATGGCTGCCGCGATCGGCGTTGGTCTGCCCGTGCACGAACCGACGGGTTCAATGGTCGTTGACATCGGTGGCGGCACCACGGAGGTCGCCGTCATCTCGCTGGGCGGCATCGTCGTGTCGAAGTCGATCCGCATCGGCGGCGACGAACTCGACGAGTCGATCATCAACTGGGTGAAGAAGGAACACAGCCTGATGCTCGGGGAGCGCACCTCCGAACAGGTCAAGATGGCGATCGGCTCCGCGTGGCCATACGCCGATGAACCCGCTGCCGAGGTGCGAGGGCGTGATCTGATCTCCGGACTCCCGAAGACCGTTGTCCTGTCGAGTGCTGCGATCAGGGAGTCGATCGAGGAACCGGTCGAAGCGATCGTTGACGCCGTCAAGTACACGTTGGACAAGACACCGCCAGAGCTCGCAGCCGACATCATGGAGCGCGGCATCATCCTGACCGGCGGGGGAGCGTACCTGAAGGGACTTGACGTCAGGCTCGCCCATGAAACCGGCATGCCGATCGTTACCGCGGACCGCCCACTCCACAGCGTCGTTCTGGGTTCGGGAGCTTGTCTGGAGGAATTCGACGTCCTGCATGTCGTCCTCCAGTCCTCCGGTCGCGCCTAGCGCTTCCGGGGCCAACGCCCATGTTCCCGCAATCAGGTCGCAGGCTGAACCGGGTCACGATCCTCTTTGTCTCCCTCATCGCGTTGGGTTTCATCATCGCAACCTTCGACGTCAGGTCAGCGAACAACGACGTTGGTGATGTTCTGAGGGAGGGGACCCAATCCGTGCTCACGCCCCTCCAGAAGGGTGCTACATGGGTAACGAGCCCGATTGTCGGGTTTGTTGACGGCATTGCCAATCTCGCTGGCCTCAGGGATGAGAACGAGCGGCTTGCCGATCGTGTCAGGGATCTCGAGGCGCAGGTGAGATCGACCGACGCCCTCGAGGAGCAGGTGCTCCAGTTGGAATTGATCAACGGATTGGAGATCCCCGGTGAGCTGTCGACGGTTACCGCCCGGATCTACGCCTCTGGATCCTCGCCGTTCGACAACGTGCGTTACATCGATAAGGGAGCGAGTGACGGAATCGTCGTCGGTCAGGCTGTTGTCGATGAGGACGGCCTCGTCGGGAGGGTTGACCTGGTCTCAGCCAACGATGCGAGGATCAGATTGATCACCGACCCACTCGTGTCTGTCGGTGTGCGCGTCCAATCAACGAACGAGACAGGCATCGTCACCGGTAGAGGCGAGGGTCCCCTCCGGCTCGAGATGTTCCGAGCGAGCCAACCCGTGCGGGAAGGTGCCCTCGTCGTCACCGATGGATCGCGTTTTCCTCCCGGCCTCGTCGTCGGGACGGTGTCGGCGACGGCAGGCGCCGAGGTGGGGTTCGTGCTCCGCACCGAGGTGGTGCCGGCGGCTGGGCTCTCCCAGGTTGACTATGTGAGGGTCATCGTTGGGTTCTCGCCGATCGACGCAGGGCTGACGTCGGGCACGCCCACGACCCCGGCAACGTCGTCGACAACCACTTCCACGACGGCACCGGTGACGGGAGACGGCTGATGCGGCGATCTCGCATCGTCGTTGCTCTGATCGCGGTACTGATCGCGGTCGTGATCCAAACGACGGTCTTCGGCGCCGGGCAGATCAGGCCGTTCGGGGTTGCCCCGGCCCTCGTCACACTGGTGATCATCGGTATCGCTCCATATGTAGAGGCCGAATATCACATCCTTCTCGGCTTCACGGCGGGCATGCTCGTCGACCTGGTGGGATCAGGAACGCTCGGCTTGTGGGCCATGACCCTGACCGCTGTTGCTTTTGCCGCCAACGCCCTTCGCAAGCGATTCGAGGACAGCATCCTTATGTCGTTGGTCTTCACCTTCCTCCTCACGCTTGGCGGACAGCTCCTATACGTATTCCTCGGTACTCTCTTTGGACAGCAGACCGCATCGGAGCCGAATGTGGTGCCCAAGATGGTCCTTCCGGCCGTGTGGAACATGATCCTTGCGTATCCCGTCTTCTGGCTCCTTCGTGCTGCGTTCTCGTCCCGCGACAGGAGGTGGAACTCGTGAACCCATCGATGCGCCTCGGCATCGTCGGCATCGTGTTCTTCGCCCTGCTCGGCCTCCTGACGCTTCGCCTCTGGACCATGCAGATCACCGAGGTTCATGCCTACGAAGAGCGCGCCCAGAACAACCAGGTCAGAGTCGTTCCGACACCTGCGCCGAGGGGCGACATCTTCGATCGGAACGGGGTGAAACTCGCTGGTACGCGTTCGGCACTCGCAGCCGTCGTTGATCTCGCGCTCGTCGAGACCGAGGAACGTCCGTGGCTGGCGCAGAATCTCGCGGCGTTCCTCGACGAGTCGGCCTCACAGATCCTCGACGACATGGAGAACAAGAGTCAAGGAGCCCTGCTCACGGTCGCAAAGGATCTCACCGATGGTCAGGCGACGTTCCTCGTCGAGCACCGCGAGGAGTTTCCAGGGGTGAGCATTATCCCGCAACCGATTCGAACTTATCCCGCTGGTGAGGTCGGGGCGCATGTCGTCGGGTATATCGGTCGACCGAATGAGCAGGATCTCGAACGTGAAGATGTCAAGGGAACGGA
>JAQAZV010000191.1:0-13644 GCA_032127155.1 Acidimicrobiia bacterium
GTCGTCATCGGCGCGATGCTCGTCGCACCCTTGATGACGCCGATCATGGGCGTGAGCGCCGCCATCGTGAGTGGCTGGTTGAAGAGGGTCACCACGTCGTTCCTGACCGTCGTTGGCGGTGTCATCGTTGCAATCTCCGTCGCATGGATCGTGGCCGTATGGGCTCCGCATCTGGTGCCGATCGCGAGTAACTCCCAGATCACCTCGCGCGTGAGCCCGACCATGCTCGACCTCATGGTTGCCATCGCCGCTGGCGCTGCCGGCGCGTACACCCTCGTCGACCGAAGAGTGTCATCATCGATCGCAGGTGTCGCCATTGCTGTCGCGCTGATTCCACCACTCGGCGTGGTTGGCGTAACCCTCCAGACCGGTAGGTACGACGACGCTGCCGGCGCCTTCCTGCTGTTCCTCACCAACCTCGTCGCCATCATCCTCGCGTCCTCGATCGTATTCCTGATCTCCGGTTTCGCCCAACTCACACAGCTGCGCGAGTCGAAGGACAAAGTTCGCACGTTCATGGTCACGGTGATCCTTGGCCTGCTCCTCGTGACGGTTCCCCTGCTGTTCACGAGCCAGGAGATCGTCACCAACGCCTCCCGCCAGTCGACCGCTCAGGAGACGGTCGATACCTGGGTCGGGTCCGACAGCGACCTCACAGTGGCATCGGTGAAAGTCGACGGTCATCTCGTGTCCGTGACCCTCGCCGGTCAGGGCGACGTACCCTCCGTGGCCGATCTCGAAACGGACCTGGAGGCGTCCCTTGACACGGATGTCACCGTGAGGGTCGAACTCTTCCCGTCGGAGGTCTTCACCTCGGATGGCAGCACGACGGGCTGACATCGCCTCGTTCCCAGCGAGTTGTTTTGCCTCCGAAGGCGGCGCAACAGGCTGAACTCCAACCGCTTCCTTCCAAACGGTTTGGCCTCGAAACGCCATTGCGGGGCGTCACCAAACAGTTGACGCCGTCAGGCCGGACGCTTCCGTATCCTCGACGCATGGGCGAAACCAGCACAACCTTCCACCTGACGCTTTCAGGGGACGTGTACCTCAAGTCGAAGCGGACCCAGACCAAACTGATTTCGCGGGCAAGGAACAACTTGAACTCGGCGCTGGTCGCGAACGGCCTGGATCCGTCGATACGGCGTATCGGAACGCACCGCTACGAGATCGTGCCGGGTCCCGGTGAGGCCGAGGTCCTGATCGCCGCTGCGCAAACGGTGTTCGGATTCGCGACGCTCGAAGCGGTCACCGAGGTGTCGTTCTCGACGTTCGAGGAGCTCATCGACAACCTCGCTGCGCTGACCGGATCCTCCGTGACCGGGAGGACCTTTGCGGTTCGCGCACGCAGGGCTGGAAACCACACCTGGCGCTCGCTCGACCTCGCACGAGCCCTCGGAACCGCGCTGGTCGGTTGTGGTGGGCGCGTCGATCTCACCAACCCGGAGATCACGGTCAGGGTGTCGGTATTCGACAACAGGGCCTACACCGTCACGGATCAATGGAAGGTGGCTGGTGGATTGCCGCTGGGAACCCAGGACAGGGTCCTGTGCCTCCTCAGCGGCGGCTTCGACTCTGCGGTGGCAGCGTGGCTCCTGATGTCACGCGGTTGCCCCGTCGATTTCGTCCACTTCTCACTGAACTGTGCCCAATCCGACCATGCCCTCGCAGTGGCTCGTGAGCTCTGGGCACGCTGGGGGCACGGCACCTCGCCGGAGGTACATCTCGTCGAATTCCAGCCGGTCAAGGATGCATTGTTCGCCGAGGTGGAACCCAGCATGCGCCAAGTCACGCTGAAGGTGATGATGGCCAAGGCCGCCAGCGCCATAGCGACCGAGCAGCGGATCCTCGCCCTCGTCACCGGGGATTCCCTCGGTCAGGTGTCCTCACAGACCTTGCCTCACCTCGCAGCTGTGTCAGGGGCAGCAACGGTTCCCATGCTGCGACCTCTGGTCGGCCTACCCAAGGAGTCGATCATCGACCTTGCACGACAGATCGGAACCGCAGAGCTGTCCGCGCGTGCCCAAGAGGTATGTGATCTCTCGGGAGGATCCTCGGTTGCGACCTCGGCACGCGCCGATCGGATCTCTCGCAGCGTCGAGCGGATTCCCGACGCCATGATGGCCGATGCCCTGACGACCCGAAAGACGTTCGACCTCATCGACTGGTCGCCAGGACGGTTCTGAGGCGTCCCTTCGATCACGCCGTCAACCGAGATCTGGCCGCGTGATCGGCGAGTGGGGGATCAACGAACGAGGTACGTCTTGTACGCGGTGTACTCAGCCTCATCGAGAACACCACGTTCGCTCAGGTCGTGCAGCCTCGCGATATGGTCGAGTGAATCGTCGTCAGGGCCACTCTGATCCGGTGACTGAACCGCATACTGGTTGGTGCGTGTGGGACGCATCATGAAATACGAGATCACACCGATGATCGGGATGAACACGATGACAAGTGCCCACAAACCCTTCGCAATCCCCGACATGGGCATATGGAAGAGGTCGAAGAGGGCAAAGGCCCACAGTAGGACCAACGGAACCCAGATGATGAGATGGAGGGATGCCTCCGAGAATTCCATGACGGTGCCTCTCGATGGTGTTGCATCGAGTCTAGACGGGTGGACCGCGACCGAGTGATAGCATTGTCGCGTTCCGACGGAAGTGATCGCGTGCACCGTTTCATCCCCATAGCCCTGGTCGTCGGCACCGTGGTATCCGCATGCGATGGCTCCTCCGGTTCGAGCACCGAATCGCGCAAGGCTCCCTGGTGGCTCCTGATCCTGGTCGTTGCGGGGCTGATCGTGATTCTCGGCTCGATCGTGCGACGCGGCTCGCGGAAGAACCGGGCCATGGACCCGACCTCCTGGAAGGTGGACGCCCGATCAGGTTATGCACACGCCCATTGGCTCTATGACGCGATGTCCGAGGATCTTGCCGTCTGGCGAGGGAATGTCATGTTCGAGGCCGAGAACGATACGGTCTCGGCCACACGCGCGAACGACCGCTGGCGCGAGTTCGAGCGTCGCTACGGCGAGGCATCTGATTCGCTCTATCGGCTCGAGGTCGGTGCACCTGACAATCGTTCGGCGGCCTCGGCACACGCCCTCGTTGCGGCGATGAGCAGGACCAGGAAGGCCTTCGATGCCAGGGCGGATGCGAGATCGGCCTACCGACTGGTTGCAGCCGATGGCGGAGAGGGCCAGGTTCTCACGGAGGCGAGGGATCGCGAGGTTCGCTCCTCCATCACGCTCTCGGAAACCCGGGTCCGCTTCAGCGATGCACTCGCCGAACTCTCGATCTTCGCCTAGGTAGTCAGTCGCCCCAGATCGACGTTGCCACCCGAGACGATCACACCCACGCGTAGCCCGCTGAACTGCTGACCAGAGGCGAACATGGCTGCATACACGGTGCCAGAGGACGGCTCGATCAACTGCTTCGTTCGCGTGATGATGAAGCGTGTCGCATCCATGATCTCGTCCTCACCGACCGTTATGACGTCGACGCCGTGCGCGGACAGGACCGCAAAGGCGATTTCACCGATCCCCGTCAGAAGGCCATCGCCCACGCTGACAGCACCGGTTGCCGGGTATCGCCTCTTGTCCCGCAGCGAACGTGCAGCGTCGTCGACCACCCGAGGTTCTGCCCCGATGGTACGGATACCGTGATGGGAGGCCACGATCGTCGTACCTGAGAGAAGGCCACCACCACCGATCGGTGTCATGACGAGATCGAGGTCTGGAACCTCAGCGATGAGCTCGAGGGCTGCGGTTCCCTGGCCAGCAATGACGTTGGGATCGTCGAACGGATGAACGACGGTATATCCATGATCGGCAACCAGCTCCGCGAGGACGCTTTCGCGCTCTGCTTGCGGACACACGACGATCCTCGCGCCGTATTGGCGTACCGCATCGACCTTCACGGACGGCGCATGGTCCGGCATGACGATGACGGCAGGCGCCCCCACGACCGACGCCGCAAAGGCGACCGCTTGTCCATGATTTCCCGATGAATGCGTTGCGATACCTCGCGCAATGGCGTCGCTGCTCAGTTGGAGAATTGCATTGAGGGCACCCCTGGCCTTGAAGGCTCCTACGCGCTGGAGGTGTTCCCCCTTGCTGAAGACCCTGGCTCCCGTTCGCTCGTCCACTGCCCTGGACGTGAATACGGGCGTACGGTGGATGTAGGGCGCAATACGCGTCGCCGCCTGATCGACGTCGTCGTAGCTCGGTGGATGCATCATGATCGATCCCTCCTGAGTCGAACAGCGCCTGTGGCAACGGCGTAGCTCCCGATAGCAACGGACCCCAGGATGTGCCAAGCAGCGTGTCCCTGGAGGATCGAGGCGGGGTCGCACCACCATCCTCCCGTCCTGCTGACGGTGTAGATGGGTACCGCCAGTGCGACGCTGCCGACAGCGATGGCGTACCAGGGCAGATGTCGCGATCCGAGGCGGTGGACGGTGACATCTCCGACCACGATGAGAACGATGGCACCTGCTGCCGCGACGTTGGTTGCTGCGGGAACGGAGAGCAGAAGAATCGTGAACGCCCCGGCCAGACCCAGTGTGGTCGCGGCAAGGGTGCGATCGGACCAACCCATCCCCGCAGCCAGGTTGGCTGCCGAGAGGATCACGAGCACGAGCAGGAAGCTGAGATCGTGCGAGAGCTGGCTACCGCTGCCCTGAGGTCCGTGATACATGAAGCTCCCGAGTCCAGTGACCACGAGTCCAGCCACGGAAAGCATGCGGATGACGCGCTCACGGCCGGTGGGGGAGATGGCCCACGGAACCAGGAGCAGCCCAACCACGGTGAACGCGAGGCTGGAAATCGCATTCGCCGGTTGGGCGAGCCAACCGGTCCCCACCGACTCGCAATCTCCTTCACCGAGGGTCATCAGGACGTCGAACACGTCCGCACGCTACCCCAGTCCCGCACTGGACATGCACGGCACGGTGACAGAAATCCTTCAAGAGCCGCTCGAAACGATCCGACAACCTGCAGTAGGTATTTGACCGCGCAGAGTATGCGTCGTACCGTGCCAACGGGCATGACGTGGGGCGGTCGCACAAAGGGGTCGCCATGCAGACACTCGCCCAACGGATACGAGCCAAGGAATTCCAGCGGTCGCGGCGCGGCCTCGAACCAGCCGAAGTCGAAGGCTTCCTCGCGACTGTGGCAGACGAGGTCGAGGATCTCGAGGCCGAACTGCGGCGGGAGGCCGTCAGGGCGAACGCCCTCGAGCGTCGTGTCCAATCGCCACAGCAGGCGGAAGGCAATCTCGAAGCAGCCTTCCTCGCCGCGGCGGAGACGAAGCAGAAACTCATTGACGAGGCCCAGGAGCGAGCCCGTCAGATCATCATCGAGGCGCGTGAAGAGGCGGATCGCCTCGTCGAGGTTCCCAAGACCGAGGCACGGCGCGCCCAGGAGGAGAGCACCGCTGTCCTCATGCAGGCGAAGGAACGGCTCGAGTCTGCGAATCGTGAGGCATCCGCCATCGAGGAACGGGCCAGGGCCGAGGCAGCACAGCTCGAGGCCGATTCTGCCGAACGAGGCCGGAGGGCCGTCGAAGAGGCGGACCGCAGGGCCCAGGAGACAATCGACGCAGCTCGACATGAGGCTGCGATCAGGATCGCGGCTGCACAGCGCGAATCATCGGACATCAGGGCTGAATTGGAAGCGGAACACACGGAACTGATCGGGCGTGTACGGGCACTCCAGGCTGCCGTCGTTGGCATGCTGGAGCACGGAGCAGCACGCTCACCTGATCTTGCAGCCGTACTCGAGCCTGTGGACGAGGAACCACCCGCCGAAGCGGCTGGCTGAACGTTCCGCTCAGGCGGACTGCAGCGGCTTCCGATACATGGTGAATGACGAGCGGTTGATGGCACCGCCGGTAGCCTTCTGACCGCTCACAGCGTCGATCAACGGAGAACACACGGCATGGCAAGGAGAAAGGGACGCAGCGTCAGCGATGTCTCCCGCTACACCGGAACCTCTTCGAAGCCGCCATCGTTCCGCGAACAGTTGGACGACGAGCCCGTTACCTCCGGCGTCACCTTCGGCCTCATCGCCTTCGTGATCTTTCTCGTGGTCTGCTTCGCCGCCGTGCGATTCGGTACAGCCAACATCGAACGCGATCTGGAACGGCGTTCGGGCTCGGCACTCGCTGCGGCGGGCTTCGATCAGGTCGATGTCGAGGCCCATGGGACGACCGTGTCCCTTTCGGGTACCTATCTCCCCGATCAGGACGAGACCCTCGCCTTCGCCGCAGTTGCAGGTCTCTCCGGCATCGGGGACGTCGATGGCCAGATCTGGGAGATCAGCGTCGACGATCTGGATGCTCCGATCGTGAGTGGTGCTCCCTTCGAGGCGACGTGGACAAACGGAGCCATCGTCATCACCGGAAACGTCTCGACGGAGGAGAAGCTCGCATTCATCGACATAACACTCGACGATGCCGTCGCTGAGGAGGGATCGGCGGTCCGAAGCTATGACATCTCAGGTGTCATCGTCAAAGAGGGACTGCCCGATGAGTCGGCATGGCTCGGTTCCATCCTCGCCCTTGTGAAGAACGCCCCAGCCACCCTCCCCGTCGGGCTGATCCGCGCCGATGGAGGGAACCGCTATGTCGTGATCTCCGGTGATGTCCTCGACAGGGCCGTCCGTGATGACCTGAATGCTCGCGTCGTCGAAACCGCCGCAGCCCTCGGATTCGATGCCAACCCTGCAGTTCGCCTCCTCGATGAGGGACCGACGGTCGAAGAGGTCCAGGACCTCCAGGATGAGCTGAATGACCTCGTCCTCGATCAGGTCGTGGAATTCGAGATCGACAGCTTCGCCCTCACCGTGAAAGGTCGAAGCCTTCTCGACGAGGTCCTCACGGCCCTCGGCGGTGCCCCTGACGACATTCGCGTCCTGATCACCGGCCACACCGACAACGCCGGTGACCAGGCCGAGAACCAGCTCCTCTCCGAACAGCGGGCGCAGGCAGTTCTCGATTACCTCGTCGCAGCCGGGCAGGACCCTGACCGCTTCGACATCATCGGGTACGGCGAGACCCAGCCGATCGCCTCGAACGACACCGAGCTCGGACGGGCAAGGAACCGACGTATCGAATTCACGGCTCTACTCCAGGAGGATGGATGACCTACGTAGCATCCCAGATCATCGTATGGATCGTTGTTGCCACGCTCTTCGGGTTCTCACTCGGATGGATGGTGAGTTCGCGGCGCGGTAGGGGAGCAAGTTCGAAGAGGGCCAAGAAGCGCTTCTAGGACGGCTCCTGGATCGGTCCCACACCCATCACGCGGTCGCGATACAGCGGCGTCCTCGTGAGGATGAGGGCTACCACGACGACGCCGGTCGAACCAAAGACATACACAGGGATCACACCGACGATTCCCGCGAGCAGGCCTCCCATTGCCGCTCCCAGGGGCAGACCGGCCCACGCAAACGTGCGCGAGGCAGCGATGACCCGTGCCATGTGCTCCCTGGGTGCCAGGCGCTGGCGCATCGTGACGAGGGCCACATTCACCCAGGTCACGCCTGTGATCGCAATACCCGCAGGGATGACTGCCCACCACGACTGCAGCAGGGCAACCACGAGGAAGCCAGCGCCGAGCATCGAGAGGCCCAGGACGTACATCGTGCCGAGTGGCAGCCGTCTGGCAACTCTGCCGGCGTAGGCGACCCCGATAGACCCGATACCAGCCTGGAGAGCGAAGAACAGCCCGATCAGGAGGCCATCCTCTGTGAGTGCCTGGTCGAGGGTCTCGACGCCGAGAACCTCGGTCGCGACGAAGAGCACCAGGAGCGCCTCGAGCGGTTGGAAGACGAAGTTCGTGAGCGTTCCGCCGATCGTTCCCCACCTGAGCCTGTCATCTCGCCACAGGATGCGGATCCCAGCACCGATCGCCTGACCGAATGGTTCACGTCCGCGTCTTTCCGCGGTTGCGATCGGTCGCACCATGGCGAGGAACGCTGCGGACACCGCAAACGTCGCCGCGTTCAAGCCGAAGGCGAGCGAGAAGCCCCCAGCCAGGGCGATGAGGAGCCCACCGATGAGGGGGCCGACGCTCAGGGTGACCGTTCGTGCAAAACCGAGCTGCGAGTTCGCCCGTACGAGGTCGTCAGGCAACAGGGATGTGGTCATCCACGTCTGGAGCCCGGAATCGAACACAACGGCCATCGAACCGACGATGAATGCAACCAGGAAAACGAAGCTCGGTGAGACCCACGACGCAGCAGATGCCACGGCGAGAGCAAGGAATGCCGCTGAGCGTATGAGATCGACACCGATGAGCGTCAGCCCGAGCCTCCGCCTCCGATCGAGGAAGACGCCTGCAGCGAGGCCGAAGAGAAGCATCGGAAGGGTCTCGGCCGCCGCCGTGAGGCCGAGGTCGAGGGGGTTGCCCGTGAGGGCGAGCATGAAGTACGGCAACGTGAAGTAGGCGATGTAGTCGCCGAACAACGACACCGCCTGGCCCCCAACGATGGGAACCATGTTGCGCTTGGCGCGACGGCTCACATCCTCCGGAGGCATCCCCACCGGCCCGATGGTCGCCACGGCGGGGCATGGTAGCGCTGAGTCCCTGACCCGTCCCTCCCTGACCCGTCCCTCCCTGGCTGATGCGCGGAGCGGAGGCTTCTGGTCTGCGGTAGCCTGCGTGTGGACGGATCTGCAGATCCTGTTCGGGTCACGAAGGGGCGAGGAACGCACATGGCACAGATCCAGGACATACCGAGGCTCGTCTCGGAGTTCATCGATCTCGCACGCGAGTACCTCATCCAGGAGACCGTGGAGCCGGCGAAACGCCTCGGACATTTCGCTGGGTTCTCCATCGGTGCAACCGTGCTGTGGTCGGCTGCCCTGGTGCTCCTTTCTGTCTCCGGATTGCGTGCGTTGTACGACGTGCTTCCCGACAATGCCTATTGGGAGGCTGCGGCCTATCTCATCTCGGCGATCGTTCTCGCCTTGTTCGTGGTTCTCGTCGTCAAGAACGTCCCGCAACGAGGAGTCCACGACGGTCCCCCCCTGATCAGCGGGGTCGATGGAGATGACGAATCATGACGACGGTCGACAAATCCGACATCGAGGCAAAGCTGAGAGAGATCGAAGGCGTCGTGCTCGAGGCAGAGGACAAGGCCAAGTCCAAGACCATGATGGTGGCCGCAGGAGTGGTTGTCGTTGTTGCAGGGGTCATCGCCTACAGGATGTGGCGTTCACGACAGAACCGCATACGCGTCGAGGTCTATCGCCTGTGAAACGCGGACTGTCGTTCTCAGCATTCGTAAGGCGCTGGTGGTGGTCGCAATGGCCGCTCGTCAGACTCGGTTGGGCAACAACGCGAGCCAGCTCCGTGGGCGCGACCAATCAGACCATCATCGGTCTGGGAATCATCGCCGTCGGCCTCGTTCTGCGACATCGACGACCTCGACGCCTCTACTCGTCCGTGATCATGGCCGGTGACGACATCCGGATCAGGGTCGTACAGAACGGCCGCACGATCGGTACGGGCTGACAGTTCCATGGCGAAATCTCGGGATCGCTGGGTCAGGATCATCATCTGGGTCGTCGTCGCCATGATGGTGCTGACGCTGATGGCGTCGTTGCTCCCCCTCGTGACGTGAACCGGACCGGTGAACCCTTCGTGGCAGGGGAGAGCTGCCTCCTCCTCGACCACCGCCATCGGAGCCACCTGATCACCCTTCGTGAAGGTGCCGTATTCCAGTTCGATCGAGGGGTCATACCCCACGACGAGCTCATCGGATTGGACGAAGGGGCGACGATCTACTCCAGCAAGGAGTCCCCGGTCATCGCCATCCGCCCACGCCTCGCCGACTATGTCCTTCGTATGAAACGCGGCGCAGCCGTGCTCTACCCCAAGGATGCAGGTCCGATCATCACATGGGGCGACATAGCGCCAGGGACCACCGTCCTCGAAGCTGGTACCGGTTCGGGAGCGTTGACCATGGCGCTGTCCCGAGCCGTTGGCCCCACAGGGAGGGTGGTCACCGTCGAACGACGCGATGACCATGCTGTTCACGCACGCCGATTGATCGAGGCATTTGCCGGCACGATTCCCGACAACATCGATTTCCGATCCGGCGACGTCGTGGATCTGGTGGCCGAGGTCGCTCCGGATCGTATCGTCCTCGACCTTCCTGAACCCTGGCTGGTCGTGGGTCCCGCCGCTGCGCATCTCAAGGGCGGCGGAGCCTTCGTGTGCTACCTCCCGACCGTGCCCCAGGTTCAGCAAGTGCGCGAGGCCCTCGATCAGAGCCGAGCCTTCATCGAGGTCGAGACCTTCGAAGTCATGATGCGGGGGTGGACGATCGATGGTCCATCCGTTCGACCTGACCATCGCATGATCGGCCACACGGGCTTCATCACCGTTGGAAGGAAGAGACTGCCGAAGCAGGCTCAGGGCTCGATGTAGATGCACTCACCAGGGCATTCCTCAGCTGACTCCACAACGAGGTCCACCTGGGAATCGGGGAATGTCGCAAGACCTTGGGCACCTTGGGGATTGCCCTCGGCAGCAGCGAAAATCTTGTCGCCCTCCCGCACGTATGCAAGTCCGTCGTCGAGCAGCACGAAGACATCGGGAGCAATCTCTTCACAGAGTCCGTCGCCTGTGCACAGATCCTGGTCGATCCACACCTTCATGCTCAATCCTTTGTCGCCTTCTGCCGAAGCGTAGTGGGTCGCGTGGCGACGCTGACGCGGCCTGGGAAGATCCCAGCGCAGCCGATCGTGCGTCCTACACTCGGTGGGACGACACCGATGTACCACTTGGTGGAGGGGGCCTTACGTGTCCGACAGAAATCGAGCGGAGCAGGCAGCGACCATTCGCCTACTCGAAGAGGAGGTGGCTGTCCTGCGACGACGCCTCGAGGATGCCCCTCGTCGCATGCGCGTACTCGAGGAGCGTCTCCTCGACGCCAGGAACCAGCTAGCCCAGGCGTCCAGCCAGAACGACAAGCTCTCCACCGTTCTGTCCGAAACCCGCGAACAACTTGCGCTCCTGCGGGACGAGGTCGAGAAGCTGACGGCCCCGCCGAATCCCTTCGGCACGGTCCTCCAGATGAACCCGGATGGGACGGTCGACATCGTTTCGTCGGGGAAGAAGCTCAGGGTGGCGGTCGAACCGACTGTCGAGATCAAGGAACTCGAACCCGGGCACGAGGTCATCCTCAACGAGGCCTTCAATATCGTCGATGTGCGCCACTTCGAGCCGAATGGTGAAGTGGTCAGGGTCAAGGAGCCACTCTCGGATGATCGCCTGATCGTTCTCGCGCGGGGCGACGAGGAACGCGTCGTCACGCTCGGCGCACCGACGAGGGGGATTCGCATTCGGGCTGGTGACCACGTGAGGCTCGAGACGAAGACGGGCCTGGTACTCGAAAAGCTGGAGCGTCCAGAGGTCGAGGAATTGGTGCTCGAGGAAGTACCGGACATCACCTACGACGACATCGGAGGACTCGACACGCAAATCGATGTCATTCAGGATGCCGTTGAGCTTCCCTATGTCCACCGACAGAGGTTCAAGGAGTACAACCTGGCAGCTCCCAAGGGTGTCCTGCTCTATGGACCCCCGGGGTGTGGAAAGACGCTGATCGCGAAGGCGGTTGCGAACTCGCTGGCCAAGGCTGTGGCAGCGGGCACCGGCAATGCCGACGTGCGATCGTATTTCCTCAACATCAAAGGTCCCGAGCTACTCAACAAGTACGTTGGCGAGACCGAACGCCAGATCCGACTGATCTTCCAGCGTGCCAAGGAGAAGTCAGACGAGGGCGTTCCCGTGATCGTGTTCTTCGATGAGATGGACTCGCTGTTCCGGACCAGGGGAACCGGCGTGTCATCGGATGTGGAATCGACGATCGTTCCACAGCTCCTGAGCGAACTCGACGGTGTCGAATCCCTCAAGAACGTCATCGTCATCGGAGCATCGAATCGTGAGGACCTCATCGATCCGGCGATTCTTCGTCCAGGGCGATTGGATGTGAAGATCAAGATCGATCGTCCGACCGTCGAGGCTGCCCACAAGATCTTCAGCATCTACCTCACCGACGACCTTCCCATCGATGCCAATGAGATTGCTCGGCTCGGTTCGGTGGACGCATTCCTCGCCGCGGCGATCGATGAGGTGTCACAGAAGATGTACGCAACGACACCGAACAATCGCTTCCTCGAAGTGACGTACGCAAGTGGTGACCGTGAGGAGCTCTATTTCAAGGACTTCGCGTCTGGTGCCATGATCGAGAACATCGTCAGGCGAGCGAAGAAGGAAGCGATCAAACGTGAGATCGCCGAGGGGACGCTGGGCCTCAGGATCCAGGACCTCCTCGACGCCGTGGCCCAGGAGTTCCACGAGCACGAGGACCTCCCGAACACGACGAATCCCGACGACTGGGCTCGCATTTCCGGGAAGAAGGGCGAACGGATCGTCTACGTTCGGACACTCATCGAGGGCGAGCAGGAGCATCGATCCATCGAAGCCGTGACACCTGGCCAGTACCTCTGATCGTGGACCGCACCCAGATCATCGGCACAGAGGTCGAGTACGGCATCACGGTCGTAGGCGATATGACGGCAAATCCGGTGACCTCGTCCGCTGCCGTGGTGAACGCCTACGCAGGGGGAGCCGACAGGATCCGGTGGTCGTTCGACGACGAAACACCTGGGAGGGATGCACGGGGTTTCAGCCTCGGGCACGCCTCGATCGACGAAACGGATTCTGGGCTGGTCAATTCGGTGCTCCACAACGGTGCCAGGTTGTATGTCGACCACGCACACCCGGAATACAGCTCACCGGAATGCTCCGATCCCATGGAGGCAACCCTCCATGACAAGGCAGGGGAAGTCGTGATGCACCGGGCCGCCACGACAGCGAATTCCCAGCTTCCGAGCGGACAACGGATCCTCCTCCACAAGAACAACTCGGACGGCAAGGGCAATTCCTATGGGGCCCACGAGAACTACCTCGTCTCGCGCTCGGTACCGTTCGGTGGGCTGGCCCGCCAGGTGACGGCATTTCTCGTTTCCCGTCAAATCCTCACCGGCTCTGGAAAGGTAGGCAGCGAACATGGGCGCAGGGATGTCAGCTTTCAGCTGACACAGCGTGCAGACTTCTTCGAAGAGGAAATCGGGCTCGAGACGACGCTGAAGCGCCCAATCGTCAATACGAGGGACGAACCACACGCCGACCCTGGGCGCTACCGAAGGCTGCATGTGATCTTTGGGGACGCCAACCTCTCGGAGATCCAGACGTTCGTCAAGCTCGGTGCGCTCAACCTGTTCCTGATGGCGCTCGAAGATGGCGCGCTCGATGAGCCGATCGTGCTCGAGGACCCGGTGCGGGCCGTGACCACCGTGAGCCATGACCTCACAGGGAAGGCGGTCCTCGCCGTGAAGGATGGTTCCGCCACATGCGCGCTCGATCTCCAGTGGACGTACCTCGAAGTCCTCGAGACATACGCCAACGAGTCGGCTGTCGCCCCTGTCTACAAACAGGTGCTCGACGAGTGGCGTCGCCTGCTCGATGACCTCACGGTCGGGTATGAACGCGTCAGCGATCGACTCGATTGGGCTGCGAAGCTGTCCATCCTCGAAGGATTCCGCCAGAGGGACGGCCTCGAGTGGGGTG
>JAQAZV010000192.1:0-3723 GCA_032127155.1 Acidimicrobiia bacterium
CGCGGACCCGCACCATTGCGAAATCATGCATGGCTGCGATTTCGATGACGCCACGCAGGATTGCCGACCCTTCCATCCAACGGCCCGCATTGCCGAGCGCCGATCCCTTGTTCACGAGTATCTGAAGGAGCTCCTCGATCAGGTCGAGCTCCTCGATCACCGGAATGGCAATGTCCGCCACCGCCACGGATTCGAACGGTCGATCAGCCAGCATGAGAGATCGCGATGTCTCCGCCGCCAACCTGGCCCACACCTCATCATTCGTCTGGGGGGTCGACTCATACACGGGAAGGATGAGTTCGACCGCCTTGTCAGCCTCGAAGTTGCCCGACAATATGGAGGCGACCGTGGTGACCGCGCGTACCTCGAGTTCGCGATGATCATGCTGCCTGGCCCACTCGACAACGTCGGTCCCCATCGCGACCGCGTCACCGGTCAGATTCGACAATTCCAGGGTCCATGCCGTCTTGAGCCTGAGGTCCATCGCCGCGGGAACGTCCTCCGTGATGCTGGCTGCCTTCAGATAGAGGTCGGCGGCCTGACGATCGGAATGGAGGCTCGCTGCTCGATCGGCGGCACCGATCAGTGTCTCGCGTGCCTTCTTCAGGAGCTGTCCATCGGAGGGATCAGCCGCCGCAGCATCGGCATAGTGGCTCGCAATCACGCCAGCGAGCTCGATGTCATCGAGAGCCTCGAACCGCTCGGCGACGGCGATGTGGCGGCCGACGCGTTCGGACTTCGACAAGCGCCCGTAGGCAACCTCACGGATCAGGCTCTGCACGAAGCGGTACTGCCCGCGCTCGGGTGACCTCGGATCCTCATCGACTTCGAGAATCTCGCGACGGACGAGCTCCCGGAGCACGGACTCGGCATCAGCAAGTGGGATGCCGCGCATCGCAGCTACGTCGGTGATCGTGAACGTCAATCCCAGAACGGCCGCATCCTGAATGATGGCGAGCTCATCGGGTTCGAGTCGATCGAGCCGTGCCCCGATGATGGCGTTGACCGTATCCGGGATGGAAAGGTCATCGCCCGATCCGATGAACTCGAAGCCCCCTCCTGCCGGCACCAACTGAGCGGTGTTGAGCAGCATCCGAACGAACTCCACCGCATGGAGGGGAACGCCTGCCGTGCGGTCGGCGATCCTCACGACCAGATCCTCGGGTATCCCCGGTGCCAGGCCCGCAACGAGGACACGCATCGAATCCTCGTCCAGTCGACTCAGGTGCATCGTCAAGGTGCGTTTCCGGCTGGCCCCCCACGTCGGGCGCCGCTCCAACAGCTCGGGTCGTGTCAGGCATACGACGAGGATGGGATGGCTGGTCGTGCGCTCAACGAGTTCATCGATGAAGTCGAGCAAACCATCGTCCGCCCAGTGGAGATCCTCGAACACCATCAGCACGGTGCCGCGATTCGCTACGGATTGGAGGAACGACCGGAGAGCACCGAAGAGCTCCGATCGGTCACCAGGCGGCATTGGCGCGAGACCGATGACCGCTGCGAGCCTCGGCTCGATCCACTTCTGGTCCTCGTCGTCTGGGGTGAAGTCCGCCACCGTCGTGCGAAGCTTCATCCGGCTCTTTGCCGCGTCCTCAGCCTCGACGATGCCTGCGCGCTGGCGAATCATCTCGCCCAGTGCCCAGAAGGTGACGCCGTCGCCGTACGAGGGCGACCGACCGTTGTGGTAGTAGATGTCTTCCTTGATGCCGTCGATGTACCGGACGAGTTCCTGGCTCAGCCGGGTCTTGCCGATGCCACCCTCTCCGATGATCGACACCATGCGTGCTCGACCTTCGCGACCTGTGGCATGCAGCTGGTCCTTGAGCATTCGGAGCTCGTCGTCCCGCCCGACGAACGGCCCATCGGCAAGCTCCCCACCCCTTCGTGGTGTGGAGATCGCGATCACCCTCATTGCCTGGTAGACGGCCACGGCGAGATCCTTGCCCTTGACGTGGTGTTCACCGACGGCTTTGAATTCGATGGCCGCCCCGACGAGGCCCTTCGTCGCCTCACCAACGAAGACGGTGCCCGGTTCGGCAATCGACTGGAGTCGCGACGCCGTGTTGACGAGATCCCCGACAACCAAACCCTGCGCGTTCCCTCCCGAGCCGACGGATGCCTCCCCCGACAGCACACCGGCACGAGCCGCAAGCTCCGCGATGCCGAGGTCGGCCCCCAAACCGGCGACCATGTCCACGAGTTCGAGGGCCGCACGTGTTGCCCGCTCGGCATCGTCCTCGTGGGCAGCAACCGCTCCCCACACGCCCATCACCGCGTCTCCGATGAACTTGTCGGTCGTCCCACCGTGGCGATCGATGATCTCCCGACACCGCTCGTAGTAGCGGGTCAGCATCGCTCGAACATCCTCGGGGTCGCGGTGCTCCGAAAAGGTGGTGAACCCGACGAGGTCGGCGAAGACCACGGAAACCAGCCTCCGTTCGCCGCTGTCCTTCACCGGATCCGCAGAGGCCGGGGCAGGACTGGATCGTTCGCCGGCACCCTCGGACAGGGCTGTTCCGCAGCTGAAGCAGAACCGATTGGCGGAGTCGTTCGCGGTACCGCAGGACGGACACGTATTCGCCAATGCCGTGCCACAGGTCGAGCAGAAGGCGTGGCCGGACGGATTCCCCGCGCCGCAGTTCCCGCAATTGATCATGGTTCTCCCAGTCGTTTCCGACGGCAGCATATTCGCCTCCCCGTTCGAGCGCGGGGCCGACCTCCGTGTCGCAACGTCCCGCACGGTTCCCCGGAGCCGCCGGGACACCATCGAACCGTCCGTCGAGGACTACATTTGCGGTGTGGGCATCATTTCGGTTCCGTACTTCATGGGGAACCCGATGGAGGGCTTCTCCGTTCCGACGCCGCACGACACCCTGACCCCTCACCTCGGCGAGGGAACGCCCCAGGACCGCATGTCCATCCTGTACAAGGAACTCGCCGCCACGGTTGCCACGACCTCGAACCCCGTGATCTTTGGCGGCGACTGCGTGTCGATCATCGGCACGCTCGCTGGCCTCCAACGCACGGGCGTCGAACCGACGCTGATCTTCTTCGACGCCCACGGGGACTTCAACACCTGGGAAACAACGCCGTCAGGGTTCATCGGCGGCATGCCACTCGCAATGGTGACGGGCCGCGGTGAGCAAACGATCGTTGACGCTGCAGGGCTGACCCCTCTTCCCGACGAACGTACAATCCTCGTGGACGGCAGGGACCTCGACCCTGGGGAGGATGATGCCTTGGCATCGTCAGGAGTCACCGTGATGACGGTGGACGAGGTGACGCACTCGGAACCTCCGCGGGGCCCGCTCCACATCCATGTCGATACCGATGTCGTCGACCCGGTTGAGATGCCAGCAGAGAACTACCCGGCACCGGGCGGACCCTCACTCGCCGCTGTTCGGAAGGCCCTGATTCACCTTGCGGTCGGAGGTGACGTGGTGGCGTTCTCCGTCTCATCGTGGAACCCAGCCCTGCCTGACGCGGACCGTGCCGCCTCCGCGACCCTCCGGCTCGCCGCTCCCTTCCTCACGATGGACACCTGATCGGGTCTCATCAACCGACGAGATCAGCAACATGGGCGGCCATGCTGGAGTAGGTTGGTCGACCAATGGATACACCATTCGATCCTCGCGATCAGGACGCCTACGACGCTCTTCAGGCGAAGCTCATCCCGTTGTGGTCGTCCATCGACCACCTCAACACGGACGAGCAGACCATCGT
>JAQAZV010000193.1:0-2602 GCA_032127155.1 Acidimicrobiia bacterium
GCGGTGACCCCCGACCTCGTCTTCACCCATCGCCGGGATGACGATCACCAGGATCACAGGACCATCTCCAACTTCACCTGGAACACCTTCCGCAATCATCAGGTACTCGAATATGAGATCCCGAAGTACGAGGGCGATCTCGCTCAGCCAAACTGGTTCGTGCCACTCGACAAGCAAATTGCGGATCGAAAGGTCGAGCTCCTGATGAACCATTTCGGGACGCAGCGGAGCAAGAGCTGGTTCCGACCGGAGGTCTTCCGGGGGCTCATGGCACTTCGCTCGATCGAGTGCAACGCTGCCTCGGGTTGGGCCGAGGGATTTCACGCGCGCAAGATCGTTATCTGATGGAGGAGAGCAAATGCGAGTATTGGTGACAGGACATCTCGGCTACATCGGTGCCGAAATGGTGCCGGTTCTGTTGGAGCACGGGTACGAAGTCGTAGGGCTCGATACGGGCTTCTACGACGGTTGTGACTTCGCAATTCCGCCGGTGTCGATCCCCGAGCTGCGGATCGATCTGCGGGATGTCGAACCCGACGATCTGGACGGATTCGATGCCGTGCTGCATCTTGCAGCCCTGTCCAATGATCCATTGGGTGATGTCAATCCCAATCTGACGTACGACATCAACCTGCAAGCCTCGATTCGACTGGCTGCGGCCGCGAAGGCTGCCGGCGTCGGACGATTTCTCTTCTCTTCCTCGTGCAGCTTGTATGGGGCAGGAGGCGACGAGGAATTGAATGAGGATGCCGCCTTCCATCCGGTGACGCCATACGGAGAATCAAAGGTTCGCGCAGAGCAGGCATTGTCGGAACTCGCAAGCGATGAATTCTCACCGGTGTATTTGAGAAACGCCACCGCGTACGGCGTCTCCCGCCGCCTGCGTGCAGACATCGTCGTGAACAACCTTGTCGGGCATGCGATCACTACCGGCAAGGTATTGCTTCAGAGCGATGGGTCGCCCTGGAGGCCCCTGGTTCATATCGGCGACATCATCAATGCGTTCGAAGCCTGCCTCACGGCCCCCCTCGAGGCCATCCACGACCAGGCGTTCAACGTGGGGCGGGTTGGCGAGAATCACCAGATTCGAGACGTCGCAAATCTCGTAGCGGAGATCGTCCCGAATTGTGAGGTGGCGTTTGCTGTCGGAGCATCGCCAGATGCTCGTGATTACCGCGTGGACTTCACGAAGATCAACCGTCTACTCACTGACTACAAGCCCAGATGGACGCTTCGGGCAGGTATCGAAGAGCTGTATGCGGCGTACTCGGCGGAGAAGCTCTCGGAGGTCGATTGGACGAGCGATCGTTACTACCGGTTGCGAACGATTCGCTCGTTGCTGAGCCGGGGGATGCTCGATGACGGACTCCGTTGGGTGAACAATGGCTCGGCGGGGTAGCTTGGCCCGCAGCGGGGCCTGATGGGTCGCCATCGGGGAAGACCCCCGTCTGGCGTGAGACGACGACCTGGGCAACGGGGCGCGTGCCCGTGGCATGGTCGGAGGAATGTGGATGAGTCGGAAGACGTCAACTGAATACGATATCCAGTACGTCGGGTTCCTGACCGGCCACGGCGGCGACGCCGTACAGATGCTTCACCTTGCGCACGGTATGCATCGTCGCGGGCTGCGTGTGCGGGTGATCGTGCCCGCGGTGGACACCTCGATTGCCTTCGCCGAACGGTGTGGAGAGCTCGGGATCACTTGTGATCGGACGGATCTCATACAGTCTGACATGTCCGGGCCGAAGCAGGATCTCCGCTCGATGGTCCGTCTGGTGCGAACCCTCGATGCGCCGGTCGTGCATTTCCACACGGGCAACTCCTGCCTCCCGCGGAGCTTGATGACCGCCCTCGAACTCGAACGTGTTCCTCGAGCGTTCGTCACACTGCAGAGTCCCTACGAGACGATCGAACCGAAAACGGCTCGCGCTCGGTTCTGGGCATTTGCGGTCAGACGTCGCGTCCATACCGTCATTTCACCGAGTGAACACGGATCGGCGTTCCAACGAGCCTGCGGACTGCCGGAGGCTCGGGTCTGCGTGGTGCGCAACGCGATCGACACGAGAGCCATGGCATCCGGGGACGGAAGTCGACCACGCGTCGAACTGGGGATGACGTCGGACGACCCCCTCGTTGTCTTCACGTCCCGAATGGATGCCCAGAAACGTCCGACCGATGCGGTTCAGATGTTCGCGCGCCACGTCGCAGAATTTCCGCGACTGAGACTCGTGTTCGTCGGCACGGGTACCGAGTCGGATGTCGCACGCCGAACCGCCGAAGAACTCGGAGTTGTCGACCGCGTGAGTTTCGTCGGGCACAGAACCGATGTGGCCGACTGGCTTGCAGCGGCGACCGTGTGGATTCTGCCGACCGAACGCGAGAACTTCAGCGTGGCTGTGCTCGAGGCCCTCTCGGCGGGTTGCCCGGTGCTGTCGACGACGTGCCCCGGGAACGACGAGATCCTCATCGACGAGGTCAATGCGCTGACCTTCCCTGTCGGTGACATCGATGCGGGCGCAGCAGCGTTGCGGAGACTCCTGGTCGACTCAGCCCTACGTCAACGGCTGGGCGACCGAGGTGTGGAAACCGCCGAGGAATACGC
>JAQAZV010000194.1:0-6701 GCA_032127155.1 Acidimicrobiia bacterium
AATTACACCACCCCCGACAGCGAGGCAAGGATACGAGCCGGACCTCCCTATTGGCAACGTCCTCGGCAGCGAACGGATTCCGGTCAGGACCCCTTGGGGGCGGCCCAACCCGGATCATCGAAACGCTGGATCTCGATGTAGTTGCCGTCGGGATCACGGATGAAGGCGTGGTAGATGTGATACCGGTCACTGTGGGCAGGGCCTGACTCGACCCTCCCGCCGTTGTCGGAGATCCGCTTGCACCATCCATCGACGTCGTCGGCAACGATCGTGAAGATGGCGCTGCGACCCTCGATGGGGTCGAGGTGTTCGCACACACCGATGAACGAATCCCCGGTCACACGGAAGATGTTGCAGGTGCCCTGATCGAGAACGAGCTCGAGCCCGAGGACATCGCCATAGAAGGCGCGGCTCCGTGCGAGGTCGGCGCATGGCAGGAACGTGATCTGCCCATCGGCGCTCGACATGTCAGCTGAGCCGCAGCCTGGCTGCGGTGATTCTGGCGAGCGTCTCGTCCTTTCCGAGCGCCTCGAGCGATTCGAAGAGTGGTGGACTCACAGTGGATCCGGACACGGCGACGCGTATCGGTTGGAGACCCTTGCGGGCCGACAGCTCGGTCTCGGTGAGCATGCCGCGCAAGGCATCATCGATGGCCTGGGTCGTCCACACATCGACCAGATCGAGGGCCGAGGATGCGCCATCCAGTGCCAGCGTCGCTTCCGGTGTCTCCATCACCTTGGACCACGATGCCTCGTCGTACTCAGCGATCGGTGAGAACAGGAATCGCATCTGGTCTGCGACCTCGGGGAGGAGCTTGGTGCGTTCTTTGACGAGGGGCAGCATCGCCGAGAAGACCAACCTTTCGCTCTCGTCCAGCTCCCTTCCAAGGTCCTCTTCCACGAGGGGGAGTGCCACAGCTGCGAACTCCTGGCTGTCCATCTCCCTGATGTAGACGCCGTTGAGCCACTCCAGTTTCCGGACATCGAAGATGGCCGGATTCCGTGAGACCGTGGAGAGATCGAACCGGTCGACCATTTCCTCGAGCGACACGACCTCCTCGTCGTCGCCGACGTTCCAGCCAAGCAGTGCGAGGTAGTTGTTCATCGCATCGGGGAGGTACCCGGCCAAACGATAGGCACTCATCGCGGTGTCACCGTGTCGCTTCGACAGCTTCTTGCCGTCGGGACCCATCAGGAGGGACAGGTGGGCATAGGTTGCGGGTTCGGCGCCCATCGCCTCGGTGAGGAGGATGTGTTTCGGAGTGGAGGAGAGCAGATCCTCTCCCCTGATCACATGGGTGATTCCGTAGTCGACGTCGTCGACGGTGGAAGCCAGGTGATAGGTCGGGGTCCCATCGGACCGAAGCATCACGAAGTCATCGACCTGTTCGTGGTCGAACCGCATCTCGCCCCGCACGACGTCTTCGAAGAGGGTCGCTCCCGGTCGAGGAACCCTGAAGCGAACCACCGCCTTCTCCCCGTCTGCGAGCCTCCGACTGACCTGGTCATACGACGGTTCCATCGATCCGTCGTAGGCAGGGGATGTGCCGGAGTCCCTCGCATTCCCCTTGAATTCGTCGAGCTGGGCCGGCGAGGCGAACGAGTAGTAGGCCTTCCCTGCCCGAACCAGGTCATGGGCGACCTCGGAGTACCGGTCGAATCGGTCCGATTGGCGATAGGACCCGTGGGGACCACCGATGGCGAATCCTTCGTCCCAGTCGAGCCCCAGCCACCGGAGGTGGGTGAGGATGTCCTCTTGGAACTCGTCGGTGTTGCGTTCCTGATCGGTGTCGTCGGACCGGAGGATGAACACTCCGTCGTTGGCGTTCGCGAACAGGTAGTTGTACAGCGCGGTCCTCGCAGACCCGACATGGAGGTATCCGGTCGGGGATGGTGCGAAACGGACTCGGACGGTCATGCCGACATCACCGGATTCAACAGGACGCCGATTCCTTCGATCTCGATCTCGACGCGGTCACCATCGCGTATCGGCCCGACGCCGGCAGGGGTTCCGGTGAGTATCACGTCGCCTGGGAGGAGGGTCATGACCGACGAGATGAAGGCGACGATGTCTGCGACGCCGAAGACGAGATCTGCGGTCGATCCGTCCTGGCGAACTTCGCCGTTGACGGTGCAGCGGATCTGGTGCGGTTCGGTCGGGTCGAATTCGGTGTCGATGGCGGGTCCGAGGGGGCAGAACGTGTCGAATCCCTTGGCGCGGGTCCACTGCCCGTCGGATCGCTGCAGGTCGCGAGCGGTCACATCGTTGGCAATCGTGTATCCGAGGATGTGACTGGATGCGTCGTCTGCGTGGATGTTCCTTGCAACCTTCCCCATGACGACCGCGAGCTCCGCTTCATGGTGGACCTCCACCGATGCGGCTGGCAGGCGAATGGGTGACATCGGTCCGATCACCGACGTCGGCGGTTTCAGGAATATGACGGGTGTGGTCGGGACGTCAGAGGACATCTCGGCGGCGTGGTCGGCATAGTTCTTGCCGACGGCAACCACCTTCGTCGGAATGATTGGCGCCAGCAGCTTCACCTGGGTGATGGGGAGCACCGTTTCGGATCGCTCCCATTGGAAGAGGGGGGATCCGTGATAGAGGCGAATGCCATCCGGCTCCACCGTGCCATAGGTGATGTCATCGGCTTCGGCATCGACGCGGACGATCTTCATGCGGCCTCCCGCTCAAGGAAAGTAATCACCGGAACGGTAGGCGGCGCTGCGTGCCAGTTGTTCCTCGGTCAGTTGTTCATGCACCTTTCGGTAGTGTTCGAAGCTGATTGCGATGAACAACGCTGAGGCTTCGACATAGACCTCGTCCCCTGCTTCGATCGTGCCCTCTGCCCACATCTTGTCTCCGTCGACGGCCGATAGCCATGCTCTGCCGTGAACGGTGACGCCGAGTGGCACCGGCTTCCGGTAGTTCGTATCGAGCCTGGCAGTGACACCGGGAGTTCCATACACGACGGGCACGAAGCCAAGGAGATCGTCCACGAACGCCGCGATTGCACCGCCGTGCACGGTTCCAGGACCCCCTTCGAAGCGCGGGTCGAACTCCAGGTCCGCGACAGGATCGGATCCATCGAGTCTTGGCACCAGTCCAAGGCCTTCGCGAGCATCCGGACCGCATCCCCAGCAATAGGGCGTGTGCGTACCGCTCAGGTCGGTGACCGCGGGAGGGAATGCGACCCGATTGCCTGTGATGAAGCGGTACACCTGATTGCCCATGCCTACGGGTTCAAACGTATTCGAGCCACTCGGGGTGGAGGTCGAGCTCACCCTTGACCGTCCCCATGTACAGCTCCTGTGCTCGCCGTGTCACAGGGCCGGGCTTCCCGTCTCCGACGTCCCTGTCATCGACCTCCCGCACGGGTGTCACTTCCGCAGCCGTGCCGGTGAAGAAGACCTCGTCTGCGTAGTAGAGGTCGGTACGGGTGACCTGGGTCTCCTTGATCTCATAGCCATCCTCGCTGAGCAGCGAGTACACGGAGTCCCTGGTGATGCCGTCAAGGGCGCCAGCCGACGTCGGAGGTGTGTGGACCACGCCCTTGCGGACCATGAACAGGTTCTCCCCTGACCCCTCTGCGATCAGTCCATCCTCGTTGAGGAGTAGCGCCTCGTCGTACCCTGCCTTGATCGCTGCAGACTTTGCGAGGACCGAGTTCATGTATCCCCCTGTGCCCTTCGCATCGGGCATGAAGGCGTTGTGCCCGATCCGCCTCCAGGAGGACACCGCCACCCTGATGCCGTTCTGGATGCCCTCCTCGCCGAGGTATGCACCCCACTCCCATGCGGCGATCACCATGTGCACGCCGGCTCCTGCAGGATTGAGGCCCATCGAACCCGTGCCATAGAAGGTGATCGGTCTGACGTACCCGGACTTCAGGCCGTTCGACCTCAGGACCAGCTTGACGGCGTCGACGAGCTCTTCGACCTCGTAGCCGAACGGTATGCCAAGGGCCTTGGCCGACCGACGGAGGCGATCCATGTGGTCCGTCAACCGGAAGACCGCCGTCCCCTTCGGTGTTTCGTAGGCGCGGATGCCTTCAAATGCTCCGGTGCCATAGTGGAGGCCGTGGGCCAGGACGTGGACGGTTGCCGATTCCCATGGAACCAGCTCGCCGTCCATCCAGATGTGTTCGGTCGGATTCATGCTCACAGTTTGGCACGCACCGAGCCGTTCCGTCACCGATTCGAAGGCTCATCCAGATGCTTGGCGTGCCAGTCGAGGATCGCTTCGAATCGCTCGACGCGGTGTTTCGGCTTTCCGCTGCGGGAGAGCTCGTGTCCCTCTCCCGTCGGGAAGAGAAGCAGCTCCGTCTCGACACCCTGGCGATACAGCAGCGAGAAGAGCTGCTGGCCCTGCTCGATCGGGCAGCGGAAGTCCGTCTCCGAGTGGATCACGAGGGTCGGCGTGGTGATGGCGTGTGCCCGTGCGAGGGGGCTCGCCTTCCAAATGGCGTCCACGTCGTTCGGCAGCGTCGCCTCGAGATAGACCTCGAGGAACCACGGGATGTCCGTGGTTCCACCCATCGACACCCAGTTGTAGACCCCCCGTTCAGCGACGGCTGATCGATACGAGTCGTCGAGTGCTGTGATCATCGCCGTGCTCAAACCCCCGTAGGAGCCTCCCATGATCACCTTGGAATCGGTGTCGAGCCGCGGGAATTGGGCTCCGGCGGCGTGGGGAGCGCCCATGAGGTCAGCCTGATCAGGTGGAACGTCCTCGCCCCACCGCCCGCATGGGACCTGCATATGTGCGTCGCCGTAGCCGGATGAGCCGCGCGGATTGACAGCTACGACGCCATATCCGGCGCCGACGAACACCTGGAACTCGTCGAAGAAACCCCATCCGTACTGGGTCGCCGGTCCACCATGGATGCTGAAGAGGATGGGGACCTTCCCGTCACCTGGCGGTAGATACACCCACCCGTGAATCTCGGCGCCATCCGATTCGTACGTGAATTCTGCTGGCTCGACCAAACCGGCTGCGGCAACGAATTCGTCATTGAGGGACATGATGACGGTCTCGGACGAGCCGTCCCACCATCGCAGATCCCCCGGTTCCGTCGGTGACGTGGCAGTGAACACTGCAGCGGAGGCGTCGGGACGCGGGTCCCACCCGGTGATGAGCCTCGGACCTCCGACAACATCCGAGATTGCCCCATCCTCGCCTATCGCAATGACGCGCTGCATCCCGCGATCCTCCAGGACGCAGTGAATTGTGCCGTCGGCGAGGAATCGCGGTCCGGCAAGGAGCCCTGGTGGATGCCCTGGACGCAGGTTTCGGTCGAGGTCGGTGATCCTCGTCAGGGTTCCCTCGGGGGCGACGCGCTGGAGTGGAGCAGCCTCGAGCCGGAACCGATCGGTCGGATGGCCGATGACATACAAGGAACCATCGGGTGCATATCCCACCCAGTCCCATTGCCCTTGTGACGTGACCTGCGTGACCTCACCTCCGCCCGCTGGGACGGTGTAGACACTTCCGAGGGGATGTGCCCATCGGTCATCCCCGCGCGCAGACAGGAACGAGATCGTTGCGCCATCCGGGCTCCAGCTGGCCCCGGACTCGAAGAAGTCGCCTGATGTGAGCTGGCGGGTCTCGTGTGATGCGGTGTCGAGTATCCACAGATGGGATCGTTTGTCGGAGAGCCAGCCGATGTTGTCGAATCGGAACGCCGGATGGGTGATCCTCCGTGGTGCCCTCGCGCGCTCGTCCTCGTCCTCGATCCCATCGATGTATTCGGACACCTGGAGCACGATCCTCGCCCCATCGGGTGACCACGACATGTCCGAGACGCCAAGCTCGAAGTCGGTCACGACATCTGCCTCACCGCCAGCGATCGGGAGCAGCGCGAGTTGGGGCCTGTCCTTGTCCCCGGTTCCCTTGCGGAGGAATGCGAGCACCTGTCCATCCGGCGACCAACGAGGGGTGCTGTCGGCACTTCCGGACGTGAGGGCCCTGGCCTCGGACCCGTCCCACAGCCAGATTCTCGATATGTAGGCGTCCTCGTCGAGATCCATCTGCTTGATGACGAACGCAATCCGCTTCCCGTCCGGATGGAGGTTGGCGTCGGATGGGACGCGGAAGTCGGCGAGCTGGTCCGGTCGCATGATGCTCCTCGTGTTGACTGCACATGGCACGCTAGACGCCTACGGGACGCACCGACTCCACCCGTGCCCAACGATCACTGGTCTACTGTTCGGCGCCATGCATCGGTTCATCGCATCGGGATTCGGGGTCGGTCTGATCCCTTCGCGGCTGTGGAAGAGCGATAACGGCGCAGGAACGTTCGGTGCCGTCCTCGCCGCCGGCATGTCCCTCCTGTGGTGGGAACGCTCGTGGTGGGTCCACGGTGGGGTCTTCGCCCTGTTCGCATGCCTTTCGCTGTGGTCGGCGAGGCCCTTCGCCGAAGATCATGCAGATCCCGGCTGGATCGTGATCGACGAGATGGCAGGCACATTCGTCGCCGTGATCGGTCTGAGCGGTTGGCCGTGGCTCGTCGCCGTGCTGGTTGCGAGGGCTGCGGACATCTTCAAGGTGCTTCCCGGTGTCCCACAGGCCGAGAGCCTTCCCGGATCAGTCGGGATCACGATGGATGACGTCGTCGCTGGCCTCTACGGCCTCGCCTGCGGCTACGCGGTGTGGTGGATTTTCTGAGTCATGAGTTGTGAGTTGTGAGTTATGAGTTGCCC
>JAQAZV010000195.1:0-4268 GCA_032127155.1 Acidimicrobiia bacterium
ACCCCGAACTCCTCTGCGAAAGCCCGAGTTCGTTCCGGATCAAGGTCGAAGACACCCTTCATGTCGACGACATCAGAGGCGGAGAACGTCGAGGCGTATTGGCTTGCGATATTGCCACAGCCGACGATGGCAATGGGGGTCTTGGTCATGACCCAATCCAGCTCTGGAGCATGGCACGACTCGCCAGGACGTCGTCGGTCGGATCGCGGTCATCCGGTTCGTGTTCGAGGCTGAAGGAACCGGCGTATCCGATCTCCGCCAGAGCCGCAACGGTGGCCTCCAGAGGGACAACGCCATCCCCGAACCGGCAACTGTCGTGCGCTCCTTCGGCCAGCACATCCTTGAGGTGTACGTAGAAGACGACATCGGCGAGCTCACCGACGGCGGAGGCGGCGTCATACCCCTGAGTGCCGAACCATCCCGTGTCGAGTGTCGATCCAACCAGCCCATCGGTCGGCTCACCAATGAGCTCCCGCACCTCGCCAGGGTTCTTCTCGGGGTGGTTCTCGAGGGCGAGCTTCACGCCGTGATCGGCGAGCGTGTCGAGAACGAATCTGCGATCGGTTTGCAGGATGGGTGCGAATCCCCCGAGGATGCCGCAATCGAGGGCCGAGGCGATCTCGCAACTCCGTGTGAAGACCTCACGGGTGGCACCGAACCCGCCAGCCAGACTCGAAACCTTCATGCCGTGCCGGGTGAGGACTTCCAGGGCGACGGCAACGTGCTCGTCTGTGGCCCACTCCGGGTTGAGGTGCGCGAGCCACACATCCATGTGATCGAAGCCCATCGCAGCAACGTCGGCAACGATCTCATCGAACCGCTCGTGATACGTGTCAATCGGGGCAAACGCCGACTGGGTCGCCTGATCAGCGACGCCCCACCATCCGGTGAGCCCTCCGGAGCCCTCGGGAACGACGAATCCGATCTCGCGACACACATAGTTGGCACCCATGAAGGAAATGGGATTCTGCATTCCTGCCTCCGATGATCTGGCGACCTTCGGAACCCATTCTTGCGCGCATCCGTATCGGCCGATTCGTCGGGGCCGCAATGTGTGTGTGCGCTCAGGGCTCTCGGGAGTCACGGACATTCCGGTTGAGAACAACCGTGCAGGTTCCGAAGAACTACCAAGACCGTGAAGAGGCGGGTACCCATGCGCGTGCGAAGGACGACCAAGATCAACGATCCCGCCGCGCCCCTGCCACCAATGTCGGCGTCGGGTTCCGTTCGGAGCCCCGGCGAGCGCAATCCGCTGAGCGTGACCCTCACCATCAACGGCACCGACGTGACGCTCCGGTCCGGAGACCTCGAGCTCGGCACGTGGCAAACCTCCGATGTCGAGATATCTGCGGTCGACGCCACGCGGTTCGCCTTCGTAGCGGAGGGTGACCGGCTGATCTTCACCGCAGACGATCCGACGTCCTTTGCCTCACATCCGCTCGTCCGCCCATACCCGGGCAGCCAAGAAGCGAAGGACAGCCAGCCCAAGCGCAACCGCAAGAAGAAGCGGTCCCGCACCCCGGCGCCACCGCCAGCACCAGCGGTGATGGAGACTGCCCCGCCAGCTGGTGACCTCTATGAGGTGGCGACAGACGTCGCTGCGGTAGCCCCCGCGGACGAGCCCGCAGAGGTTGACCAACCCGCAGTCGATCAGATGTCAGCCGAACCCGTTGTCGAGGCGACCGCTTCGACGACCGACACTGGACACCTCAACGACACTGGAGGGCGCGACGAGAACCCGGAGCGCAAGACAGCCTCAGCTGGACGGGGCGGGCCATGGATCCGGACCCTCGACATGGCTCGGAGGAACGGCCTCTTCGGCCTCGATCGCGTTCAGGTCACCGAAGGACTCCGCGGTCAGGAACACCAGCACACGTTCGATCACGGTGCTGCGGCCGGTTACGGACCGAGCAAGCACATCTGCACGATCTGTGGCAGGGTTCGCCTGAAGATCTGATTGCTCGCTGCTCCGTGTCTACGGCGAGGTGTGGCCGGTGATCGGGATGAACGACGACTCACCGAAGAGGAAGTCGATGTCGCTCGATCCCGGGGTGTTGGTGAACCGTAGGTAGAAGCGTGCCTCCGAAGGCCGGAACAAACCGAAGGAATCCGATCCCCCGCCCTGCCAATCACCTGCGAAGACCCGATCCGAAGGATCTCCGAACGGGACCTCGAGGTCCGCGACACCTTGGCTGTGCGAGTTCCTGAGGGCAACGACTCCCGTCGTCCGTCGGTGCAGGCCAAAGGTATCGACGCCATCTCCATCGAAGTCACCTGCGAAGGGACGATCGCCGATGTCGCCGAAGGCATAGGCGAGATCCGCTGATCCAAGGCCGCGATCTTCTGATCCGAGGCGATTGATGACGTAGAACGTGGCTTCACCGGGACGGTAGATCGAAACTGAGTCGCACCCGTCACCGTTGAAGTCGCCGCTGAGAGGCACATCCCCAGGGTTGCCGAAGAAGAACCTGACATCCGCTGTGCCCTGGGTGTTGCTGTTTCGTAGGTACACGTAGCCATCGGACTGTCGATAGAGGCCGGGCGTATCGATCCCATCACAGTCCCAATCGCCGAGGAACGGAACATCCCCAGGGTTACCGAAGTAGAAGGTCCGTACGCCCGATCGATCCCGCAGGTGCCAAAGACCCTGAGAGGCATCCACCACTCCCACACCGTCTTGCGATGGTCCGATGCGGAAGGGAATCGTGTCGGCGTACTTGAACAGGAAGACGGCTCCTGGGCGGAGGACCGGCTCGGCGAAGCGCGCCTCCGGATTGCCGGGCTCGTCGCCAACCGGTGCGATCGGTTCGAGTCGGAGCGCCTTGACCTTTCCATCGATGGGATCGAGAAACTCGACGCGGGATCGATCCACGGTGGACGGAGCACCAGAGAAGTCGAACTCGAGGCGAACTCTCCCGTCGGAATCGGCAGAGGGCAACGGCGCCTCGCTTGCCCCGAGCGAGTGCGTGTGACGACCCGACTGAACAATGACGTACCGTTCGCCAACGGCGTCTCTGAAGAACCCGACCGGAATGTCCATGGGTCCTTCACCTGGTGCTGGACGGATGGACGTGAGGTAGGGATCGCCTCCGGCGCCCCGACGCCAAGGTCGTGTTGCCAAAGGAACAACAGCATCAGGATGGTCCGCAACGATGAATCGGACATCAGTGGATGTGAGTTGCGTCATGGTCGGTCCGAGGTTCGCCAGTTCCGCATTCACTCGACCGACGTCGACCCAAGCGTCGGTTGTCGGTGCGTTCCAGTCTCCGACACCGCTGAACAGGGCCGACCCGCCTGCTGCAGTCGCCGTCGGATGCTCATCCCCTCCTGCTGCCTGATAGAAGAACCACGCATGTCCCGTGTACCCGTATAGCAAGCCCACCATCGCCTGCCAACGCAGATCCGAAAGGGTATGAAGCCGCGATCCGCCTGTCTCTGCACCGATATAGGCATTGAGGTACTGCCAGTAGGGAACCCCCTTGGCAAGTGCCGCAGCCCGGTACTGCTCGAGGGCGGAGTAGTGCAGATCGTCGTAGAAGTAGTCGGTTGACATGAGGAGATCAGCGTCAACATCCGACACCCATCGGTCCAGGATGAGACTCGGCTCGGCGACATACACACTCAGGTTGGTGAAGACGAGCGCTCCAGGGTCAGCCGCCCTGACGGCATCGATCCCAGCCTGGATCTGGCCAAGCGCTGTGACACTGCCTGGCTCATCCCCGACCTGATAGCCCACACGTCCGCTGCGACCCGGCGAAAGTCCCCCAAGGACCTCGCCGGTCGACTCGAATGCGAAGCCGTTCCAGACTGCCGACGTCCCGTCGGCTCGTAGCCACGAGATATATGGCCTTGTCACGCTGCCTTGCTGCCACCCATCGACCTCGGCAGGTCCGTCCTGCCAGAGCATCGCCGTATTCGCACGGAAGTCATCGAAGTACTTCGCGACCACCGACGGAGGGGGAGTTCCCATCGAAGCAGACAGCGATCCAATCATCATTGGATGCGTTCGTACCCAGGCAAGTCCGTCGGACAGGTCGATCGTCTCATGCCCGGAACTCGACACAGGCCATTGACCCGCTGAAGAGGCTTCCTGACCCCAGGCGCGCTCAGGGAAGGTTGCGACGAGCAAGAGCGCGACAATGACGCGCCGTCTCCTCATGCGCTCGCTCGTCCTTCTACTCCTCCTCACCATCACCGGGCTTGCGTCAACTTCCGAGGCCCAGGCCCCAGTTTGCTCGGGCCTGACCCTTCGCAGCAAGGTGCGCACG
>JAQAZV010000196.1:0-2701 GCA_032127155.1 Acidimicrobiia bacterium
GCTGAAGCAAACGGCTGATCGAACTCAGCCGACCGGGATCGGTTCGGTTGCTCCTGACAGGAATCGTTTCAGAACCGCATACGACGTCTCGAGGTGTTCGATGGGGACGTACTCCCCCACCTGATGGGCCTGCGCCACGAGACCGGGGCCGTAGTTCACCGCTACGGCTCCGCGTGCCGTGAGCCTGGCGACATCGGTCCATC
This sequence comes from Acidimicrobiia bacterium, assembly GCA_032127155.1. Classification (GTDB taxonomy): domain Bacteria; phylum Actinomycetota; class Acidimicrobiia; order Spongiisociales; family UBA5794; genus SZUA-442. The sequence continues at coordinate 204 of JAQAZV010000196.1, forward strand.
CCTGCTTGGCGTTGCGACCGCTCGCAGCGATCGTTTCGAGGCGGCGCACCTCCGGATGGTCGGGGGCGACACCACCCGCCGGAGCGCGATCGGTGATGATGACGTCGTCGGCTTCCATCGTCAGGGCCTTCAACCGGGACTCTGCCTCGTCGATCGAGTAGATGGGGGGAAACCGGTAGTTGAGGTTGATGGTGAATTCGGGCGGAATGATGTTGTTCGCGATGCCGCCGTTCGCCCTGGTGACCGAGAAGACCTCGCGGTACTCCAAACCGTCGATGTCAACGAGGGTTGGCTCGAGCCCGTGGAGTTTCGCCAACCACGTCCCTGCCTTCGTCACGGCATTCTCGCCGAGCCACGGGCGGGCCGAATGGGCGCTCCTTCCCCGGAACACGACGTTGGCATTGATGACGCCATTACAGCCCATCTCGAGGTTGAGGTCCGTGGGTTCGAGCACGATCGACAGGGCAGCCCCCATGAGCCAGGGTGCTGCGTCGAGGACCGATTCCATTTCGTTGCCTGCGGCAGGGCCCTCCTCCCCTGCGTAGAACACGCAGACGAATGCTCCCTCGACGTCGAGCGTTTCGTCCTCGAGGAGCTCGATCATCACTGACACTCCGGCCTTCATGTCGGTTGCGCCGAGGCCGACGATGCGATCATCCTCCACTCGGGCCTTCGGATCGCCCTGGACGGGAACCGTGTCGAGATGGCCGTACAGCGCAAAGAAGCGCTCCTCGGGTTCTGGTCGTCCGACGACCAAGGAATTCCCGATCCGTTGTACCGGGAATGCACCCGAGAAGCGCTCGGCGAGGACCGTGCACAGGGCATCCTCGTCCCCGGTCACCGAAGGGATATCGATGATCTCGACCAACGTGTCGATGATGCTCACACCGACACCTGGAACGTCCTCAGGGCCTCGTTGAGACTGGTCTTGCGATCCGTAGAGTCGGTACGACGACCGATGATGAGGGCGCATTGAAGGTCATACGTCCCTGCAGGGAACTCCTTCGGGCGTGTCCCCGGAACCACGACGCTGTTCGCAGGGACCATGCCCCGATATTCGATGGGCTCGGAGCCGGTGACATCGATGATCGGTGTCGATGCCGTGATCGTTGTGTTCGCCCCGATGACCGCGCCATGCTCCACGAGGGTTCCTTCGACGATGATCGATCGACTGCCGATGAACGCTCCATCCTCGATGATCACGGGACGTGCGCCCGGAGGCTCGAGGACACCGCCGATACCGACACCGCCGCTGAGGTGGACATTCGTGCCGATCTGGGCACACGAGCCGACGGTTGCCCATGTGTCAACCATCGTCCCCTTTCCGACGTACGCACCGATGTTCACGTAGCCTGGCATGACGATCACTCCTGGCTCGCAGAACGCGCCATAGCGAACGGTCCCAGGCGGGACGACACGGACACCCTGTTCAGCGAGCCCTGTCTTCGTCGGGATCTTGTCGTGATACTCGAAGGGTCCGCTCGTCATCGTCTGCATCTCGGCAATCCGGAAGTACAGGAGGATCGCTTCCTTCACCCACACGTTGACCCGCCATTCGCCGTCGATGGGCTCCGCCACGCGTACCTCTCCGACGTCGAGCCTTGCGATCGTGCGGTGGACTGCTTCGGTTGCTTCGTGAACGTCCGTCGTCCCCTGATATGCGGCCTCGATCGCCTCGCGGTCCGATTCGAGTGCAGAATGAGATCCGTGAACGGTCATGCGAGCGCCTCCCTGAGGGCGTCTGCGGCAGCCTCACACTCGTCGAGCCCTGGCACCAGTGCAAGCCGTATGTAGCCCTCGCCACCCTCACCGAACGATGTTCCGGGGGATACCACGATGCCATGCTCGAGCAGGGTGTTGGTCACGCCGAGATCATCACCCACCAGAACCCAGAGGTACAGGCCAGCCCTGGATGCAATGATCTCCATGCCGACCTCGAGGAACGCTCGTTCGAGGATGCGACGTTTGGCGGTGAAGATCGCCCTGCGATCGGCCGCATGGCCATCATCGTTCCAGGCCGCGATCGCTGCGGCCTGGACGAAATCCGCAGACGCCGTTCCCGTGGACGACCGCAGATCCTTGAGTGCTGCGATCGCCCGAGGATCACCGACGATGGCACCGGAACGATATCCGGTCATACCGGAGCGCTTCGACAGCGACAGGTAGACGAGGACGTCGGCCAAACCGTCGCCTGCAACCTGGAGGACCGAGGCCGGCCCTTCGGGATACTCCTCATCCTCGTACGTGTCTGCGTAGCACTCGTCTGACAGGAGGAGAGCGTCGTTCGCTCGGCATGCGGCGACCAGGTCGCGAAGCTCGTCGGCAGTCGTCACGGACCCCGCCGGGTTGTGCGGAGTACAAATCCACACCAATCGTGCACGGTCCCACACCTCCCGTGGAATATCCGACGCTCGAAGGACGAAGTCGCCGTCGAGAACGACCCGGTACAGCTCGGCGCCGGCGAACAGGGCGCCGCGCTCGTAGACCGGGTACCCGGG